>DATKDP010000052.1:0-8442 GCA_035546335.1 Thermoanaerobaculia bacterium | reverse complement strand
CACCACGAGAAGAGGCGTTTCGTCGTAGCGATAAAAGTAGTGTGCATACGCCTCGCTCAGCTCCTGGAGGTAGCTCGGAGAGATCGCTTTCTCGTAGTCGTAACCGCGCCGCTTGATGCGCTTGAGCAGCGTATCCATGTTCGCCTGCAGATAGATCACCAGGTCGGGCTTCGGGACGCTCTCGACCAGCACGTCGTAGAGGCGGTTGTAGATCATCAGCTCGGAGTCGTCGAGGGTGAGGTAGGCGAAGATCTTGTCTTTGGGAAAGCTGTAATCGGAGAGGGTGAGCGTAGTGAAGAGATCGCGCTGGGCGACGTTCCTCTGCTGGTCGTATCGCGAGAGGAGAAAGAAAAGCTGGCAGCGGAATGCCGCTCCCCTCTTGTCCTTGTAGAAATCGGCGAGGAACGGATTCTCCACGTCCTCGAGAACCTTCGTGCCGCGGAAGCGTTTCGCCAGAAGATCGACCAGCGAGGTCTTTCCCACGCCGATCGGCCCCTCGACCGCGATGTGCCTGAATGGAAGAGTCTGCACCATAGCCAGCGCGCTCACTCCCACCCCGTGCCGCTCTCGCGGACCTTCCCTCCGGCGCACCTCGGGCGGCCTGCGATCACCGGAGGTTTCGGACGGTGTCGTTACGGGGATCCCGAGCTCCGAATCAGAATATCACACGCTCCAAAGACGAAGAGGACGATCGAGAGGATCCCGTTCGCCGTGAAGAAGGCGGCGTCGATCCTCGACAAATCGTCCGCGGAGACGATCGAATGCTGCCACACGAGAAGCGCCGCGGCGGCAGCGACGCCTGCGAAATAGAGCCATCCGAAACCGGCCGCGATCCCGAACAGAGCCAGAGAGGCAATCGTCATGAGATGGAACAGCCGGGCGACGAGGAGGGCGCGGTGCGGGCCGATTGCCGCCGGAATCGAGTGCAGCCGCATCGCATGATCGAACGCAACATCCTGCAGTGAGTAGAGAACGTCGAAGCCGGCGGTCCAGAAAAGAACCGCAAGGGCCAGGGGGAGGATGCGCGGGTCGAAATGCCCCGAGACGGCGATCGCGGCGCCTGCGGGAGCGATCGCCAGGGCGAGTCCGAGGATGAGATGCGACAGAGACGTGAAGCGCTTGGTGAGCGAGTATCCGAGGATGATGACGAGGGCGAGGGGGGCGAGAAGGAAGGCGAGGCGATTGAGCATCGAGGCGGCGAGCAGAAAGAGGGCGATCGAGGCGATGGTGAATGCGGCGACGAAGCTGCGCGAGACGAGCCCCGCAGGGAGTGCGCGGCTTTGCGTTCGCGGATTTGCGGCATCGATCCGCTCGTCGGCCAGCCGGTTGAAGGCCATCGCGGCCGAGCGGGCGCCGACCATCGCCACGAGGATCCAGAGGATCGTCCTCGCTTCCGGGACTCCGCCTGCAGCGGTGAAGGCGCCGAGAAAGGCGAAGGGAAGGGCGAAGACGGTGTGCTGGAACTTGATCATCTCCAGCGTGACCGCGACCGCACGGAACATGGCGGGCATTGTAAGGGAGCGGAAACGCAAATCAGCGGTTCAGCGCCCTCTCGATCTTCGCCAGGACGTCGTCGACCGTGATCAGCGACATCCGTCCACGCTTCGTCCTCCGCGTGATCGGCTCGTCCTCTTCTCCGGCGAGACGGAATTTGTCGACCACAAGATCGCGGAACTTCCGGTACGGTCCCGTGCGCAGAGGATCGGTATGGCCGTAGAGTCCGATCGTCGGGCGATTCATGGCGACCGCCGCGTGCAACGGGCCTGTATCGGGAGAGACGACCACGGCGGATCCCCGAAGCTTCCACAAGGTATCGCGGATCGGATTGTCGAGCGCGAGGATCGGTTTCGATCGCGATCCTGCGAGAATCGTCTCGGCGATCTCCCGCTCGCGGCGGGACGGACCTCCAACGAGAACCGGCTGAAGATCGAAGCGTTCAGCGGCCGCGTCGACGAGATGGATGTAGCGCTCCAGCAGCCAGTCTTTTTCGTGATGCGCCGAGGCGACGACGAGCGAGAGGACGGGCATGCCGATGCGCGAAAAGAAGTCGGACGATCGCTCTTCTTCTTCCGCCGTGAACCGCAAATTCCATTCCGGCTCACCGCTCAAATCGAGCCAGTCGAGAAATTCCAGAAAGAGGTCCTGCGCGTGGGCGAGGGGGCCGGGATCGATCCGCTGGTTGATCGCCAGCGCGTGGATCTCCCTCGAGCGGCCTCGGTCGAACCCCAGCTTCACGCGACCGCGGGTGGCCATGGCGACGAGGGCAGCCTTCGAGCTGACCTGTGGAATGATCACCAGATCGAATGGTTCGCGCGAGAGCTCCCGAACCAGCGTGCTCCATGCGCCGATCCCTGCACGGGCATCGAAAACGATGAAGCGATCGATCGCCTGCTGATGGCGAACGACATCATGCGGTACACGCTCGAGAACCCACGTGATCTCTGCGTCCGGATACCCTCGCCGCAGCCCGTTTGCAAGGGCGAGCGCATGAACGGCGTCGCCGATTGAGGAGAGTCGAACCAGGCAGATCCGGCGCGCGTCGATCTTCGGCATCAGACCGGCGGAAGCCGTTCGATCTCCTTGCTCAGAGACGACGACATGAGCAGCTCGAGCCCCGCCGCGTCACTCGATGCATTCAGCGTTCGTCGATACGCGGAGCGAATCTCGCGGATGATCCCTTCCGCGACTGCCGGATCATGGTTGCGTCCCTGCTTGCGGATCGAGCGCTCGAGACGCTCGAGATTTCGGTTCCGCTCCCCGGGGGAGAGCGCCCGGCGGCGCAGCGTCGTCTTGTCGAGGTCGAGAACGTACGTCTTTCCGTCGCCGGCGAAAAGAAAGTTCATCAGATTCACATCGGCGTGGAGAAAACGGATCTGATGCAACCGCGCGAGGAGCGCTCCGATCGCCGCCGCCCGCCCCTCCCACCCCTCGGGTGCACGACGCTCGCCGAAGAAGAGCTCGTCGGCGTCGATCGCTCCGTAGATTCGCTCGAAGCCGATCTCCGAACGGATGAAACCGTTCATCCGGCGCCACGACACGAACACGACCGGTGGCGTTGCTACACCGTGCGCAGCGAGATAGCCGGCGAGCTCGACGTGCGCCCGCGCGCGGGCGGAAGTCAGAAAGGCGTCTCCGCCGATGCGGGCCAACACGCCGCCGTGATACATCCGTTTGATCACCACGCGTTGGTCTGCGAGCACTCCGCCGACGACGGGATGCCGTCCGCGGAAAACGGTCGAATCGCTCCGACCGATCAGCGCGTCATAGATCCAGCGATGTTGGCTGTACGTCTCGGCGATCGCAGCTTCGAGCCCGGGCCGGCAGAGCGAATGAACATCGCCCGTGACGAGTCGAATCCACTCGCCGCTCGCAGGAGTCTCCTTGCCCATCGGCCGAGAATAGCCGCTCGGCAGCGACCAGAGCAAGCTCTCGTCGCCTCTCGAGGTCGTCCTCATTTGCTGTCGAATCGCGCTCATCATCGCTACATCCGAGCTCCGAGGGTGCATCCCGGCCTAACCATCGCGAGCCCGTTGAAATTGCTGCGATGTGCCTGGCCGGACGGCCTTGTCGTCCCGAGGCGACGCAGGGAATCCAACCGGTGGTGAGCGCGAAGCGCCACCACCGTAAGCCAGGCGACCGAACATCATCAACGCAGCCCGGCAGGGCTGCGAGGTGGGCGATTCGCGCGCCTGCCGCTGTCACCGTCTCGGTGGTGCTATGAATTCGATCACCTGTCGATCATTACGGCGATAGATGCTGAAATCGTTGCGGTCGACGGTGAGCACGCGTGAACGGACATGCAATTCACTCATGACAACGATCGCAGCGTCCGCCAAATCCATTCGCTCGTAGCGCTTCATGAGGGCTCGCAGCCGCGGCCACTGGCTCGCTAGATCGAAATCGACTCGAAGCGCGCCGCGCTCGATGAGCTGAAACAGCGGATCGATGCCGAGTCCGTCATCGCGCAGGAAATAGGCGGCCTCCGTGAGTACTGCCTCACAGGTCAGCATGGGAGGACGGACCTCTTTCATGACCGAGATGGCCCAGGCGTGGTACGGATCGTTGCGATTGAGATACGCGACGATCGGGCCGGTGTCGCAAATCGTGATCACGAGCGACCGAACTTCCGTCGCTGGTTCGTTGCCGGCTTTCGAGCCCCTCTCACGCTGCCGGCAAGGTCCCCAGCCAGCGCATGGACGGACTGCGTCGCGCCCTCGGAGGCAACCTCCACGCGCTCGCGAATCAGGGCCGCCACGCTGCGTCCAGTCGCGCGGGCTTCCTCTCTGAGGCGCTGCAGGGTCGACTCGGACAGTTTGACGGTGATGGCCCTCATACTGGTATGGTAACTCGATTCTGGCAGAATCGTATTTCGCCTTCGGCAAGGAGACCAGCCGCGCAGGGTTGGGTACATCATGTCAAGCACCCGGACGAAGCGATTGCGCTGCGTTGCGGCGTCGCAAGCCCCCTGCTCCGGCCCTCGCGCAAATGCTTCGTCCCTACGAGGGGCACGGCAAGGGGATGCGCTCTCGCCTCTCGTCTCTCGCCTCTCGTCTCTCGCCTCTCGCCTCTCGCCTCTCAGGCGCGGGCCCTCGCGCAAATGCTTCGTCCCTACGAGGGGCACGGCAAGGTTGCAGAGTCTGAATCTCGCGGGATCGCCGAAACTCGAGCGGCACGACGGCATGAGGCGGCCCCGCGAACGGTCCCTGCTGAACTTCACGCCGCCATCGATCGCGACCCAGTGGCCGTCGGCACATCGCGACTCGGATCCGCTCCGAAGCCCGAGGGCGTGCTCGGCGAGCTCCACCTCGGCTTAGATGGGAGATAGTGCAGCAAGTGGCCGAAGATTCCGATCTTCGGCCCGGTGACGGACGAGGCGGTGAACGATGAACACGATGGAGCAAGTGGCCGAAGGTTCCGATCTTCGGCCCGGTGACGGACGAGGCGATGCACCATGGGAAGAATCTCGCTCGCCTCGATTTCTGATTCCGATCTTCGGCCACTTGGACGATCGTGCCCATGGCCTACTGAGTCGTCAGTCACCAGGCCGAAGATCGGAATCTTCGGCCACTTGTGCAATGCTGGCGAGTCGAACATGCATCCGGTCATCGTGAGCCTCGACGACCTGCGCGCCGGCGACACCTCCTTCGCCGGCGGGAAGGGGGCGAACCTCGGCGAGCTCGCCTCGCGAGGTTTTCCCGTGCCGCCCGGCTTCGTCCTCACCACGCACGCCTTCGCCGAGGTCCTCGATTCGCTCGATCTTCGAGAGGAGATCCGGAAGCTCGACGACGCTCCTGCCCACAATCGCGCCTCAGCGATACAGCAACGCATCATCGGTAGCGAGCTCTCTCCCTCGCTGGCGAATCAGATTCTCGACGCGCACGCGAGGCTCGCCGGCGACCGCGACGTTTCCTGCGCCGTCCGAAGCTCCGCTACGGCGGAGGATCTCGCCGGCGCCAGCTTCGCGGGACAACATGGAACGTACTACTACGTCGACAGCGATCGTCTTCTGGAGATGATCCGGCGCTGCTGGGCCTCGCTCTGGAGTGCGGAGGCGGTGGAGTACCGCGCGTCGCGAGGAATCGCTCACGAGGCGGTGACGATGGCGGTCGTCGTCCAGGAGATGGTCCGCTCCGATGTTTCCGGAATCGCCTTCACCGCCAATCCGGTCAGCGGCGCTCGTGACGAGATCGTGATCGAGTCGAGCTGGGGAATGGGTGCGGCGATCGTCGACGGTCGCGTGACGCCGGACCGCTTCGTGGTCGCACGAGAGGGTCTTCACCTGCGCGAGCGCCGCATCGCCGACAAACAGTTCATGATCCTCCCGCGCCTCGTCGAAGGGAGCGACGAGCGGCTCGCCGAGGTGCCGGCAGAGCAGCGCTGCCGGGAAACACTTTCGGATGACGAGATCTCCACGGTGGCGGAGTGGTCGTTGCAATGCGAGGCGCACTTCGGCACGCCGCAGGACGTGGAGTGGGCGATCGCCGGCGGACGCTTTCATCTTCTCCAGTCGCGTCCGATCACCACGCTCCAGACGAAGCAGGCCGCGCCGGTCCGCGGAAAGTTCGTCCTCTTCAAGGCGATCGCGGAGAACTTCACCGATCCGCTGACGCCTCTCACGGCCGACCTGCTGACGGCCTGCATGCCGCCTATGATCTGCATCATCGGCGGGCGTCCGTACTTCGACCTCGATCGCCTCCGTCCTCTGATTCCGTTCGATCTCTCCGACGAGGAGCTCGCCGACCTCTTCTATCTCCGCGCCAAGCCGGCGTTCCGTATCTCCCCCGCGAGGCTTCCTCTTGCGCTGGCTGCCTTCGTCTTCGGCTCGCTCACCGTCGGTGTTCTGCACGCGCGAACGCGGGGGATGCCGGACGACTTCATGGACGGCTACCGATCGCTCTGCCGTCGAGTGGAAGAGGATGGCGACAAGGGACCGCTCGAGTCCTTCCTCCGCCTGTGGCTTCTGCCGAATCTCTTCGAGCCGGTGGGGTACCTCGTTCTCTGGATCAACGGGAGCTTCATTCGCATGATGCCGTGGAGATTGCTCCTCGATGCGATGCTCCGCCGCTGGCTCATCGCCTTGCCGTCGCAGGCGATCTCGCTGCTCTGCTCCGGTTCGGAAGGGATTTTGTCGGCGGACATGGGGCGCGAGGTGGAGGCGCTCGCGGCAGTTGCGCTCGCGACGCCCGGCGTGGCGGACATCATTTCCTCACTGCCCCCGGCGGAAGCGCTCGCACGTCTGCGTGACGATTCGTCGGCGCGCGACTTCACAGCCGCGCTCGATCGCTTTCTCGCCGTTCACGGTCACCGTGCGCTGAAGGAATTCGAGCTGCGCTCGCCGCGGTGGGAAGAGAATCCGGCGCCGGTGATCGCGATGATCCGCAACCACCTCGGCGCTGGTGCGCGCGCAATCGGTCCATCATCCCGACACGCCAACGTCATCATGAGCGAGGGCGGGGGATCGCAAGTCATCCACCCGCAGCCCGCGCCTGCGATCGACGCCCGCGGCGAGCTGGAGATCGTCATCCGCAGCGCGCTCGAGCGGCTGCCTCTCGAGCGACGTTTCCGGTTGCGGTGGCGCCTCATCCGCGGCGCGTCCGGGCGCGTCCGCTATTTTCTCAAGCTGCGTGAGAATTCGCGCTCCTACCACATCATGGGGCTGGGCGTCGTGCGGAAAAAGATCCTCGGAATCGAGTCGGAGCTGCTCCGCGAAGGAAAGCTCAAGTGCCGCGACGACGTCTTCTTTCTGCGCTTCACCGAGCTCGAGGCGCTTCAGGCCGGGCGGCTCGCGTGGCGGGACATCGACGACCGCATCCGTGAGCGCCGCCTCGAGCATCTTCGCGTGACGAAAACGCCTGCTGCGCGGACGATCGGGGTCGCGCTGCGCGCGCAGACAGCGGAGCCGGAACCGAAGGAGATTCTGACCGGACAATCCGCATCGCCGGGAACCTACGCCGGCCTCGCGCGCGTCATTCTCGATCCAGCGGTCGATGCGACGCTCCAGCCGGGAGAGGTCCTCGTCGCCCCCTACACCGATCCCGGCTGGACGCCGCTCTTTCTCTCCGCCGGTGCGGCCGTCGTCGAAGTGGGAAGCTATCTTTCGCACGCCGGAACGGTGGCGCGCGAGTACCGCATGCCCTGCGTCGTCGACGTCGCGCACTGCACGCGACGCATCAGGACGGGGATGCGCGTCGAGGTCGACGGCGATCGGGGGATCGTACGCATTCTCGACTTTCTCGAAGGGGGATCGGAAACGTGAACTGGCTCATCGCTGCCGCGCTCTTCGTCGCCGGTGTGTACCTCGCGATCCGCGCGCTCGCCGCGCTCCACCGGATCATCGATCTCTGGTTCACGATCGATACCGCGTGGCCGATGGTCCTGCGGGGACTCATCATCTGGTGCGGCGGAACGGCGGCGCTGGCGCTCGTCCTGCCGGAGCATCACGCGCGTGCGCTTCTCTACGGGATTGCGGCATTCGTCGCCTTTTATCTCGCTGGCTTCGTGCTCTGGCGCCTCCTCGTGCCGCGACTGGCGTCGCGCCGCGTCCGCGCGACCGCCCGCCCCTCGTAGGGACGAAGCATTTGCGCGAGGGACAAGCAGCGGACTTGCAAATCCGCAACGCAGCGCAAAAGCCCTCACTTCTCATAGCTCCCGTCATCCTGAGCCTTTTCACAGCATGCGCGCTGAACCCGAGAGTAATGACAACCCCCATCATCCTGAGCGAGGCGGTTGGGTGGGCGTGAGCGAAGGATCTGCGATCGGCAACTGTCTAGGGCTAGCCAAAAATATTTGAAATTTGAGAGCCAAAGGCCGGGCGCGGGCTCGGGTCCGGGCGCGGGCTCGGGAAAGGCGCCGGTTGCCTGCTTCGGGACTGAACCTGGTCGGAGTTGAGTATCTCAGTTCTCCGCATGACCACAAGGCCTTTCTCGACCGCATCGCACAGAA
>DATKDP010000051.1:0-5884 GCA_035546335.1 Thermoanaerobaculia bacterium | reverse complement strand
GCCGGTTGCCTGCTTTGGGACTGAACCTTTCTCGACCGCATCGCACAGATACTGACCAAATTGATCAAATCCCGGCGCCCAACCGAGTGAGCCACCCGTGCCCGAGCCCGCGCCCGGCTTCTATGATCAAAACTCTGAGAGACGAATCCTCAGACTTCGGTTTCAAGAACCTAATATCCCCAGGTTCTCGGGCTCGCGATTCCAGAAGGTTCTTGGTTTCTGGTTTCTGGTTTCCCTACGGCGGCTGAAAGCGCGCGTAGGAGGAGCGGAGGAGGACGACGCGTTTCACGTAGTTGCGCGTCTCCGAGAGCGCGAGTCCTTCGATGAACTCGTCGGGAGACTTCGCCCGATCGCGCTGGCGCCACTGTCGGATGCGGTAGGGGCCGCCGTTGTAGCCGGCCACGGCGAGAAGCTCGTCACCGTTGAACAGATTGATGAGCTGGCGGATGTAGTAGGTGCCGAGGTCGATGTTGACCTCAGGATCGTCGAGGCGGGTTTCGGTGAGGATTCCGTAGAGCTTTCGGCCGATCTCCTTCGCCGTGGCCGGCATCAGCTGCATCAGGCCTCGTGCGCCAGCCGAGGAGCGTGCGTCAGGGTCGAACGCACTTTCCTGATGAATGAGCGCCATGACGAGATAGGGATCGAGCTCACGGCGCGCTGCCATGCGGCGGATCGATTCCTCGTAGCGGATCGGGTAGTACATCCGCAGGAAATGGATCGGCACTTCATCCTGCTCGACCGTGGCGAGTTTGGGATAGGCCCGTCGCAGGTAGCGATGGGCCAGGGTGATTGAGCCGCCGCTGAAATAGAGCTCGCCGAGGATCATGTCGGAGAAGCGGCGGTTGGTCTCGTTCGATTTCGCCTGAACCTCCTGCCGCGCCTCCCGGGCGGCGCCCAGCGCCGCAAGCTGGTAGGCGAGCACGAGCTCCTCCGGAATTTCCGTCTCGGCGACATCGCGCCAGGTGTCCTCCTTGCCTGCGAGAGCGTAGCCGTCACGGTTGGCGGGAGTTGCTCCGCGCATCGTGGCGAAACGGGCATAGAGATCCTCGAACGGGGCATCGGCCAACTGCTGGTAGATTCGCTTTGCCTCCTCTCGACGGCCGCGGCGTTCGATGGCTCGTGCGTACCAGTAGCGCGCCTGCCGCCGTACATTGGGGCTCTGATAGGTGGAGTAGATGAAGAAGAAGCCCTCCTCCGCGCCCGCGAGGTCACCGCGCTGGAATGCGGTCCAGGCCTTGTCCCAGAAGCGCTGAAGCGCCGGGTCCGCAGCCGGCTCGATCTCGATGAGCTGCGGAACCAGCTCCTGGAGATACTCGTCCTGGTTCCTTTCCGTCGCCTTCTCGATCAGACGGTGAAGCGCCTTTCGGTGGAGATCGGGAGCTCCTGGAATCTGAAGGACGTCCTTGAGGCGCTCCGATTCGAGCCGGTCGAATGCCTCCTGCCTGGCAACTGCAGCCGCGTCGACCAGTTTGATCTCCTTCTTGACGAACTTGTACACCGGCCTCGAAACCGTCTTCTTTCCTTTCCTCACCTTCCGGGTTCCGCTGCGGACCTTCTCGGTGATGACGCGGTACCGCGTGGTCGTGATCGAGGCCGCGAGCCGTCGATAGTTGATCGACGCGTGAAAGAGCGCGGGTGCAGCGTGACGATAGCTCCCGGAGGCGACGTGCTCGAAGCTCTCGTTCGATTCCTCGTAGCGCCTGAGCCGCTGTTTCGCCAGGCCGCGCTGCAGAAACACCTCTTCGCGCATCGACTCCCCCAGGCTCGCGGGATCGAGACGATCGAGCTCCGCGACCGCATCCTCCGGCTTGCCGCTTTGCAGCAGGCCGACGGCTCTGCGAGCGCGCTCCTCGGGGGTGAGAGGAATTCGCTGGCCGGAAGGGATCGATGCGAGGTCGCGAAAAAGCGCGCCGGCTGCGGTCGCGCCGGGTGCGGCCGGATTCTCGACCCAGATGTTTTTCGCCGCCAGCAGGATCGCTCCCGGATCGCCGGTGTAAAACTTCGTTCGGAGATAACGCGACCTCGCGTCCGCGGCGATCTCCGCCCGCTCGGCCCTGCTGGCCAGGGTACCGAAAACTTCGGCCGCGCGCCGCCAGCTTCCCCTGGCAGCATAGAGATCGCCCAGCGTGAACCCGACGTCGTCGCGATAGACGAGCGTCGGCGGGCGATCCCACAGCTCGGCAAGTGTCGTCCGGGCCTTTTCCTCGCTCCCGTTCAACTGGTACGCAGTGGCCAGGTAGTAGAGCCGGTATTGCTCGACGTCGCGATCTCCGAAGGAGAACGAATCGAGAAGAGAGACCGCCGCATCTCCCTGCCCCTCCTGAATTGCCTCGAGGCCGTCGAGGAACGAGTCTCGGAAGCGGACCAGATCAGCGGGTGCCCCGGGAACGTCCAGAGGCTCCAGGGAGGGCGGCCGCGTGCGCTCCAGAAGCATGACCAGGGCGGCCGTCACCAGAAGGACGACCATGGCGACGAGGATCACCTTCGCGCGCGGAGACCGAAGTCGTGAACCGGAGCTCATCGTTTTTTCGCATCGTGCAGATTTCGAGCCGGGAGTGCGGGGTCAATGAGCGAAGGATCTGTGGTCGGCAATTGCTGCGCTCCTCGTAAGGGCGAAGCATGTGCGCGAGGGACAGAGCCGCGGGCTCGCTATGCCGCAAGGCAGCGCAATCGCTTCGTCCGGGTGCTTGCCATGCTCAGACCCAACCCCCGGGGGGAGCGGACTTCCGCGCCCGCGGCGAGCTACAGACCGAGAGCATCGGCGTTGCCGTCTGCGAGAATGCGAACGAGCTCTTCGTAAAAGTAATTCGAGCCCTTCCGGACATCCTCGCCGATTCGCTCGTCGTACATCTGACGGCTCCGGTCGATGTCTTCCTTGAGGCGCTCGTAGAGATCCTTGTTCTTGCGCCCCTGATCCACCTTCGACTCGTTGTAGAGCTTGATCTCCGAAACGAGCAGCCGCGCGAATCGCTTCGCTTCGTCGTGCCGCTTTCCTTCATCACCGGCGGGTGCGAACGCTCCTCCGCGCGCGAGGCCCGGAGGAGGAATGTACTGCGTGGTGGTTCGATCTCCGAGATCTTCCGCCGGAGGGGAGGGTATGTTGAGCGCCGGCACCACGGTCGTCGCAAAACTCGACTGCGGTGGCGCTGGCGGAGGAGGAGGGGGCGGAGGCGCGGGAGCCGGCGGCATGAACGCCGATCGCGAGGGGATGGCGATGGTCTCGTCGGCGCCCGGGAACGAAGGCTGCGGTGGGGGCGGCGGCGAGGGGCGAGGGGGGGGTGGAGGAGGGGGCGAAGGTGCAGGGGCTCGGACTCCCCCCGTCGATTCCGCGAAGGGCTGCGAGACAGCGGGGGCTGCATCGCTCTCGGTCAAGCTCGGTGAGGGTGTCTTCTTTCGTATGGCGAGCGTATCGATCAGAAGTCCGGTGACGAAGACGAGAAGCTCGATCGAAGCGCGGTCCAGCCTGGACAGATCCGCGTCCGTCGCGTCGACGTACATCGCCGCGGCCACTTTGTCTTTGATCACCATCGGAAGGAGGACGACTGCGGCGGGCGGCGGAACACCGAGCCGGTCCGAGATCTCCGGGCCGCTCCATGCCACGACCCTCTCGTTCCGCAGGAGTTGGTCGAAATGAGCAATGGTTCCCGGCTCGATGCTGAGCCGTTTCACCGCCTCGTCGTTCCCTCCATGAGCCGAGAAGCCGACTCCCTTCCAGCCGGTGAAGACATCGCCTTTCAGAATGAGCAATGCCGCGCGCGATCCGAAGGCGAGGCTCTGCTCGAGCATCGAGTTGAGAACGTCGACCTGCGTACGGCCGCGCTCGACGACCTGAATCGCCCCCTTGACTCTCGATGCGTCGGCGGCAACCGGTGCCGGTGCAGGCGGTGGTTCCGGAAAGACAGGAGTGGAAACCGCCAACTCCTCCTCGAAAGCGGCCAGGATCTCGCGCACGCGAGGCGCGAAGGAGGCTCCGTTGACGTCGGCCTGAACGCTCTGCATCGCGGCGTCGAGCTGTTGATCGATGACCGAGCGAACGTCTTCGATCGACGAGCGGATCTCGGTGACCATCCGCTCGATGGTCTGCTGGATGTGCGATTCGATCTTCCCCGCGACTTCCTCGCCCCTCACGGCCATAAATTCTCCCGTTGCATCGGCTTAACCCGCCGGCGGCTCACACCGAGGCCGATTATCGGCCTCGCTTCAATCGTGTGTCAAGATAACACTCACTGCGCCGATCTCGCACGCTCGGCGAAACGTACGGTCCAGAATGCGGTGTGGTACCTTCGTCTACGATGACTCGATGGGTTGCGAACGAGGCCGCCGTGCAGCAGAGCCGGCGCGCTGCATTCGCACGCGAAAGGGTTGCATGCCGGGCGGCATTGGCTACGATGCTGCTCGTCCTGCTGACCGCGTCGGCTTCCTGCCGTCGGGGGAGCCAGACGTCGGACGAACAGGTGGAATGGCTCGCCGTGCTCGACGTGAAGCGTGCCTACCAGGCCTCCGCTGCCGGGAATCCCGAGAGTCTGGCCGCAAAGCAGGCATACGCCGACGCCGTGGCCGATTTTCTCGAACGCCATCCGAGCAACGCTCGTGCGCGACAGGTGTATGCCGAGCTGGAGCTCGAGTTCGCCCGCGGGCTCGAGCGATCGGGGCGGATCGACGAAGCGATTCAGTACTACCAGAACGCCGTTCTTCGCGATCCGGATGACGACAGTGCGCGATCGGACCTCGCGCGCGCGCTCTCCCTTCGATTCGTCGGCCGCGATGCGCTCGCGGCCATCGTTCGCGGCATGACCCGCGAGGAGGTGGCCGCCAGGATCGGGGCTCCGCGCCCTGGTTGGCGTCGCACGTTGATTCGCAGGGGACGCGAGAGCGATTGCTGGTACTACCGCGGCGAGAACAACGCGGTGGCGGCGGTCTGCTTTCGGGAGGGGCGCGTCGTGGCGACGGATTACCCGCAGTCAGTACCGGTCGCGACTGTAGACGTGAAATGACGAACGAGCCTCCTCTGTTGATCAGCGCGACCGAAAGGACGCTCGAACCATGCCGTTGTACGAATACGAATGCAGGAGCTGTGGAAAAAGAACCGAGCACATTCAGAAGTTCTCCGATCCGCTGCTGACCAGTTGCCCGCACTGCTCGGGTGAGCTTCGCAAACTCTTCTCGAGTCCCGCAATTCAATTCAAGGGAAGCGGCTTCTACATCACCGACTACGCAAAGGGTGGAGCGAAGCCGGAATCCGGATCCGAAGCAAAGACTGGGGAGAAGTCCGGAGCTGGAACGCCGGAGTCCACCCCGACGGGCGAGGGGAAGAAATCGGAGCCGGCCGCGGCGGCCTCGAAGAGCGAGACCGCGGGGTGAAGAAACGCAGCAGTCGACGCGTGACGTTTCTCCGCTGCTGCGCAGGATTCGTCGGAATGGATTTCCAATACGTCGCGTTTGGAGCGAACGAATGAATCCGGACGTGAGCACCAGCTCGCTTTTCGAGGTGAGGCGGCGATTCCGCCGCCTGCGGATGATCGTCGATCTGACCGCCAATCTCATCGAGAACGATCATTCGATGAGCCATCGCGAAGCGCGCTCGCTCGTCACCTGCGCGGAGAAGGCCATTCTCGAGCTCGTTCCCTCCTACGGTCGCAAGTACAACGTCTGCGTCCGCCCCTACTTCGAGCGGATCCTGCGCGACCGCTGGCCTGCCGAAGAGTCGATGATTCAGGCCGGCGAGTTGGTGAATTAGAGGCTCGAGGCTAGCGGTAGTTTACGAGAAAAGGGCTTGACGTGGTCGCAAGCTGAGCAGGGACAAGCGGATGAGGGAAGGAGCGGTGTATTACCTACCGCGCCGCAGTGAGCGAATCAAGCCTGAGAGAGCGGAGCAGAATCTGCT
>DATKDP010000050.1:0-16346 GCA_035546335.1 Thermoanaerobaculia bacterium | reverse complement strand
TGATCCAGCAGCTGGACGTGACGGATCCCGGCGGGGAGCCGATCCGTCTCCTCGAAGAGGCGATCCGCCTCGATCCGCAGTTCGCCCACGCGTACGCCCTGCTGGCGACGGAGCACGGTAAGCAGTACTGGTTCCTGGCGGACCGGTCGCCGGAGCGGCTCGCGCGGATGAAGTCCGCCATCGATCGAGCGTTCGCGCTGAGGCCGGATCTGCCCGAGGCGCGCGTGGCCCTCGCCCAGTACTACTACCGAGGGTTCTACGACTATCCGCGAGCCGTCGAGGAACTGGAGAGGGCCAGGCTGTCGCTGCCCAACGACTCCCTCGTCCAGTACTACCTCGGCCTCGCCTATCGCCGGCTCGGCGAGGCCGACCGCTCGATCGACAGCTTCGTGCAGGCGACGCACCTCGATCCTGCGTACGTGAGGGCGTACGCCGAGGGCGTGCGCACAGCCACAGCGTTCGGGCGTGCGGACCGCGGAGTCGCCCTCGCCGAGGCGGGATTGCGACGCTTCCCGCGCGATCCCGGCATCGCCGGCGAATATGCGGCTCTCTACCTGGACCACTTCGGCGCCATCGACCGGGCGCGTGCCATCCTCGACGCCGCGGAAGCGGGACCCGTCCACTCCTACTGGGCTGCCCAGTACTTCACCCGTGTCTATGCTCGCGAGTTCCGCCTGGCGGCCGAGGCTGCGCTCGAGCCGAGCTACCTGGAGAGCGTCGCTCGCGGCTTTGGACGGACTGAAGCGGCGGCGGCCCTTTCTTACGGCGGCTTCGACGCCGAGGCGAAGAAGATGCTGATCGAGGCCGAAGAGATCCTTGTCGCCGAGCTCGCCAAGCCTTACGCCGAGAACTACGGCTGGCCCCACCTCGCCTATGCCCTCAATCTGGCGATGCAGTCCCGCGCGGATGAGGCGATCGCCAGCTGCGATCGGGCAGTGCGAATCCTTCCCTTCGAGCGGGATCAGGTGCACGGCGCCACGTTCCGTCAGGAGTGCGCCTGGGTGAAGGCGATGGCTGGACGAACGGACGAAGCGCTCGCCGAGATCGCCCTCTACCTCGAGCACGGCTACGCGTTCACGCGGTGGAGCTTAGCGCTCGACCCACGCTGGGACTTCCTGCGCGCCGACCCGCGCTTCCGCGAGCTCTCCACGCCAAAGGGCACGCCGGCCGTTCGCTGACCCTCGCCCCCGGCACCAGATCGACGCCCTCGACCCTTCCGTTGCGCCGCGGAACCACGCCGCCCGCGGAAACCGAGCCTGCCCTTCCGTCGATGGAGGGCGTGCTAGCCCGCATTTCTCACACGTCTTCGTCGCGAGGCGGCCGAGAGTGGCCTGGATGCGAGGCGCACGGCGGTTTCCCGACGAAGGCATAGTCGACACTATGTCGAGGAGCGAAACCCTCGTGCAACGAAGCAGACAGGCCGCTACCGGCCGCCGCAGGAGGAGACGTGTGAGAAATGCGGGCTAGACTCCTCTCGATCCCGGGCGGACGGCGTGGGGACGGAGCTTCTGTTTTCTGTCAGACGACGATCACGCGTCGCACGTCTCGGCGCATCTCACGTCGCGGCACACTTCACCAATCCGTTCTCGCAGGACCCAGCGAGACGATCCCGACCGCCGACAAGTGCTCGGGAGGGTCCGCCTGCAAGCCGCCCTTTTGTGAGCTTTCGCGAAAGGAAGCTCCGTCCCCGAACGATCTTCCCGCCTTTGGGGCAATCTCACTGCAGCGCTGCGCGAAGACTCTCCGCTGCGATCTCCGAGAGCGCACGCAGATGCGCCGAGATCGACTCCTGCAACTTGGCCCAGGCGAGCACTTCCTCTTCGAGTCCGAGCGCGTTGCGCGCCACAAGGCGCGAGGCCGGACCGAGAGCCTCGGTGCGCAGGACAGAACGCAAGCGCTCGAAGTCGGCCGAAGCGGGACTTCGTCGCGCATCCTCCAGCGCCTGGCGCGCACGAATGATCCCTTGTTTCACGACGAATTCGACCGCGAGTCGCTCCGCCTCCTCGACGTGCTCGAAGGCCTTCTGCACAGCGATGGACGGTTGGAGCGAATCGACCAGAGCCTTGTCGGCGGCGTGCAGCCGGCGCAGAACTTCGAGATCGCCCTCGAATCGCTTCTTCCGGTCCGCGAGCTGTTCGGTGGCCTGCTTCAACGCCTGCTCGGCGGTAATTACGTTCCCGAGCATGCGACCATCTCGCACGCTCGGTCTTTGTGCTCGTAGAGGCATCGAGAACGCGACAACGACCGCCACCACAGCGAGAACCTTCATCCGTCACCTCGATCAAAGACTGATTGAACCTATGACGCGGTAACCCATTCGCCGGTTTCCCGAAGGGACGGAGCTTCTGTCTTCTGTCATCGCGATGACGTGCTTCGGGCTCTCCGCCCTGTTTTTTTCGTGTTGACGAACCTTACCGGCGCAGTCCGGCGCTGATCCCGTCGAGCATCCGCCCCGCCCGTTGACGTCATCGCGCTTCTTCATGGCATTATGATGTCTGGAGGTGGCTGCATGTCCCTGAGGCTCGTGCGATCGCTGCTGTTGACGATGGCCGCATTGTCGGTCGTTGGCGTACCGTCTCATGCGTCCGGGACCGAGGCTCTTCTGCTGAGCTGTATGGACTATCGCCTCGTAGACGATGTCGAGCGCGAGAAGAAGCCCGAGCTCGAGGTCGAGCTCTTCCTGATGGCGCTCGACGGCGAAGTGGTCGCGGTCGATTCGTCACCGCAGTGATCGCTCTGACGATCTCCAACCCGGGGTTGGTGATGTTCCCCGTGGTGGCGCGCCATAGACGATCGCGCTTCGCACGTTCGACCTCGTCGCGATCGGCAACTGGGGGAGAACGCAGATCCTTCTCTCACGCCCACCCTTCCCCCTCGCTCAGGATGACGGGAGGCTGCAGGGCGCATCATTTCACCTGCCGCGCAAGCGCTCCTGCCCGGGGCGAGAACTGCGCTCGCGCACGGCGGCCGATCGTCATGGCCGGAAGCAAGATCCCTACGCGGCGATCGCCTGCACCTTGACCCGGCCGGAGATGCTCCACTACAGTGGACCGCGATCCACCGCAGACAAAGGAGGTGACCATGAGACATCCGAGAGCAGTCGTGTTCATCACAATTCTCGCTGCGGTAGCCCTCGCGTGCGGAAAGGCTGAGGAGCCGGTGACCGCCGAGAACGTGGAAGAGACGATCACGCGGAAGGTCGAGGAACAGACGGGGCTGAAACCTTCGGCCGATACCACACCGTGTGAGATTCTCAGTGACGAGCTCCTCCGTGCATTCTTCGACATCGGCACCGGCGTCGAAATCGCGAGATCTCCCTCCAAGTACTCGCCCTATCCTCTCTGCACGGCGAGCTGGCCGAAGTCGAATGCGGAGGAGATCGAAAAGAAGAGAGCGACCGCGATGTCCGAGTATCTGCAGAGAAAGATGCGTGGGGAAGAGGTGAAGATGCCGTCGCTTCGCACGACGGACGAGGTGAGTCTGACACTCTATCAGCCGGCGTTCGAGAGCACGGAAAAGGCGATCTCGTCGTTCGACGTGGCAATGAAGAGGCTTTCCGAGGGAATGACGCGTTCGCACGAAAACGTGCAAGTCACCTTTCAGGCAGACGTGACTCCGGTCGACGGTGTGGGCAACAAAGCGATGTGGGCCCCGACGATGCGCCAACTCAGCGTCGTCGACAGGAATCGAATTTTCCATGTCGTCGTCCACACGGGCGCCGAGCTCGAGGCGGAGCTGGAGAAAGCGAAGGCGCTCGCGCAGCGAATCGCCAGCGAGCTGTGACCCGTATCTCTGCGGTCGCACAGGAGCGACCGCGGTGGTTGCCTCGATGTCCCTCCCCGCGATAGGCTTCATGGATGAAAACGTCGAGATTCGCAGCAACTCTGCTCGCCGCCGCCCTTCTCCTCGCCGCCTGCCGGGAACGTACGGAGCTGCAACCGGTCACCGCGACACCGGCGCCGGCAACGGCGCCCGCTGACGTCTTCCTCACTCGGATCGCGGAGCACTGCAACCAGGCTTTCGCAGGCAGAATCACCGCCAACGAGCCGCCGCCCACCGCGGACGACCCATTCACCGGCAAGACGCTGGTCATGCACGTCCGGGAGTGCTCCGAGAACGAGATCAAGATCCCGTTCCACGTCGGCGACGATCACAGCCGCACCTGGGTCCTGACGCGTACGGCGTCGGGCCTGCGGCTCAAGCACGATCATCGCCATGAAGATGGAACGGAGGACGAGGTCACGATGTACGGCGGCGACACGGCCACGCCCGGAACCGCGATCCGCCAGGAGTTCCCGGTCGACCAGCACTCCATTCAGATGTTCCAGGCCGCGGGCCTGACCGCTTCGGTGGTCAACGTCTGGGCGATGGAGATCGAGCCGGGTCAGCGTTTTCTCTACGAGCTCGCACGCCCCGAGCAGGGCCGCCTGTTCCGAGTGGAGTTCGACCTGACGACACCAGTGCCCGCGCCCCCCACACCATGGGGACATCCGGAGCTCGAAGCTGCGGGACCACCGGACGCATCGCTGTGAGAAGGTTGCCGGCGCGCATCAGATCAGTTCCTCTGGGCGAACAGTCATCAGCAGTTGCTTCCAGGACTCTGCTTCAAGCCCCGATGACTTTGAAACCGATCGCCCGTGCGGCAAGGGCGAGACTCGCATCGTGCGTGGCAATTTCCGTCTCATCCTGTTCGGCTTCCTGCCACAACGCTGCCGTGGGGGTTCATCGCCTTCTACGCGAGCTGCATCGCCATCACCTGGTGGTTCTACGCGCAAAGGAACGCCGAAGTGAAGTGCTGAGCGGCTCGAGCTGAAACCGGCGACGCCGCGTGTTGGCTCCTGCCCTGCACGGCTGCGAGATCAATCTGGGTGAATGCGTCCCGCCGGAGTACAATCTCCGGGAGTGATGACGATCGACGACACGAGCCCGCCGCCCTCGCATCCTACGCAGCCCACGCCTCCCCGCGGATGGTGGTCGCGCAACTGGAAGTGGTTCATCCCGGTCGGCTGTCTCGGCATGGTCGCGCTCGCCGTCGCGCTCATCGCCGTGTTCATCGGCGTCGTCTTCGGCGCGATGAAGTCGTCCGATGTCTACCAGGAGGCGGTGCGGCGCGCGCAGAATCACCCCGAGCTTCAGACTGCACTCGGCACGCCCATCGAGAGGGGATGGTGGATGACCGGGGAGATCAACAGCAGAAACGGCAGCGGCGACGCGGACATCCAGTTCCCGATCTCGGGCCCGAACGGAAAAGCCCACGTCCGTGCGGTGGCCAGGAAGGAAGGCGGGCGCTGGAGTTACTCGAGCCTCATTGCGCAGATCGACGGAGGAGCAACGCTCGATCTGCTCGATCAAGACAGCTGAGGGCAATCACCTCGCCTGTCGCAGCGCCGGCTTTTCTGCGGTAGCCTCTGAGCTCCCCTCGACATCTGGCGGTCGATCTCACCTGAGGGATTCATCCCCGCGGGTTGTCCTGCCGCCGCCCGCTCGATCAGGAGGCAGCACCGTACATCCAGCGAGGACGCAGCCTGCTCGAAGCGCGGCTCCCGACCGCGGCAAGTCAGTATCAAGCCCGCATTCAGTGGCTCGATCACTATCCGGTCCACGAAGCCTGGATGAGAAACGACATCCCTGAAGTGATCCGGGAACTGAAAGAGCGGAAGACTCGTCTCGGATCGCTTCCCGCGCCGGCACGGAATGCCGCCGCAGAAGCGGCCGGCCGGCTCTTCCTGGCCATCGGCAGACTGCAGGACGCGCAGGAGACGTTCGAGATGATCTCCATTCGGGGCTGGCGAGAGGGCGCTCTCCTCGATGTTGCGATCCTTCGAGGAAACGGACCAGAGATCGACGAGATGCTGCGGCGTCGCGCCTCGGTCCCGCACGCCGCACCTTCGACCACCGCGGTCTACCTCGCCCGTCGAGGATTCACGGCGGAAGCTCGCTCGACGATTCGCAGGCTGGAGGAGAGCGAGCCGGCGGTCGACCGCGCTCAAATCGAGCCCTTTGTCCACGTGGCGAAAGGGGAGCTGGCGCTCGCGGAGGGACGCGTCGATGAGGCAGTCGCGCTGCTCGAATCGCCGGTCCGTGCGCTTCGTCCGGCGGGTCTTCAGATTTACTTCCTCGCCTCGCAGTCGCTGGCGCGCGCGTGGATGGAGAAAGGCGACGCCGCGCGCGCCCAAGCCGTCCTCCACGAGGCCTTCCAACAGCGAGGGCGCAGCTTTGGACCGGCCCAGGTCTCGTGGCTGGCCGTCGGATTCGATCTGCTTCGCCTTCATCGCGAGGCCGGGCAAACCGCCGAAGCCGAGGCTGTACGGCGCGAGCTCGCGGCGGTGCTCGCCTTCGCCGATGCCGATCATCCACTCCGCGCGCACCTGCTCACGGAAGACGCTCGATGACGCGCGCGAAGTGAAGATGCGAGCTAGAATGAGGCTGTGCCGCGTATCGAAGTGCCTTTCCCGGAGAGGCTTCGAGCCTCGAGCGATTTCTTCATGAGGCGGGATGACGTTCATGCTGCCCTGACCCGCCTCGCATCACGTCTGCGCGAGGAGGAGATCGATTACGCGATCGTTGGAGCCATGGCGCTGAACGCCCACGGCTATCGTCGTGAGACGGTCGACATCGACGTCCTGACGACAGACGCCGGACTGACCAGGATTCACGAGGTCCTCGTTGGAAAAGGGTACTTGCCGAGATTTCCCGGTGCCCGGAAGAAACTGCGAGACGTAGGGACGGGTGTGGACATCGATTTCATCACCGCCGGAGAATATCCGGGCGACGGAAAGCCGAAACCGGTTCGCTTCCCGGAGCCGGCGCTGGTCTCCGAGGATTTCGGAGAGGTCCGTGTGATCCGGCTGGACAAGCTCATCGAGCTGAAACTGGCGTCCGGCCTCTCCGCTTCGGACCGCCTCAAGGACCTGGCCGATGTCCAGGAGACGATCCGGGCACTCGATCTCCCGCGGGATCTGGGCCTCGATGAATCCGTTCGATCGGAGTATGAGCGTCTATGGGACGGCATCCAGGCAGCGAGAGAAAACCGGTCTGCGCCCGACAGCGACTAGGCGCGCACCTGCTCACGGAAGGCGCTCGATCAGAATCGCTGTCGCGCTGACCGCACTGCTGCCGCTGCAGGCTCCCCGCCCCTGTCCCTTCGCCTCTGCCGCGACGGACCAGCCGCTCACGATCATGTTCACCGCCGTTCCCGCCGCGGGAAGCCAGTTCGACGGATCGTCCAACGGTGTCGATGAACTTCCCGGTCACGCCCGGCGCATTCCAGACGCGATTCGGGGGCACCGGAGCGCTGGGTCAGGGAGATGCATTTGCCGCGAAGGTCAGAGCGGATGGATCGCTGGTGTGGTCAACCTTTCTCGGTGGCAGCCGCGGCGAGATTGCTGCGGGCATCGACGTCGATTCATCGGGAAACGCCTACATCTCGGGTCTCACCGAGTCCGCCGATTTTCCGATCACGGCCGGAAGTTTCCAGCCTCAGTATGCCGGTGGACCGGCCGATGGATTTCTGACCAAGCTCGATCCAGAGGGGCGGCGGCTGATCTACTCCACCTTCCTGGGAGGGCAGGACGGCGACGAAGAGTGTTTCAGCGTCGCCGTCGATGCGCGAGGTCAGGCGCACGTCGCCGGCTCGACCTTCTCCCGGACCTTCCCCACGGTCGATCCGTATCAGGCGGCGTTCCGCGGTCCGCTCACTGACGCGTTCGTGGCCAAGTTCGACTCCGCCGGATCGAAGCTCCACTACTCGACGTTCCTCGGCGGGAACGGCAACGAGATCGCGCTGAGAATCGCGGTCGGCAACGGCGGTAACGCCTGCGTCGCGGGGTTTTCTACGGCGAGCGATTTTCCGACCACTCCTTCGGCGCTGCAAACGGCCAACCGAGGAGGGGGGGACGCCTTCGTGGCGTGCATCACGCACTACGAACCGGGAGAGGAGGAGGAAACCAGAATCATTCCCGTGGTCGGTTCGACGGCCGGTTCTCACGGCTCGTTCTTCCGCACCTCCTTCCAGCTTCACAACCCGGCGGAAAGCACGATCGCGGGACGGCTCCTGTATCGGAGCGCGGGGTCGGGAGAGACCGCGGCGATTCTCCCTTACATGCTCGGAGCGCGGCAGACGCTGTCATTCGAGAACCTGATGGATGTGTTGGGCATGACCGGCGTCGGCTCGGCCGATCTGTCGTTCGAGCCGGGGCAGGAGCCGGTCACCCTCGTGCGGATCTTTCAGGACGGCGGTGAGGCGGGGACGAGCGGCATGTCGTCGATTCCGCTTCCACTTCACGCGGCGCTTCGCCCGGGACAGGAGGGCATCCTCATCGCTCCTCCGGATCCCGGCTCCGCGAGGATGAACATCGGGCTCCGCGCCCTCGGTGACGGAGCGGCGATTCGTCTCGTGCGGAGGAGCGCGGCGGGGTCGGTGCTCGGGGCCATCGATCGGGAGCTCGAGCCAAACGTCTTCCTTCAGGCGGCGGCGAGCACCCTCTTTGGAGACGATCTGGAAGAGAGCGAGAGCCTCACGGTCACGGTGAGTCGCGGAGCGGCGATCGTCTACGGAGCGACGAACGACAATCGGACCAACGATCCCAGCCTGCAGTTCGCCGCTCCGGTGGCGGGGGTAGAAGGAGAGACGCGGATCGCTCCCGTCGTCGGCTCGCTTCGCGGCGCCTTCGGATCGAACTTCAAGACCTCCGCTCAGCTTCACAACCCCACCGATGCCGAGGTCGAGGGACGGATTCTGCTGCGTACGGCCGACGGATCTCGTGAAACGTCGCTCAGCTATCTCCTCTCGCCGCGAGCCACCGTCTCCTGGGAGGATCTCCCTTCCTTCATGGATGTGACCGGGCTGGCGACACTGGAGATTCGGCCCGAGCGAGGAATGCCGCCGATCGCCCGGTTGAGGATCTACAACGATCTGGAGGAGGACGGCACGCTGGGGATGAGCATCGACACGCTGACGGAGGCGGAAGCGATCATGGCCGGCACGAGGGCGATTCTCATCGCTCCTCCTGATCCCGTGCGGGCGCGATTCAACATCGGCATCGCGGCCCTGGAGGCATTGGAGATCGAAGTCGTCGTACGCGACCTTGCTGGAACGGTCGTGCGCCAGACCGTCGTGACGATTCCGGCACGATCTCTCGTGCAGCGCGATGCCGGTTCACTTCTGGGAGCGCAGATCGCCGGGAGCGATGTCATCGAGATGCACGTCAGGTCGGGACGGGCGTTCATCTACGGTGCGAC
Source organism: Thermoanaerobaculia bacterium (assembly GCA_035546335.1). Classification (GTDB taxonomy): domain Bacteria; phylum Acidobacteriota; class Thermoanaerobaculia; order Gp7-AA8; family Gp7-AA8; genus DATKDP01. The sequence continues at coordinate 7,106 of DATKDP010000050.1, read as the reverse complement.
AAACGACAACACCACGAATGATCCGAGCCTGCAGCTCGCGCGACGAGTGGAGTGACTCGCTCGTCGCGGTAGACTGCCTCCTTGCATCCGATCGATCTGCTTCGCATCGCCGCATGTCTCGCCGCCGTGATCGCGGCGGGTGTGTGGTTCGGGCGGAATCGGTCGCCGGAGAGGGCGGAGGTTGGTCGAAGTATGACGAGATGCGACAGGGGCGGGCGCGGGACGCCCGCTCTCCCCCGGAATCCCCGCTGTCGCCGGGGCGTTGGCGTGCTCGAATGCCCGACCCGAAGGCCAATATGCGCGCCGCGATGCTCACGGGAGTCCTCGTCACGGCGCCGATCGAGCCCGCACCGTTCGTTCTGCGCAACCGGCCGGCGATCGTCCACCTCGTCTCCGGAAACACGCCACCTCTCGACCTCGACGCACCGCGCTTCCGCTATCGCGTAGGTATCCACGGCCGCATCGAGCCCGTTGCCGAGGGAGCGCGGCGATGCAGGAAAGCGCATCGCGGGCTTCGTGGATGACGCGCCAGTTTTTCACCGCATCGCTGCCGACTCAGACGTTCGGCGACGTTCCGAAGACGAACACCGCATCTCCGGTGTCGTTTCGCACTTCGGAAGCGTAGGCATAGAAGGCGTTTTCGTTGGCATCGGTGGCATAGACGATCTGGATCCCCTCCCGCGGAGCAATTCCGGCGAACGAGAACAGCTCGACCTGAACCGTCTGATGAGGCGCGAGCGGGATGGTGCGCTGGGAGAGAAGCGTATTGGCGGAATCGAAGACGGACAGCGACACCTCGATCGACCGGTCGTGAGGGTTCGCCACGCCGGTGTTCAGGCGATTGCCAGCGATGCCCGACAACCCGTACAGATATCCCTGACGGCGCAGCTCCCCCAGACCGATTCCGGGAACGGCCTGCCCGAACTCCCCTGCCGGATTTCCCACGTTGTAGATCCGGGCGCGCGCCTCGAACACCGACTCCGTCGTCGTCGTGAGCAGCAGTTGCCCGGAGGCATTCTCCAGACCGAATGTGGCAAGGACCACGTCGCGAAGCGTCACGACCGAGAAGGCTGCCACCTCGATCGTCTCGACCCGAGGTGCTCCGCCGGCGACATGGAACGTCAAGGTGATCGTCTTCGGAACCGAAAAACGATTCCCGATGAAAACGTCCGTCTGCCATTGCGTGGAGAGAAGGCCGGGGACGCGGGCGATGGTGGGGATCACGACCGTGAGGCCGTCGGTGCGAAGCGCGAAAAGAGGCGATCCTGTCGCGAGCAGCAGAGTACAGACGATGGCGGACAGGGCGAGTCGACGGAACATGAAACCTCCATTGTGTTGCATCTTCGAAATTTGTGGCGCGCTCGAGCTCGCATCACTGCTTCTCTCTCGGCTCGGAGAGAGAAGTTCTCGGTTTCGAGGCGGCTGGAATATGCAAGAGCGGCGCCCTGGTCGCAAGAGGAGGCGCGGACGGAAGTCGTCCGGTAGACTCTTCTGCTGGGGCTCGAGCCGTGGAGCATCACCTTCTTTGTCACCTTCAACCTCTTCTGGATCCTCGTCTGGGTGGTGGCCGTGCCCGGCATCCGCGCCGGCGCCGTCGTTGCTCTCTTTCCCCTCTGGTTCCTGGCGCTTGCCATGCTGCTCAACGGCCTCGCCCATCCGATCCTCGCGGTGCGGACAAGCGGATACTTTCCCGGGCTTCTCACTGCACCTCTTGCGTTCATTATGGGATTCGTACTGCTTCGAGAGCTCATCCAGATAACGAAGAGTGAAGAGTGAAGAGTGAAGAGTGAAGGTGACGACGATGACGAGCTGGGCCTCCTATGATCCGATCGCCGAGTCGTGGGTCCGTGTGGCGGAGCGAACCTGGTTTGCGCGACCAGCGCGCGACCTCGTCTCGCTGCTCGCACTCCGGACAGGCGAGCGCCTCCTCGATGTGGGCGCCGGAACGGGGGCTCTGGCGCTGGAGGCATCTCGCCTCGTCGGGGCCGAAGGGCTCGTCATCGCTCTCGATCCCTCCATCGCAATGCTCCGCTCATGCCGGCGAAAGCACAACACGCGGCTTGTCGCAGGAGCATTGCCATCGCTTCCATTCCCTCCACGAAGCTTCGATGCTCTCGCCTGCGCGTTCGTGATCACCCACGTTTCCGACGCTGACAGCGCTGTCCGAGCCATGGCCGATACGTTGAAGCCGGCGGGAAGGCTCGGGCTCTCCACATGGGCGAAGAGTCCGTCGGCCGCGCCACCCGGTGAGCTCTGGCAGTCGGTTGTCGATCAGTTCATTCCACGAGCGGCTCTGCAGGAGGCTCTCGATCGCGCGCTTCCCGCGGAGGCTCGTTTCGCCAGTCTCGAAGCGACGGCGGAAGCGCTCCGAGGGGCGGGTCTTCGCGACGTGCGGTGGGAGGAGCGCGCCTACGAGGTGGACGTCGACCTCGCTGTATGGATCGAGTCACGACTTCTCTCGCTCGGTTCGCGGTTCATGCAGGCCCATCTCCCCTCGAACGCGTGGGATCGGTTCAAACAACAGGCCTCGTACGAGGTCGAGCAGCGGTTCGGCAGGCAGCTTCGCTTCTCGATTCGCGTGAACTTCGCGATCGGAGTCGCGTGACGGTCCGCCTGGGTGGGCATCGACTGACATCGCAGGGGCTAGCGCGAGTTTTGGCTCAGCCGCGCCACGGATCCGCCGAAGTAGACGCGTGCGAGCCGCTCGGACCCGGCCGGTGATGGTGCTCACGCGCCATCACCGGCGCTCCGCTTCCTCGATCGCCCTGGCGAATCGACGTACCACGTGAAGAACTTGCGGCCGGTCGCGGATGATCGAATAGAATTCCGGAGATTCGAGGTCTCTCATCAATGCCGGCACATGCAGCGTCGCGAGCGAGGCGAAGGCAAAAAATCAAAACGGCGGTGACTCCCAGGGTCTCGCGCTCACGCCAGCCGGCCGACATGTCGCTCGATGCCTGGCAGCGCGAGCTGCGGCGGCAATTCGGACGGGAACAGAAGTTCGCGCTGGAGAATCTCGGCGATCATCCGATCTTCTCGGACTTCCGCGTGACCAATCTCGAACGCCGCACCGCCTATCGCGTGGCCATTCGAGGAGCGCTGCCCGGTCGGAACTTCTGCGAATGTCCCGATTTCAAGACCAATGCCCTCGGGACGTGCAAGCACGTCGAGTATGTGCTCTGGCGCCTGTCGGGCAAGCGCGGCACGACGAAGGCGTTGCTCGCCGGATACGAGCCTCCCTACAGCAGCATCAGCCTGGACTACGGTACGCAACGTCACGTGCGCTTTCGTGCTGGAACCGAATGTCGGGATCGCCTCCGGCGGCTCGCCACCGAATACTTCGACGGGAACGGTCGATTGACCTCGCACGGATTCGATCGTTTCGAGCGGTTCGTGTCAGAGGCTCGGGAGATCGACCCGAATCTTCGAATCTACGAGGACGTTCTCGCCTTCGTCGCCGAAGTGCGCGACATGAAACGGCGTGAAGAGATCGTCGACAGAGCGTTTCCGCGAGGCGTCGCCAGCAAGGCATTCAACCGCCTGCTGAAGAGGTCCCTGTACGAATATCAGAAGGAGGGCGCTCTCTTCGCTGCGCGGGCCGGCCGGTGTCTGATCGGCGACGACATGGGCCTCGGCAAGACGATCGAGGCCATCGCTGCCGCGGAGATCATGGGGCAACATCTCGGCGTCGAGCGCGTCCTGGTCGTCTGTCCGACGTCCCTCAAACACCAGTGGCAACGTGAGATCGAGACGTTCTCCGGCCGATCGGTCGCTGTAGTCCAGGGCCTGCGCGGCGCCCGAAGCGAGACGTTCCGCTCCGAATCATTTTTCAAAGTGATGAACTACGACACCGTGCACGCCGATCTCGAGCTGATTCGCGGATGGGGACCCGATCTCGTGATTCTCGACGAAGCGCAGCGGATCAAGAACTGGGCGACGAGGACGGCCCGCAGCGTGAAGGAGATCTCCTCCCCCTATGCGATCGTTCTCACGGGAACGCCGCTCGAGAACCGGCTCGAAGAGCTGGTCTCGATCGTCGAGTTCATCGACTCGTTCCGGCTCGGCCCGACACATCGCTTTCTCCATTCGCATCAGGCGAAGGATGAAGACGGCCGCGTCATCGGCTATCGCAATCTCGGAAACATCGCGAAGACGCTGGGATCGATCGTGATTCGCAGACGCAAGGCGGAGGTGCTCACGCAGCTCCCGGAACGGCTGGAGAAACATCTGTTCGTTCCGATGACACGCGAACAGCGCTCCCATCACGAGGAGAATCGCGAGATCGTCGGCCGCATCGTCGCGAAATGGAAGAGGTACGGTTTTCTCACCGAGCGCGATCAGCGACGCTTGATGATCGCGCTTCAGATGATGAGGATGTCGTGCGACAGCACTTACCTGCTCGATGAAGCGACGGATCACGGGACGAAGGCCGACGAGCTGATGATGCTTCTCGAGGAGATCCTGGAAGAGAAAGGAACGAAAGTCGTAATCTTCTCGCAGTGGACTCGCATGCACGAGCTGCTGATGAGGAGAATCGACGAGAGGCGGTGGGGATTCGTGCTGTTTCACGGATCCGTCGAGGGACGCAAGCGGAAAGGGTTGATCGATCGCTTTCGTGACGATCCGGACTGTCGCCTCTTTCTCTCGACCGATGCGGGAGGCGTCGGGCTGAACCTCCAGCATGCCAGCGTGGTGGTCAACGTCGATCTCCCATGGAACCCGGCGGTGCTCGAGCAGCGCATCGGCCGCGTTCACCGCATGGGGCAGAGGATGCCGGTCCGGGTGATCAATCTGGTGGCGGAAGGGACGATCGAGCACGGAATGCTCTCGGGGCTGCGGTTCAAGAAGTCGCTCTTCGCAGGAGTGCTCGATGGCGGAGAGAGTGAAGTATTTCTCGGAGGAAGTCGCCTGACGCGCTTTATGGAGAGCGTCGACAGTGTGGCAGGCGAAATTGGGCCTGTCACGGTGGAGGAACCGGAAGTACCGCCAGAGGTAGCCGCGGTCAGCGCGACCGATGCAAGCGAGAGCGCCGGCGTCGTGCGGGAGTTGCACGACGCAGAACCTGCCGGGTCGCCGGCCACACCCACTGCAGCGACCTCGCTTGCAGAACCGCTGGCAAAGCTGTTCGAGAACGGCGTGGGGCTCCTGCAACAGATTGCGGCAGCGTTGCCGGCCGAATCCGATGGTGCCACGCGACCGGCGACACGACGGATCGAATCGCGTATCGACGAGAATGGTGAGGCGTATCTCGCGGTGCCCATTCCCAGCCGCGAAGCCGTTGCGCGCGTCGCCGAGGCGCTGCAGGCCCTGCTCGGAAGTCTGGGCAAGCGGTAAGTGGCCGAAGATGGGGGTCGTGCGTCCTCGCACGATCGCGATGGCGTCCTCGCCATCGCTGGCGGGCTTGCTCACATCTGTCCGACTCGCTTCATGTGGGCTTGGTCAGATCTGCCGATCTTGCCTGCGGCGGCGAGGACGCCCGACCCCCTCGGACAGCTCTGAGATTTTTTGCGGTCGAACGTCCAGTCACGTCTCGGCTGCAGCACCAAATGCTTCGCGGCTTCTCAGCCTTGGTCCAATGCAGCCCAGTGGCGCTGAGTCCGTGACGAGCGTCCCGATCGCTCACACCGTCGCGCGTCACCGGGCCGAAGATCGGAATCTTCGGCCACACCTGCTCCAGGCCAATCATGCGCAGCGGCAGCGGGACTCGCTTTTGCCGAAGGTGCTACGATCCGTGCTCGGCCTTCCTATCAGGCGCTTTCATCACCGGCCAATGAACGACCATCGCGCGCGAAGACTGCACATCGGCTCGGGAGATGTTCCCTTGGCGGGATGGACGAACATCGACCTGCTCCCCTATCCGAATGTCGACCTCATCGCCGATGTGACCCGGCCGCTGCCATTCGAAAACGTACAGTTCGTTTTCGCCGAACACTTCATCGAACATCTCGCATTCGACGATGCCGCGGCATTCCTGCGCGAGTGCCGCCGGATTCTTTCACCTCAGGGCGTGTTGCGGCTCTCGACACCGAACCTCGACTGGGTATGGTCGACGCAATACCATTGCGGCGAATGGACGACGGAGGACGCAGCAATCCAGGAATGCTTCAATCTGAATCGCGGCTTCTACGGCTGGGGGCATCGCTTCCTGTATAACAGCCAGACTCTCACCGCGCTGCTTCACTCCGCAGGATTCCGCACCGTGGAGCTCGTGACCTATGGCGAGAGCCGGCATCCCGAGCTGCGCGACCTCGAGCGCCACGAGCGCTCGCAGGACACGCCGGAGCTCCCCCACGTGATCATCGCCGAAGCGGAAGGCATCGGCACGACCCTCGACTTGGCTGTGCCCTACGCCGTTTCCTACAGGCGCGACACCAATCTACGGTGGCACGCGCTGCAATACGCCGCGCTCGGTTTTCTGCGCCTCGGGACGCGGTTTCTACGCGCGATCGGTCTCAAATGAGGTAGCGGCCTTGGTCGAGACAGTGTTCTCGAGACAGCGATTTCCGAGGAACTGTGCTTCGCCGTGGTCCACAACGTCGCGAACGGCGGGCGAAGCTGTTCGGCAGTCCAATGCGCCGCGAGACCGAATGCGCGCCGCGCCGGCTCACTGCTTCGCCCTTGCGAGACACCTGTTGCCTTTTCCCGAGCCCGCGCCCGAGCCCGCGCCCGGCTTTTCGTCTCCTCCAGCATCCACTGCAATCAGCCGCCACCCCCGAGGCGCCGCACTGCAACACCATGAAAATCACTCTTCTCGTTTCCCTTCGCCGGCTCGAGGAGGCGTATCTGCTTTCGGGACGCGATGTCGAACACCGCGACTCCGGGCGTCTCGCCGACGGCGACATGGGGCATGGTCACCGGATTCGGTCCGCGCAGCGTGATGAACGCGTAGCGGCTGTCAGGCGATATGGCGACGATGTCGGGGGTCTTTCCGACGAACGGAATCTCCTCGATGATCTTCAGCGTCTTGGTATCCATGACGACGGCATTGCTCGTCACGCGATTGACGAGCCAGTACTCGCGGCCATCCGGCGTGATCGCCGACCCGTGTGCATCATGACCGCCGCTCTCGGCTCGGTGCACGGGCTTGTGTGTCCGTGTGTCCGCGG
>DATKDP010000049.1:0-2720 GCA_035546335.1 Thermoanaerobaculia bacterium | reverse complement strand
CTCGTCCGGGATCGACAGCATGAACTGCCGGATGAGAAAGATCCCGAAGATGCTCGCCAGCCCCGGGATGATGACGCCCGCGTAGGTGTTGACGAGTCCGATCGACTTGAGCATCAGGAAGAGCGGAAGCATGCCGACCTGCGTGGGGATCACGAGCGCGCCGACGAGCAGCGCGAAAGTACGTTCCCTGCGCGCGAACCGCAGCTTCGCGAACGCGTATCCCGCCATCGAGTTGACCAGAAGCGAGATCGAGGTGACCACCACGGCGACGAGCGTGCTGTTGAGAAACGACCGCCCGAGGTTGAGGCGCGTGAAGATGTCGCGATAGTGCTCGAGCGTGATGCTACTGGGAAAGAAGCGTGGCGGGACCATCATCGCTTCACCCGTCGGCATGAAGGACGCGGAGATCATCCAGGCGAGCGGGAAGATCGTGATGATCGAGCCCGCGATGAGAGCGGCGTGCAGGAGGATCGTTGGCGTATGGCGTCTCATGCCTGCCTCGCCTTCTGCAGTCTGAACTGGATCGCGGTGGCGACAGCGATGACTGCGAAGAGCACGAAGGCCACCGCGGCGGCGAAGCCCATGTTCCACCAGCGGAAGCCCTGCTCGTACATCAGCATCACGACCGAGAGGGTGCTGTTGAGCGGGCCGCCGTCGGGCGTCATGACGTACGGCTCGGCGAAGAGCTGGAAGTAGCCGATCGCCGTGACGATGCCGACGAAGAGAAACGTCGGCGCCAGCATCGGAATCGTGATGTATCGAAACTGCTGCCACGGGCCTGCGCCGTCGATACTGGCCGCCTCGTAGAGCTCCTGCGAGATGCCCTGCAGCCCGGCGACGAAGATGATCATGTTGTAGCCGAAGTTCTTCCAGACCGCGAGCAGGATGATCGCGGGCATCGCGAAGCGCGGATCTCCGAGCCAGTCGATCGGCTCGATACCGATCGTGCCGAGAATCTGGTTCAGCAGGCCGAATCGGGGGTGGTAGAGGTAGCGCCAGACGATCGCGACCGCCACGAGTGTCGTCACGACCGGCGCGAAGAAGATCGTGCGGAAGAGACCCTTCCAGCGCGCCAGCTTCGAGTTCACCAGCAGCGCGGCACCCAGAGACACCGCAACGGTGAGCGGCCCACCGATGAACGCGAAGTACAGCGTGTTGCGGAGCGCCTTCCAGAAGATCGGGGCGTTGAGGAGCTCGACGTAGTTCTTGAGCCCGACGAATCGGAGATTGTCGAGATCGCCGAGAGCGTAGATGTCGAAGTCGGTAAGGCTGAGAAGGAGAGCCGCGAGAATCGGAAGGAAGAAGAAAACCAGCAGGAGCGTCAGCGCGGGAGCGAGAAACATCCACGCGGCTCGAGCCTCGCCCGTGGTCCATTTCGGCTGCAGAGCGACCGATCGCTCAGCCATCGCCGCGCTCGACCTTCCGCTGCACCACCCAGCGGCGCTTCTCGAGGATTCTGTCGGCCGTCGCGTCGAGTCTCTCCAGCGCGGCATCGATCGTCTGCCCGCCGCGGATCACCGATTCCGCCGTCTCCCACACCGCCGTCGCGATCCGCTCCCACTCCGCGACTTTCGGTGTGGGAGACACATTCTCGAGCTGGAGCCGGAAGGCTGCCGCCAGCGGATCGCCAGCGAGGGCGGGAGCGTTCCACGCATCCTCGTTCGCCGGCAGACTCCCTGTGAGCTCGTAAAAGCGGATCTGTTGCGCCGGCTCGGAGAGGTATTCGATCAGCTTCCAGGCGGCTTCCTTTCTCTCCGAGCGGCTGAACATCACGAGACTCGCACCTCCCGCGAGCGAGGTGCCGGGGTAGCTCTCACCCGGCGGTGCCGGCATCGGGGCGGTGCTCCACTTGCCCTCCATCGAGGGCCCCAGCCGGCGGCGGAACTCGCCGATGTTCCACGGCCCGGTGATGTACATCGCGAAGTCGCCCGCCTCGAACTGCTGATAGACGTTGGCCACCTGCGCGTTGCTGAGAGCGGGTGCATGGCCGTCACGGAAAAGGCTGATGTAGAACTCGAAAGCTCTTCGGAACTCCGGGCTGCGGAACGCGCCGTGACTCCCATCCTCCGTGAGCAGCGTCGCATTCTGCTGCAGCGCGAGCAGGACCGGCTGGGCCCACTCGTTTGTCGGCAGGAGAATCGGGAAGCGATGGCTTTCTCCCGATTCCCCGATGCGCCGCATCGCCTCGGTCCACTGGTCCCACGTCTCGGGCGGTCTCGAGAATCCGACCGACGCGAGAATGTCGGTCCGGTAGAACAGCAGCCGCGTGTCGACGTACCACGGAACGCCGTAAACGTCGTCGCCGATCGTGTTCGTGGCCCAGATGCCCTCGAAGAAATCTTCCGGAGTGATCGCTTCGGATTGCTTCACAAAGGGAGTGAGATTCTCGAGAGCACGGATCGTGACGAACTCCGGAATCCAGGTGTTGCCGAGCTGTGCCACGTCCGGAGTCGCCTCGCCGACATGCGCCGTCAGAAGCTTCTCATGCGCTGCAGTCCACGGGATCTGCTGCACCGATACGCGAATTTTCGGATACCGCCGGTGGAACTCGGGCATCAGTTCCGCGACCACCTGTCCCTCGCGTCCGAGTCCCCACATCACCACGCGTTCGATGCCGTCGTCTCGCGCGCCGTTGCACGAGAGCAGCAGCAGTACACCGAGGAACGGCACGCTCAATCTCACGGAGCGTTCTCCAGCCAGCCTCCGGTGAACCCGGCGCG
>DATKDP010000048.1:0-33668 GCA_035546335.1 Thermoanaerobaculia bacterium | reverse complement strand
AGAAACCGGGTACCATGCCCGGCGGCGTGGCCCTGACGAGACCGTTTTCCCTCAGAGTCTTCCGCTCGGCCATGACCAGAAAGGGAGAGGCATGGCGTAAAAAAGCCGCATAAACACAGGGAGTTTCTTGGAAGCGGGTGGTAGGCGGGGAGGCGAGGGATCTCCCCTCAGGTCCAATGTCCCCGACGTTGCGAGGTCTCGCCACTCGACGAGGGGGCGCGCTCAGCGCCGGTCGCCGCCACCAGGCAGGCCCATGCCTTCGTTGAGAATGCCGGCATAGCGGGCGTAACTGAACACGCGCCCGCGCTGCCTTCGCGTGAGCTCCGCGACGATCCGCACGAAGCTGTAGAGCAGGAGCGCCGCGTTCGGAAGCAGGTCGGTCACCGCGTCGAGCCGCCCGAGCGCCACGAGCGCCGCGTCGAAGCGAGCGCGCAACGCCGGAGTCCAGTCGATGGGCGGGCGCGGCGGGAGGGGTGCCGGGACAAAGGCCTTGAAGGCTTCTTCGCCAGAGGTGGCGAGCCTGACGTAGCGACCTTGCAGCCTACGATTCATCGGCGGCGGCATCCTGAAATAGCGTCGGAAGCTATTTTAGTAAGGGGCGATATAGTAAAACAATGGCTGGGTTTCACCCGGCCTGCCGTCATCCTGACCTGCCCAGCCCGAGCCCGCGCCCGAGCCCGGCTTCTATGATCAAACTCTGAGAGACGAATCCTCAGACTTCGGTTTCAAGCGCCTATCGTCGCCCCACGCCGCAGGGATGCGAGGCGATACCAATGTGGTTGACGCCCGAACGGCAAGGTTGGCCGGTCTTCGTCGCACCCCGTTCGGGGTGCGACGTTGGTGAACCATTCGCTCCTTCGTTTCCGGTGGTGTCGCTTCGCTCCACCACCGGCTGGAGTCCTTGCATCCCTTCGGGATGACTCGCGCGGTGTCATTCCCTCTTCACCGGCGAGAAGCGCCGTTTTCGCGCTCGGGCTGACAACCTATCCGGCGGGTGAGTTGATTTTCAGGTGGACCTTGAGCTGGCGGACACTCTTCAAGCGGATCACGCGGAGGGCGAAGAGCGAATAGAGGGTCTTCGCGTTCTGGACGGGTGACTGGCCCTGAAGATTCGTCAGCTCGTAGAGCGTCCGCCGGCCATCGACCTGGTCGAGAAGCGCCGCCTCGGCCGGCTGGAGGGAAAGATCGCCCGCCTCTTCTTCTTGAATCCGCTCGAGGAGCGTCGCCTTGTTGCCAATCCTCGACACGAGAGGGCGTGCGTCACTCATCATCCGCACGCCCTGGATCACCGCCTGACGCGTCGGGATGTTGAGCTTGATGAATTCCAGCGTCCGCTCGCGTCCGGGCTCGAAGGAGACCGCCCCTTCCGTCCATTCGAAGATCGACCAGACGATGGCCTGAACCTGGTCGCGAACGGCGAGGAACAAGTCCTTCGGCTCGAGCGCCCGCATCTCCACGAGAATCGACCCCTGCCTCCTCCCGCCGCCGGTCGTGAGCCACTTCACGCTCTCGGCATACTGTTCCCGAGAGATCCTTCCCGCCGCGAGAAGGCGATCGCCCAGCGAGTCGCGGACATCGGTGGACGCGGCGAAGATGATGTTCCCGCCGTCGATGAAGATGCTCTTGATGTGACCCGATCCGCTGCAGTCGATCACGCCGGGAACGCGGTAGCGATGGATGGTTGCCAGAACCTCCGGAAGTGGAGTCTGCGCCAGATCGCTCCGGAACTGGAACTTCGGAAAGGCCGAATCACCCGGCATGCTGTTAGAACAACACGGTTGGAGTCAATAAACTGTGAGCTGAATCACGCTTCGGGCTTCTTCTCGTCGATGCCCGGCTTCTCTTTGCTCTTGAGACCGTCCCGAAAATTGGAAATTCCCTCACCGAGACCCTTGCCGAGCTGCGGCAGGCGCGACGCGCCGAAGATCACGATCACGATGGCGAAGATGAGCAGAAGCTCGGGCAGACCGAGCGGTCCGATGAGCATGAGCAGCGGCGTGGCGATTGTTCCGACCATGAGCGATCCTCCGAGTGTCGCCCCATGATATACGGGTCCGACTACCGGCGTGAACAAAGTGGCGCGCGCCGGCGTTCCCCCCTTCGACGAAGATTGAGAATTGACGCTGCCCGCAGAGGCGCGGGGGCCCGCCTCGACGGCCCGGCGACTTGTCGCACCCTCTGCACGACGGTAGTATGCCCGACGCCCATCATGATCGATCTCGAGCCTCTGAATCAGCCGCAGCGCGACGCCGTCACACACGATCAGGGACCTCTTCTGGTGCTCGCCGGAGCGGGATCGGGAAAGACGCGCGCGATCACCTACCGCATCGCCTGGCTGATGACCCATCGCGGCGTCGATCCCTCGACGATCCTCGCCGTCACTTTTACCAACAAAGCGGCCAACGAAATGCTCGAGCGCGTCGGGAGGCTCGTCTCGGGAGGCGGGCGCCGGCCTCTCATCGGAACGTTTCACTCCACCTCGCTCCGCTTCCTGCGGCGCTTCGCCGACCGGCTCGGCTACACCCGCTCCTTCGTCGTCTACGACACCGCCGATCAGACGACGCTCGTTCGCCGCGTCGCCAAAGAGCTCGGACTCAACGACGAGGCCTTTCCCCCCCGTTCGCTCCTCGGGCGCATTTCACGCGCGAAGAACGAGCTGGTCGGCACTGACCGCTTCGCGCGCGAGAACACCGATTTCTTCGGCACCCGCGTGGCGGAAGTGTACAAGGTGTACCAGCGGCGCCTGCGCGAGCACGATGCGATGGACTTCGACGATCTGATCGGAAAACACGTCGAGCTGCTGCAGTCGCATCCGGAGGCGCGCGACGAGATCCGCCGCCGCGCACGGCATCTGCTGATCGACGAGTATCAGGACACCAATCATGCGCAGTACGTCCTGATCCGCGAGCTGGCAGGAGCGGATGGGAACGTGACGGCTGTGGGCGACGAGGACCAGTCGATCTACGGTTTTCGCGGCGCTGACATCAACAACATCCTGAATTTCGAAAAGGACTTCCCCGGCGCCCGTGTGATCAAGCTCGAACAGAACTACCGCTCGACCGGGAACATCCTCGATGCAGCGACCGGAGTCGTCTCGAGGAACGTCGCTCGAAAAGGGAAGCGGCTCTTCACCGAGAGCGGCGAGGGGGAGCCGGTGCGCATCGTCACCTGCGACAGCGAGCGCGAAGAGGCGAGGTTCGTTCTCGACCGGATTCGAGAGCTTCGATCCCCCTCCCTTCCCCTGTCGCAGTTCGCCGTGCTCTTCCGAATGAACGCCCAGTCGCGACCGTTCGAAGAGGAGCTGCTCAACGCCAACATCCCGTACGTGGTCGTCGGCGGCGTGAAGTTCTACGAGCGGGCTGAGATCAAGGATGTTCTCTCGTATCTTCGGCTCGTGATCCGCCCGCACGACACCCCTTCGATCCAGCGGGTGATCAACATCCCGTCGCGTGGAATCGGCTCGACGACGCTCCAGGCCCTCGAAGACGAAGCAGAGCGAAGCGAGACATCGCTCTGGACGGTCATCGAAGGCGATCTCCGCTTCCTCCCGGAGCGCGCCAGAAAGGCGATCGGCCAGTTCCGTGAGATCGTTCACGACCTGCAGAAGGCATCCGGAAACCCACTGCCGGAGTTTCTCGACTACCTCCTGTTGCGGACCGGCTATCGCCGCATGCTCGAGGAGTCGCGTGATCCGCAGGACGAGACGCGCCTCGAGAACGTCGACGAGCTGACCAATTCGGCGCGTGAGTTTCACGAAGCGAATGCAACGGCGAGCGTCGGCGATTATCTCGATTCGATCACGCTGATGTCGGACCTAGATCGCTACGATGATCAGAAGGGCGTCACCTTGATGACGCTGCACGCAGCGAAGGGCCTGGAGTTCGATGTCGTCTTTCTGGCAGGAATGGAAGAGGGAATTCTTCCTCATTCCCAATCGCGAAACGAGAGGGACGACATCGAAGAGGAGCGGCGCCTCTGTTACGTCGGCATGACCCGCGCCCGGCGCCGCCTCTACTGCATTCATTGCCACGAGCGGCGAATCCACGGTCAGTTCCGTGAGCAGAGCCCTTCGCCGTTTCTCGACGAGATCCCCGAAAAGGTGACCGAGGAAGTGAGGCTGACGACGAAGCGCGTTGCGAAGGAGGGCTCGTGGCGTGAGCGACCGTTGCAATACGGGCGCGCCGGCCAGCAGCGCCGTGTCTCGACCAGGACCGCAGAGAGCGGGAGCAGCGACGCCGGCAACGTCGCCTCGTTCTTCAAGGATTCACCGGTCCGATTCGATCCGGCGGCGATCCGCCCCGCCGCGAGCCAGCCGGCGGCGAAACGGGAGATGACCCGAGGAGCCCGCGTTCGCCACGAACAGTTCGGTGACGGAGTGGTTCTGCGCATGGAGGGAAGCGGCGAGAACGCGAAGCTGACCGTCTATTTCGATCGGGCGGGGACGAAGAAGTTCATCGCCAAATACGCGAGGCTGGAGAGAATTTGACAGGTGCCGGGGGCGAGCTGGAGGCTGGAGACGAGAGGCTGGAGGCTAGAGGGGCTAGAGGCTAGCTAGAGGCTGGAGGTCGAAAGAGAAAGAGAAAGAGAAAGAGTAGGAGTAGGAGAGAAATGGGAGTGTAAGAAACGAGAGCATACTCTCGTCTCTCGTCCCTCGTCTCTCGTCCCTCGTCTCTCGCCCCTCGTCTCTCGCCCCTCGTCTCTCGCCCCTTTCGAGCCTCCAGCCTCTAGCCTCTAGCCTCTCCTCCCTACTTCCCCTCCCGCGCCTTCCGGATCCGCTCCCGCTGCTGAGCGGCGAGATCGACGAGCCGTCGCAGCTCGTCGAGAGGCTTCTCGTGGTCGTCCACCTGCAGCCGAATCACGACGTCGTTGTTCAGCCAGACGCCGCCACCTTTCTTCACGATCAACATCGCCGCCGATTGCATTCCTCGGATGTCTCCTCCGGCGGCCTGTCCGGCATCGAGGGCCGCCATCAGTCGGTGCGAAAGGTGACCTTCGGTTGTTTCGAACGCTTCGACCATCTTCGCAACCACCGCCTCCCCCGCGAGAATGTTTCCTTGCGCCGTGCAGAAGCGACCCCCTTTGTGTCCCGCCCAGGCGCTCGCTTTCGGACCGGTGAATGCCGCGTAGTTGCCTTTGCTGTCCATCACCGCGAACTGCCGTCCATGTTTCGTCCAGTCGCCCGGTCGCGGGTCGGGATCGCTATTCCAGATCGCCTTGACGGCCGCTGAAGGGCTCACGCCGGCTCGCAGCAAGGCGAGACCCATCGGGCCATAACTGACGTCGACGATCGCCTGAGTCGTGACGACGCCGGCGTCCGCCTCCGCCCAGAGCACTCCGTTGCCGACCGCGAAGACACGCGATTGCACTGCGCCGCCGACCTCCCCCGTCGCCGGATCGAATCCGAGGATCGAGAACGTCGCGACGGCCGGCTCGGGCGACACGGTATCGCCCGCCTGCGCCGTCGCACAGAAGGATGAGAGCAAAACCACGATCATGATCGATCGACCGAGAGTGAGATTTCGCATCGGCTGCCTCCTCGCTCATCACAAGTCTACCTCGCTTCCTGAGCGGAAGGAGCGGGCTTGCGGGGAGAGCGGGCGTCCCGCGCCCGCCCCTCCCTCACGAGCGACGATACAGCCCACGCCCCAGGGAGAGCGGGCGTTCTGCACCCGCCCTGGCTGGGTGGGTATTGGTCGCAGCGGCGCCCACCGAGAAATGTGACAGCCTTGCAAGCACCCGGGCGAAGCTATTGCGCTTCGCTTCAGTCACGCGAGCCTGTCGCCGCGGCCTGCGCGCAAATGCTTCGCCCCTACGAGAAATGGGACGGTCGAGCGAGCCCACGTGCCACGCACGCGTGCGGAACCGCTGAGGAGGGTGTGAGAGTCAGTCGGAGCGATCCACCGGACGCTTCAGAGTAGAGGGCTCTCCGGTCTCCGGTTTTTCCTCCCCTCCTGAGATCGGAAAGACATTGCCGGAGCCGGCAGACCGTTGATACTCGTACAACTCTTCGGGCGTTGCCGAGGGATTCTTTCTGAGCCATTTGTTGGCGTAGAGATCGTGATCGGCGGCTTCGAGAATCTGATCTACGGTCGCGTTGGGCACGAGCCACGACAGGCCGATTCCGTACGTCGCGCCGACGCGCAAGTCGGCATCGCCCGCTCGCCATGCCAGCGCCCCGATCTCCGCAGTGAGCCGCAGCGCCATGAACCGCGTCTGCTCGATCGATTCCCCCATCATCAGCAGCACGAACTCGTCACCACCGAATCTGGCGATCAGATCGCTCAGGCGAGTACGGCTCAGGAAGAGGGCACCTATGTCGCGGAGTATGCGATCGCCGGTGAGATGTCCGTGGCTGTCGTTGACCTGCTTGAAGTCGTCGAGGTCGAACAGAACGACCGCGAACCGGCTCCCCATCGCCAGAAGCCGTGCCGCTTCGTCGAAGAACGGCCGCCGGGTCGAAACCCCCGTCAGTTCGTCGCGTGAGGCGATTCCCTGCCATTTCCGAATGGCATGGTCGTGACGCGAAAGCAAGCGGCGGGCAGCTGCGATTCGAGCGACTACTTCGATCTCGGTGCACCCTTTGGGAAGAAAGTCGTCATAGCCGAGCGAAAGCGCCTGGACCTTGAGAGAAAGATCGTCATGCGCCGTCAGCATCACCGCATACAATTCGCTGATCAACGGGTCCGTACGAACATCGGCGATCAGCGCGAGGCCGTCCTTCTTCGGCATCTCGAAATCACACAGGAGGAGATCGAAACGAGCCGTCCTGAGCTTGGTGAGCGCTTCGGCACCGTCGGCCGCCGTCTCGGTCGAAAAGCCGAGCCGCGTGGTCATCGTCGAGAGGTACATCAGAAAGTTCGGGTCGTCGTCGACGACCAGAAGCCGAATCTGAGGATCGGGACTGCTCGTGACATCGCTGTTGCGCCGTTTCGCTATGCTCATGTCAACCGGCTCCACCAGCAATTTGCAGACCTCTTGCGCGGGTGAATGTGATCGGGATCACGTCGCGGCCGAAACATTTTCGTCCGAGCTCGGTCGAGCGACCGCGGTTCGAACCTGCAGTGTTTCGTCAGGAGAGAAAGCGTCGATGACTCTGCTCGCATCGCGCAAACCAGGACAACGGCGCGCTGGACGATCACGGCCGAAGTGCATACAGCTCGATCGCGTCGTATCGCAGCAGGAGACGGAAATCGCTACTCAGTGCTTCGGCATCAGGAGGAGAGACGCCCGGGAAGGTTCGATCGATCAGCAGATGATCGGCGCCGAGCGATCGCAGCGTTTCGAACAGCTCGGCGGAGCTGCTCGTCTTCGATCTGACGAAGGAGTATCTCGCCGGACCCATGACTTCGCCGAGCCATACGCCCTCCGCGTAATAGATCGCATTGGGAGAGGCGGCGCCATAGAGCACATAGTCGCGACCGCGGGCTTCGTTGAGGTACTGCAAGGCGCGATACGGACGAATGACCCGCTCGAGAAACTCGTGTCGGGCTGCAGCCGTCGCGGGAACGGCACCTCGCTGCACGATCTTCAACGCACCATAGACGAGCGCAGGCGCGATCAGCATCAGCACGACGGCTGCCGACAGAGCGTACCGTCGCAGCGCTCCCAGCAGCCAGTCGATTCCCACGCCGCCGGCAAGACAGAACAACGGCACGACGGGCAGGAGAAAACGGACATCGTGCTTCGAGACGACGAGGACATAGAGTAGAACGGCTCCAGCCATCAGACGGAGATCGCGATCCCGAATGACGGCCATTGCGATCAGAGGAAGCGCGATGAAAAGAAACGGCGAATAGGGGGGCTCACCGGCGAGATGCTCGCGGTCGGATACGACGCGCCATGGCAGAGTGATCAGCTCCGCCGGCTTTGGAAGGAGATGACGCCCCGCGTGCATGATCTTCTCCTTCGGATTCTCACCCTCCGCCACGGCTCGGTCGATCGCACTCGTCCACTCGCTCTTACCGAAGATCTCGGACAGGAAGGGGAATACGGGATTCCCCGTCGCTGCAGTGTTCCGCACGTACCACGGCGAGAGAGTCAGCAGGCTCACGACGGCAAACAGAGAGACCGCGCGTACGACGCCTCGAGGCCTTCCTCCGAACATCGTCAGGATCGCCAGGGCGCACGCGAAGTAGAGACCGAGGTATTTCGTGCCGGCTGCGAAACCGGCACACGCGGCACTGAGGAGCAGCCACCTCGAGCTTCCTTCCTCACGCCATCGCAGCCACATCGTGCAGGAGACCGTGCAGAAGAGCGTCAGCAGATGGTCGACGTAGGAGGTCGCGGCGTAGTAGACGACGATCGGACTTCCGAGCCAGAGGGCCGCTCCCATCACCGACGAAACGACATTTCTCCGGCGCATATGAGCCTGGATCGCCATGGCAATCAGCAGCGCGGCCAGCAACTGGACGGTGTGCGTCTGCACGTCGCCGGAGAGTGCGAGAATCGCCGCGAAGAGCATCTCGCCCAACTGCGGAAAGAGCGGAAATCGAAGCGTCTCGGCGAACACCACCGCGTGCTCTCGAAGGAAGAGCTTCGCGAACGGAAGGTGGTACATCGTCTCGTCCCATGCGTTCGGAGGATAGAGAGAGAGGACGAACGCCGGAGTGAGCGCCACGAAGGGCAACAGCTCCAGCCGCGGAACCGGATCTCGCTCCTCCCACCATCGTCGCACTCGGGCGAACGTTTCGAGCCAGAGCGGCACTGCCAGAAGATGGACGGCGATCACCACTGCGAGGATGACCAGAGCGTAGAGCGCGTGTGCCAGTCCGAGCAGAAACAGGAACGTCCCCGCCACGCCGAGTCCGAGCGTGGTGCAGAGACTCACTTCGTCGGCCACGCTCGAGAATTGAAGCCGGCGAAACAGCAGCCGTCCGAGAGCCCAGCCAGTCGAGGTGACGATCAGAAGAGCGAGGATCTGCCCCGCGAGGAGCGCGAGCATCGCGATCATGGCGTCGCCGACCGCGCCGGCTGGACTCGTCTCCCGTCGCGCGTCTCCATCAGCTGAGCGTAACTCTACAACAGCTCCACAGGCCCAGCAGGGGGTCGTTGCGTTCTCGCACGATCGCGATGGCGTCCTCGGTCAGATCGTCCCGACTCGCGAGGGGCGGCGAGGACGCCCGACCCCCTGAGGACCGCCCGACCCCCTGGGACGCCGGACCCCCCTGGCGGCGCTGGCCTCAGCCGTTGATGAAGCGGGAGCGCTGCAGCCAGTTGGCGTCGGGATAGTAGGCGAAGATCGGACTTCCGTCCTTGACCGTGTCGATGATCTTTTTGGCGACTCCCGCGGGAACGGCGGGACATCCCCAGCTCCGACCGATTCTCCCCAGGGCGCGCGCCGTCGCTTCGCTGACGTAGGAGGCGCCGTGCATCACGATATAGCGCGAGAATGCATGATCGTTGAATCCCCGATCGAGTCCGCGCAGGCGCATCGAGTATCCGTTGCCGCCGTGATAGGTTCCGCCGGTCACGAACAGCCCGAGGCTCGTGGCGAGGCTGTTGGGCTGATTCGAGAAGCGCATCGTCATGTTCTCGCCGCTGTTCTTGCCGTGGGCAACGAGCTCGCGAAACAGCAGCTTGCGCTGCGCGACGTTGAATACGAAAAGACGCGGTTTCGTCGAGGGGAGCGAATAATCGATCACCGTCAGAAGCTCGCGGCGCGGCACCAGCCCTTCGCGCCCGGCCTTGTCCGCGGCACGCAAGGCGAGTCGCAACGGCTCCGCATTCAGACCCGGCGCCTGTCGCAGCAACTCGTTCACGAGGACCTCGGAAACGAGCGGTTCGGTCGTCGCCGCATGCACGCCCGTGGACGTGGCAGTGACTGCGAATACGATCATGGCAAGGCTCAGCGATCTGCCGAGCACGCCCCGGCGCAGAAGTCTCTTCATCAGGCGATTCCCCCTGGGGGTTATGTTGTTTGTCGGGATGGACCGATCCCTCGTACCGCTACAAATGGAATGCATCCGGACACGTGAGAATTCCCGCGAGCGCGGCGCGAGCTTCCAAACTGGCCGAAAATTCCGATCTTCTGCCCGTGACGGACGAAGCAATAAGCCATGGGCACCATCGTCCTCGTGGCCGAAGATTCCGATCTTCGGCCTGGTGACGGACGACGCAATAAACCATCGGCAGCACCAGCGCCGGCGCCATGTGGCCGAACAGCTTCCAGTTCGCACCTGCGGGATCGTTCCCCTCGCTCACCGAGTCGCCAGTCACCGGGCCGAATATCGGAATCTTCGGCCACTTGCGAGATCGTACACATCGTTCACTGAGTCATGGCCGCTCGATGCGCGGACGAGTGCGGCGCAAGCGTTGCCGTGCTCCTCGTGTCCCGCGCCGCTCTCGGGTGGGCGGGCGGCCCATCGCGGTCACAGCCTCGCAAGCACCCGGGCGAAGCTATTGCGCTGCGTTACGGTCACACGAGCCTGTCGCGGCGTCTCTCGCGCAAATGCTTCGCCCCTACGAGAATGTGGCGGTCTGGCGAAAACACGCATCCCGCAAAACGTCTGCGTGCGCGGGCGCGCCTGGATGGAATGTCCCGCAAAGCGGTATGCTTGTACGTCATTGAGTCGGGCGAACGATGAGCAACGAGTTGCTCCTGAAAATCGAGAAGTGGGTGATCTGGGGAAGCCTGATCGGCATCCTCTTTCTCCTGCGGCATCTCTTTCCCATCTTCTTTCTCACCTTCGTCCTCACCTACATCGGCAACACCGTCGTCAACCTCGCCACGCGCCGTTTTCCCTACCGGCGGGTGAATCTCGGCATCACCTACATCGCGCTGATTTTCGGCCTGGTTGGAGTCGGGCTTCTCGTGATTCCACGCATCCTGCAGGAGGGGCGGCAACTCGCCCGCTACTACATTCAGCACGACATCGACGCCTCGGAGACGGAGAGGCAGCTTCAGCCGATCGTCACACGGACGCTCACGAGTCAGCCTGACGAGGCCGCCGCTCACGAAGAAACGGTCATCGAACGGGAGGCACGAAAGTTCCTCGACTCGGCACTCGTTCAGCTCATCGGGCGCGATACGTTCGACACCTATCGCGACTCCGACTCCTATCAGGCACTGATCGTGAGGCTGCAGAGGGGAATCGCAAACGGCATCCCGAAGATCCTCGAAGGGGTGAGGATCTTCGTCAACGGCTCGATCGTCATCGCGTTCCACTTCCTGCTGTCGATCATCTTCTCGTTCCTGATCCTCTGGGACTTTCCAGCCATCAAGAGGAGCATCCGATCCTTCTCGATCGGCCCGACCGCCGAGATCTACGCAGAGATCGCGCCCGGCATCCGTGCCTTCGGCGTCATGCTGGGCCGTGCCTTCGAAGCACAAACCGGCATCGCGTTCGTCAACTCGATTCTCACTTCCGTCGGCTTTCTGTTTCTCGGAGTTCCGTCGATCGCCCTGCTCGCCGCCATCGTCTTCTTCTGCTCCTACATCCCGGTTTTCGGCGTCATTCTCTCGACGCTCCCCGCGGCGCTGCTCGCACTCAAGGTCGGCGGCGTCACCCTCGTCTTCTGGCTCGTGGTGATGATTCTCATCGTTCACGCCATCGAGGCCTACGCCCTCAATCCATTGATTTACGGCCACCAGCTGCGCATGCATCCCGTCGCCGTGCTGCTCATCCTCCTGATCGGCGAGCACCTCTTCGGCATCTGGGGCCTTCTCCTCGGCGTGCCCGTCGCCGCGTTCCTTTTCAAGTACGCTCTCAAGCACGAGGACCCCACCATGCCGGTGCCGATGCAGCAAGCAGCTCCGGCGGCCGGCGCCACCTCAGTGCCGCTAGCGACTCGGGAAGGCTGAAAGGCGGAAGGCGGAGGGCAGAAGGCAGAGGGGCAGAGAGCAGAAGGCTGAAGGCAGAAAGCAGAAAGCAGAAAACAAATAGCAAATGGCAAATGGCAGAGGCAGATGGCGGGGGCAGAAGACAGAGGCAGAAGACAGAGGCAGTGGAAGATGGCGAAGGCGCAGTCTCCTGCAGGGTCATCCCGAAGCCGGGTCGGGTGGGAGCCGAGGGATCTGGCTGGGCGTATCTGCTATCTGCTATCTGCCATCTGCTATTTGCTATTTGTTTTCTTCCGCCTTCTTCCTTCTGCCTTCCTACGGGATGAATCCTCGGATCGTCCGCACCTTCGCTCCCTTCCGATCGGACTTCACATCCACCGTGCGGTAACGATCGTCGTTCCGGCTGCTCTCGGCGTAATAGCCAATCAGGTACTGCGTTCGTAGTTCCGCTTCGAGTCGCGCATACGTATCCTTCAGATCTCCGACGTTGCGAATGAAGTAGGCGATCCCGCCGGTTTCCGCCGCCATCGACCGCATCTTCGACGACGCTCCGAGATCGAATCCGCTCATGCCGACGGCAATGAAGTAGAGCGGCACCCGCGCCGCCCTCGCATAGTGAATCATTTCGTCGTAGCCCAGCCGTGAGGTCGTGTCCTCTCCATCGGTCACGATGATCAGCGCCTTGCGGCCCGCCACGTTGCGAAAACGATAGAGCCCCGACACCACCGCGTCGTAAAGAGAAGTCCCCCCCTCGGCGCTCGGCATCCTCACCGCCTGAGAGCGCAGCGCCTCGATGTTCGAGACGAAGGGGGAGATGCTCGAAGGATCCCAGGCGAACGCGCCGAAGAAGGCGCGGTCCTTCGGCCCGATGATCTGCTGGAAGAAATCGATCGCCGCCTGGCGCGCCGTGTCGAGGCGGTTTCGCATGCTCCCGGAGTGATCGACGAGGACACCGACCGAGATCGGGAGGTCGCTCGCGAATCCGAACGACGCGATCTTCTGCGGCTTCCCATCCTCGAAAACCGTGAAGTTCTCCTGCTTGAGGTCGATGATCGGAACGCCGCGCTCGTCGGTCACGCTGATCGGCAGCTCGACGAGGTTCACGTCGATCTCTTCCGAAAAGCGGCTGCCGTCGAGAAAGAGCAGATCCGATGCTTCGTAATTCGTGTCGTCGAGAACCGAGGCCCTGACGAACTCCACTCCTCCCAGTTGAGCCGTCGGGATCGAGATGGCGTACGGCGGCCCGTTCCACTCCATCACCTTGCGGTCGCCGGCGAACAGCTCGATCGTCTTCAACT
Source organism: Thermoanaerobaculia bacterium (assembly GCA_035546335.1). Taxonomy (GTDB): domain Bacteria; phylum Acidobacteriota; class Thermoanaerobaculia; order Gp7-AA8; family Gp7-AA8; genus DATKDP01. The sequence continues at coordinate 20,591 of DATKDP010000048.1, read as the reverse complement.
CCCGGCCGTTCGGATTCTGAATGCTCAGTTTGAAATGAGACACGCCGTCGGGCGTGACCGTCCGCGTGATCTTCACCTCCAGCGGCGTATCGCGCTCGTTGACGATCCAGGCATCCGCATCGACATATCTCCCCTTCGCATCGTACCCGACGACGCGCACCTCGACTCTCCGCGGGATCTTTCCGAGGTCGAGCTCCGTCCTGTAAGGAGGAGCGTTCTTCGCGAGAATCAGCTTTCCGTCGACATAGAACTCCACGCGACGAATCGGATCCTTCACTTCGACGTCGACCAGAAAGAGATTGGGAGCGAGATCACGACGCGGCGGCTTGAGCTTCAACGCGCCGCTGATCTCCGGCACCAGCCCCTCGGCGACGAATCCCTCGGGGCCGTCGCTCTCCGATGCGATGTACGGCTGGCCGGTGCCGGCGATCGTCGCCTCGACCGTTCCTTTCCCGAGAAGCATCGGAGCTTCCTCCTCGAGCGGAATCATCAGCCGCGCTTCGATCGTGACCACCCCGGCCGGCAGCGTGACGATGAACGAGAAGCGGGCCCGTTCCGTCTCCGGAAGGAGATAGCGGAAGTTCCGAACGACCGACGTGCCCTGGAGAATCGATCCCTGTACGGCGAGTGGCGTCACCGATTGCACGCTGTCGGGGACTCGCAGGCGGAGCGTCACCCGCGTCACGACACCCTCGCCGGCGTCGCCGAGGGGCGAGAGCTCGATCGTGACTACATCGGGCTCGCCCTGAGCCGGAAGCGGCAGAGCGACGAGGCAGGCAAACAGCAGAAGAAGAGTGATTCTCATGAAGCTGATAACGGTGCCCGCTCTCCATTCGATTTCGCACCGCTTCATCGATTACAGTTTTGTTTCCAGATGCGCGACAGCGGCCGAACGTTCGCATTCGCCGGATTCTCCCGATCGGGGAAGACGACTCTGATCTGTGAGCTCGTGCGCCACTGGACTGCACGAGGTCGCCGGATCGGCGTCATCAAGCACTCCCACCATCCCATCGAGTCGCTGCTGCAGGGAGATTCCCTCCGGTTTCTCGAGGCGGGGGCACACTCGGTTCTTCTCGTGACCGACCACGATTCCTTTCTGATGGACGAGTCGGCCGACCCGCCTGCCGGCTGGCAGACCCTCGAGACGATCACGGTCGGAGAACGCAACATCACGGTTCATCGCGGCGGTTACACGACGCCTTCCGATCTTCCTCCGATCCTTGGCACCGCGACCGTTCTCATCGAAGGTTTCAAGACGTCGATCGAGTGGCGTCGAATCGCCGTCGAGCGCGAGGGGATTCCATCGGCAGGGAATGGTCCGTTCCTTGCGACGATCACCGACCACCCCCGCGGAGAGCACTCGTTCCGGCATGACGAGATCGCCGGCCTGGCCGCGTTTCTCGATAGAATCACCATTTGACCATGGACCTGTTCGAGTTCGCGCTCGTCTTCTTCGATGTCGATTCGACCCTGGTGACGATCGAGGGGATCGAAGTGCTTGCCGAAGGCAGTCGCGAAGTCGTAGAGCTCACCGAAGCAGCGATGAACGGCACCCTCCCCATCGATCAGGTCTATGCCCGCAGGCTGGATATCGTCCGCCCGACGCGCCAGGCGGTCGAGCGGCTCGGTGAACGCTATGTCGCATCGATGCTTCCCGACGCCGCAGAAGTGGTCGGTGTGCTTCGACGCGCGAGAGTCGATGTTCACCTCGTCAGCGCGGCGATTCGACAGGCCCTCCTTCCCTTCGCTTCCGCTCTGGGACTCGCGGAACGTGCCGTGCATGCCGTTCCCCTCCTGTTCGAGTCCGATGGGAGCTACCGCGACTTCGACCGCCGTTCATTTCTGACGCGGCCCGGCGGCAAGGAGCTCACGATTCTCGACGTGCGCGCCCGCTCCAAAGGGAAAGCGGCTCTCGTAGGCGACGGGATGACCGACGCGGAAGCGCGAGGGGCCGTCGATCTTTTCATCGGGTTCGGCGGGGTGGTCGAGAGGGAGGCGGTACGCGCTCTCGCCGAAGTCTACATCGACGAGCCGCAGCTTTCGGCGATTCTGCCGCATCTGATGACGAGGAGACCATGACCGATCTGAGCACGTTCTTCGTTCCCGGTCCGACGTGGGTTCGCCCCGAGATTCTCGCCGAGATGACCCGTCCGATGATCGGACATCGAAGCGCCGAGTTCCGGGAGCTCTGCGGTCGCGTCTTCGACGATCTGCGGAAGCTCTTTCTCACATCGGGCAACGTCTTCGTCGCCGCCTCGTCCGGAACGGGACTGCTCGAAGGGGCCCTGCTGAACTGCGTCCCGCGGCGTGTCCTCGTCACCACCTGCGGAGCCTTCTCCGAGCGATGGCGCGAGATCGCCCAGCAGCTCGGAGTCGAGGTCGACATCCTCGAGCACGAGTGGGGAAAGCCGGTCGATGCGGAGCGGCTCGCCACCCACTTCACCGGGCGGCGCTATCACTACGATGCCGTGACGTTCACCCACAATGAGACTTCGACCGGAGTGCTCAACGACCTCGAGGCGCTGACCGCGGTCGTCCACGCCGAGTCGCACGACACGTTGATCCTGGTCGACGCCGTCTCTTCGCTCGCCTGTACACCGATCGCGTTCGACGACTGGAAAATCGACGTCTGCATCGCCAGCACGCAGAAAGGACTCGCCCTTCCGCCAGGCCTCACGCTCTTCGCCGTTTCCGAACGCGCCCTCGAGGCCGCACGCAAGAAAGCGTATCGCGGGACCTACTTCGACTTCCTGCTGTTCGACAAACATGCACGCGAGGGCAATGTCCCCTTCACACCGTCGGTGTCGCACTTCTACGCCCTCGCTGCACAACTCGAGCACATCCTCCGCGTCGAATCGATCGAGACCCGATGGGCGCGGCACCTTCAACTGCGCGACATGACCATCGAGCGTACCGCCGCCTTCTGCCAGCTCATGGCGGACGAAAGCCACGCCTCCCCCTCCATCACCGCTCTCGCGCCGAGAAAGCTCGAGCCCTCGGTTTTGCTGGCGCGCATGAAAGAGCGTGGCTATACGCTCGCCAGCGGCTACGGTCGCTGGAAGCCCGCCGGCATCCGCATCGGCCACATGGGAGACATCTCGCTCGAGTCCCTCTCCGCCATGCTCGACGTCCTGGCGGAGGTCGCGGACGCGTGAAGTCAGGCCGCGAAGGCGGCCGGCACAACCTCAGCCCCGCCCGTAAGGGCGGGGTTGCGCGGCACGCGATGAGGTGAGGCCGCGAAGGCGGCCGGCACAACGTTGTCCTACCACGTATGCGAATCAACGAAAACCTGAAACCCGCTTCCGATGTCCCCAGCCAGACACACGCCTTTCCCGGGCCCGGGCCCGGGCCGGTCTTTGATTCTCGAATTTCAAATATTTTTGGAGAGTCTTGGTCGATACTATGTCGAGGAGCGAAACCGCCGTGCGACGCAACAGGCACCCCGCCATCCGCTGCTGCAGCAGGAGATCCGTCGAACATGCCGGCTGACTATCGCCTCCTCGTCACCGATTCGCTCGCCGAGTCGGGCCTGGAGCTCCTTCGAAGCGACCCCGACGTGGTGCTCGATTACCGGCCCGGCCTCCAGGGAGAGGCGCTGCTCAGCGCCGTGGCCGGTTCCGATGCGCTCATCACCCGCAGCGGAACGCCGGTCACACGCGAGCTCCTCTCCGCCGGCAACCGCCTTCGTATCGTGGGACGCGCCGGCGTCGGTCTCGACAACGTCGACGTCGACGCCGCCACCGAGCGCGGCATCCTGGTCATCAACGCTCCGACGGCGAACATCATCTCGGCAACCGAGCACACGATGGCCCTCATGCTCGCCGCCTGCAGGAACGTCCCGGAGGCCCACGCATCGGTGCGCGCAGGAGAGTGGAATCGTTCCCGCTTTCTCGGTACGGAGCTGAGTGGAAAGACCCTCGGCATCATCGGACTGGGAAGAATCGGATCGCGCGTCGCCGTGCGCGCCCGCGCGTTCGGAATGAAACTTCTCTCCTTCGATCCGTACATCGCCCCGAACGTGGCGGAGAAGGTGGGAGCCGAGCTCGTCTCGATCGATCGGTTGCTCTCCGAGTCGGACATCATCACCGTACACACGCCTCTCACCGAAGAGACGCGGCGGATGATCGGTGCACCGGAACTGGCGAAGACGAGGAAGGGCGTGATCCTGATCAACTGCGCACGTGGAGGAGTGTACGAAGAGGAGGCGCTGGCGGAAGGACTGCGCAGCGGCCACGTCGCCGCCGCGGCCATCGACGTCTACGAGAGCGAGCCGCCCGGAAAGGATCACCCTCTGGTCGGCGCGCCGAACATCGTTCTCACTCCCCACATCGGCGCGAACACCATCGAGGCTCAGGATCGCGTCGCGGTACAGACGTGCGAGATGGTGCTCGAGGCGCTGCGCGGCTCCATCTTCGTCTCCGCCGTCAATCTTCCGTTCGAGGGACTCGCCGACGCGACCGCGGCCCCGATGATCACCCTCGCCGAACGCCTGGGACTCTTCGCCGCGCAGCTCGTCAGCGGCCCGATCACCAGAGCCGGGGTCGAGCTGTGGGGGATCGAGGAGCGTCTGAGCAGGATCCTCTCGGTCGCCGCGATCAAGGGAATGCTCGTCCCTCATTTGAGCGATTCGGTCAATTACGTGAACGCCGAGGCGATCGCTCAGAACCGCGGCATCGATGTCAGCTCGACCATTCACCCGACGCCGCTCGATTACACCAACCTCATCACCTTTCGCGTCGGAACCGAGAGCGGAGAGGTCTGCATCAGTGGAACGCTCTTCAGCGAAAAGAATCTGCGCGTCGTTTCTGTCAACAATTTCCGCGTCGAGTTCAACCCGCAGGGGTATCTGATCTACATGGTCAACAGAGACGTTCCCGGCGTCGTCGGCAAGGTCGGTACAATTCTTGGTGATCGCGAGATCAACATCGCCGAGTACAATCTTGCAAGAGCGACCGGCGGTGGGTTGGCGATGGCCATCATCACCATCGATTCGCCGATCGACGCCGCCACGCTCGACTTTCTCCGGTCGTTCAAGGAGATGCAGGATGTGCGGCTGATCAAACTGTGAGCTGACCAGCGGAGACTCGATGGATTACCGTTCTTTCGGCAATACCGGCATCAAAGTCAGCGAGATCGGATTCGGCGGTTGGGCCATTGGCGGCGCAGCCGAAGTCGGCGGCGTTCCGGTCGGCTGGGGTAATACCACCGATGCCGAATCACTCGCCGCACTCCGTCGCGCTCGCGACCTCGGTGTCAACTTCTACGATACCGCCGACATCTACGGGCAGGGGCGCAGCGAGTCGCTCATGGGAATCGTTCTCTCGCGCAAACGAGAAGACGTCGTGCTCGCCACCAAGGTCGGCAACATGCGCACCTCGGCGGGCGAGCACCGGAGAGACTTCTCCAAACAGCACATCTTCTACGCCATCGACGGTTCCCTCAAGCGCCTTCGAACCGACTACGTCGATGTCTACCAGCTTCACAACCCCACGATCGAAGAGCTCGAACGGGGAGAGATTCAGGAGGCGATGGAGATGCTGCAAGGAATCGGCAAGATCCGTTTCTGGGGCATCTCGATCTTCCGCCCCGAAGAGGGTATCGAGATCATCCGTCGCGGCTGGGGATACACGCTTCAGGTGCTCTACAACGTTCTCAACCAGGCACCGGCCAGGGAGCTGCTCCCTCTCGCCAAAGAGCATGGATACGGCATCATCGCCCGCGTCCCCCTCGCCTCCGGGTTGCTGACCGGCAAATATCGCGCGAACAGCGTCTTCCCAGCGAACGATGTCCGCCAGAACTTCCTGACCTCACGGCGCCTCACCGAGGTCATGGAGCGCGTCGACGAAGTGAAGGGCATCGTCACCGGAGCCGCGCAGACGATCGCCGAGGCCGCGCTTCGCTTCGTCCTGGCGAACGACGCCGTCTCCACCACGATCCCCGGCGCGAAGAACGCCCACCAGGTCGAGACGAATGTCGCCGCCTCCGGCCAGCCGCTGCCCGACGCCGTCGTCCGGAAGCTGCAGGAACGCCTCGGCGACTACAACTTCTATCTTCGCCACGCGATCAGAATCTGACGTCATCCGCGAGACTCACAGACGAGTACGCCGAGATCCGTCGGATTCTCGTAGGGCCGAAGCATTTGCGCGCCGGCCGCGGCGACAGGCTCGCATGACTGCAGCGCAGCGCAATAGCGTCGCACGGGTGCTTGCGAGACTGTGACATTCGCTTCGGCAATCGCGCGCCGCCCTTCCACCCCCGGGGCGGGCGCGGGACGCCCGCTCTCCCCGTTAGCGGTTGGTCTGAGCATGCCAAGCACCCGGACGAAGCTATTGCGCTGCGTCGCGATCGGGCGAGCCCGCTGCCCTGTCTCTCGCGCAAATGCTTCGTCCCTACCGGGAGGCGGACACCAGACACATCCGCAGACCTCTGAGGCTCGCGGCCCGAGACTCTCGGAGATTCGAACTGCAGGAATTCCGGCTCGCTCGGCATAGTTATTTTGATCATACGAGAGCCGATGACACGACCGAATCCGAGCGAGATCTACCTTCTTCCCGGCGCCCTCGATGCGACGGCGGTGAGCCCCGAACCGTGCATCGATGCGAGAGCGATCATCCGCAGCGCCAGGCGTCGCGCGTTCCTTCAGGATCTCGTCGACGTCTCCCTTCTCACGGCGATCGACATCGCATTCATCACCTGGAAGTCGGCACGGCTTCCCTTTTTCACACGCGAGGACACCCTCGCGATCCTGCTGCTTCTCCACGTCGTGATCTTCGGATACATCCTCCTGGTGCGGAAGATGCCCGCGCTGCGCGCCCGCTTCATCGCCTCGAGCTGGCGCCCCGAAGAGCGGCAGCACCTCCGCTGCATTCGCTGAAATTCGCACCACTCAGGATGACGGGATTACGCCGTCGCCGACACGCCCGGCACCCGGCTGCTCTCGGCGAGAAGGTACCGCCCCGTGATGCTCCGCGGATTCGCTGCAATCTCCATCGGCCTGCCCGTCGCTACGAGCTCGCCACCCCCGTCGCCCCCTTCCGGCCCGAGATCGATCACCCAGTCCGCCTCGCCGATGAGCTGCAGATTGTGCTCGATGACGACGATCGAATTGCCGTGGTCGATCAGCTTGCGAAACGTCTGGAGAAGCTGCCGGATGTCGCTCGCGTGCAGCCCGGTCGTCGGCTCGTCGAAGAGAAAGAGACGGGAATCCGACGATCGATCAGTCCCGACGAGAAACGAGGCGAGCTTGAGCCGCTGCGCCTCACCCCCCGAGAGCGATGCAGTGGATTGCCCGAGGCGCAGATAGCCGAGACCGACGGCGCGAAGCGCGTCGAGCTTCCGAACCAGACCACGGGCGCTCATGAAGAAGCGGATCGCCTCGTCGACCGTCATCGCGAGAATCGCGTCGACGTTCTTTCCCTTGTACTTCACCTTCAGAACCTTCTCGCCGAACCGGCGCCCTTCGCAGCGCTCGCAGACGATCTCGATATCGGCGAGAAACTGCATGTCGATGACCACGAAGCCGGCACCCTCGCACTGATCGCAGCGTCCTCCGACGGTATTGAATGAGAACATTCCCGCGGTGACGCCGTTCAGCGAAGCGCTCGTCGTCTGCGCCAGCAGCTTCCGGATCTCGTCCCACGCCTTGACGTAGGTCGCCGGATTCGAACGGGTCGAGCGGCCGATCGGCGACTGGTCGACGAACTGGATGTCCTCGAGCCTTTCGGCTCCGATGATGCGGTCGACCGCCCCCACCTCCCCCTTCATCACGCCTCGAAAGCCTCGCTGATAGACGTTGTAGAGGCAGTCGCGAATCAGCGTCGACTTCCCCGAGCCCGAAACACCCGTGACCGCGACGAGCTTGCGGAGCGGAATGTCGACATCGATGTTTTTCAGATTGTGCTCGCGCGCCCCGCGGATCCCGATCGTCCCGTTGTCTCGCTTGTCGAGCATGTCACTGATCGGCGTCGAGCGGATCACAACGGCGGCGGAATCGAGCGCGACGGCGCCCGGCGGACCGCAAGCGACGACCTCTCCGCCGAGCTCTCCCGCTCCGGGACCGAGCTCGATGAGATGATCGGCCCCGGCGATGATCGTCGGATCGTGCTCCACGACGACGACCGTGTTCCCGGCATTCCGCAGGCGCTTCAGAACGGCGAGAAGCCGCTCGCTGTCGCGCGCGTGGAGACCGACGGTCGGCTCATCGATCACGTAGAGCGTCTCGGTGAGCGCGCCGCCGAGGGCCGCAGCGAGATTGATGCGCTGCGCTTCGCCTCCCGAGAGCGTTCGCGTCTGCCGGTCGAGCGTAAGATACCCGAGGCCGACCTCGTCGAGATAGACGAGGCGGTTGACGATCTCGCGCCGGAGGTGGCCGGCAATCTCCTCCTCCTCTTTCGTCATCGCCAGGAACTGCCAGAAGCGGCGCGCCTCGGCGACGTTCATGGCGAACAGTCGGGCGATGTCGAGATCGCGAAAGCGGACGTTTCTCGCGGCGGGCTTGAGGCGTGTGCCGTCACACGCGGGGCAGTGGGTGTAGGCGCGGTACTTGGCGAGCTTCACCCGGACGTGAATCTTGTACTTCTTCGTCTCCAGCCATTCGAAGAACCCCTTGATCCCGTACCATTTGCCGCGGCCGTTGTAGAGAACGTCCCATTCCTTCTCGGTCAGCTTCTCGATGGGAACGTCGAGCCGCAGCTTGTACTTCTTCGCCGCCTTCTCCAGATCGTCGTAGCAGTCCTCGTAGCCGGGCGAGTTGAAGGGAGCGATCGGAAGCTCGTCGAGGCGCTGCGAGCGAACGGGAATCACCTTGTCGAGATCGATTCCGATGACTCGGCCGTATCCCTGACACTCCGTGCAGGCGCCCAGCGGTGAGTTGAAGGAAAAGAGGTGCGGGCGCAGCTCCGGAAACTCGGTGCCGCAACGGTCGCAGTGGAAGCTCGAGGAGTAGCGGTGGCTCAGCCACTGCTCGCCCGCCTGCTCGAGGATGTTGACCGTTCCGCCCGAGAGCGAGAACGCCTGTTCGATCGCATCGGCGAGCGCCGCCTGCTGATCCGTCGCGATCCGAAAGCGGCCGACGACGAGCTCGATCGAGGTTGCGCCACTCGTGTCAATCTCTTTCAGGTCCTCGATCTTTCCGTCCATCCAGATCCGGTAGTAGCCGCCTTTGACGAGCTGCTGGAGTACGGTCGTGCGCCCCTCTTCCGGAAAAAAGAGAGGGGCGAGGACGACCGCGCGTCCCCCCATCAGCGTATCGAGCACCTGCCGCGTGATCGACTCGGCCGACTCCCGCTGCACCCTCACGTTGCACTCGGGGCACCACGTCTCGCCCAGCCAGGTCATCAGCAGCCGGAGGTGATCGGCCAGCTCCGTCGCCGTTGCCACGGTCGAGCGCGCATTCTTCACCGAGTTCTTCTGCTCGACCGCGATCGCCGGAAGAATGCCTTCAATGTCATCGACATCCGGCCGCTCCATCCTCTCGAGGAACTGCCGGACATAGGTCGACATCGATTCCACGAAACGGCGCTGCCCCTCGGCGTAGAGCGTATTGAAGGCGAGCGACGACTTCCCCGAGCCGGAGGGGCCGGTGACGACCGTCAGTTGCCGCTGCGGAATCTCGACCGAGATGTTCTTGAGATTGTGGGTCCGCGCGCCATGGATGTGGATGGTTCGGAGCGACATGCGAAGAATTTCAAAACGCATCCCCAGGGTCGAATGTTCCGCTATGCAATCCCGTCCGCATCCATTCCACCTCAGCGCGCCACCAACTCACCAACCCCCCTCAGTCATCCGCGCCCCCGAATTCGGTTAGCATGAGCGCACAGACATCGGAGGAACCCATGAAACGATTCGCAATCGTCGTCACCACGTTGCTTCTCACAACGAGCACGCTTTCGGCGCAGGGCATTGAGGCATTGCGCGACCAGATGGCGAAAATGCAGAAACAGATCGACGCACTCCAGGCGAAGTCGGATGGGCTCGAGCGGAGCGTCTCGGAGCTCAGGACGAGACTTGCCACCCTCAGTGGCATCACCCAGTCGGGTGGCAACTACGTCATCAACGCCGGGACCGGCTCGGTGACGATCAAGGGAGGATCGATCGCCCTCGAAAGCACCGCGGGCCTCATCGCGAAAGCGGGAGGGGGCGCGACGCTTCAGAGCGGCTCATCGCTCTCGCTCGTCTCCAACGGCAATACTTCCATCACCACGAATTCCGCTCTCAATGTGACGACCGGGGCCAACACGTCGATCAGCAGCGGCTCGGCAATCAACCTCACTTCCGGAGGAGCGACGACCATGCAGGCCGCGTCCGCGTTCAACATGAAGTCGGGCGGCAGCGCCACGCTCGAATCGACCGGCGCGCTCACCATGAAGTCCGGCGGCAACGCGCTGCTCGAAACGACCGGCGGCGGGCTCAAGCTGATCGGACTGAGTGCACTCCTCAAGGGTCAGACCGATCTGAATCTCGAAGGCGCCCGCGTGACCGTGAAGGCATCCGGCGAGCTCACGCTGAAAGGCAGCAAGATCACCCAGAACTGACCCCTGGCAGGAGCGGCAGCCACGTCCCCTCTCCCTGCGACGATCGTAGGGACGAAGCATTTGCGCGACAACACAGCGCGTGTGATGCGGCAGTCCCCCGAGTCATCCCGAAGGGATGCAAGGACTCCAGCCGGTGGTGGAGCGAAGCGACACCACCGGAAACGAAGGAGCGAAATCCACCACGTCGCACCCCGAACGGGGTGCGAGCCAATGTGCGATACAGTATCCTGATTCCATCGAATCCGTAGCAAAGGAGAGCCTTCGTGAAAAAACTCGCGGTGTTCGTTTGCCTGCTCATCGTTCTGGTCATCGTCAAGCGGCAGTTCCTGGACAAAGGAACCTCTGCGGAGCCCTCGCCCGACGGTGAAACCTCCCTCGTCTCCTCGATGGGAGGAATGTTCAACGACTCGCCGGAAGCGAAAACCCGCAAGCGCTTCGAGCACTTCATGCAGCGGTGGCAGAAAGGCGGAGTCTCACTCGATGCCGACGAACAGGCTGCTACCTGCCTCTGGGCGCGAGGGGTGGTCTTCATCGCCGATCGCGATGACCTCGAGGATGCCGTGAACCATTTCGATCGCTGGCGGCGCCAGAAGGATCTCTACGTGCAGAACATCCAATACGAGATCCGTGGATATCAGCGGGAATCCGATCGAACCATCGCCGAGGTCCGGATCAACGGACAGAACCATCGAATCGCAATTCCCGACTCGCCGAATCCCCTCTCGTGGATTCAATGATCCCGATTGCCGGCCACTCGAAGTGGCTGGACATTCCGACATCGACTGCTCCGGAAGCCATCCGATGGGACTATTTGACGAAATCCGTTGCGAGGCACCGCTACCCGACGGCTACGATGCCGCAGGCGCGTGGTTCCAGACCAAGTCGTTTCCCCATCCCTGCATGTTCCGTTACACGATCACCGCGATGGGACGATTACTCGACTCACGGGGCAACGATTGCGAGCCGGACGGCTACATCTCGTTTTACACCCGCGACGAGGACGTCGATTCGGCTGCACCGGAGTACTCGCGCTGGCGCGAGTACCGCGCACGATTTTCGGAAGGACAACTGCGACAGATCGTGCGCGTGATTTCCGACGATACCAGCAACGTCTACTATGGACTGGCATCGTTTCGGTGGTTCGACGCACGAAGCTTCCTGTTTGGTGATCCCGACGCCGAGAGATCGGAAAACAGCGGCGAGACCGACGAGTGACAGTCCGACAATCCCCCGAGAATCGCCATGCCGATCTTCACGTTGTGGAGTCTGGATCGTATCATTGGCGACGGAGGACCCAAATGACGAAGACCGTGCTCGCCGAGTACCTGGCCGATGAGCAGAAGCTCAAGCTCGATGAGCCACTCGAGGGAGTGGAGGATCACGCACGAGTGCGGGTGTCAGTCGAGACGCAGGACCCGCAGCGCAGACCATGGCTCGAGTTACGCGGAACGCTTCCACCAGAGGCAATCGCCGAGTGGAAGCGAGCGATCGAGCATGATTGACAAGCTGGCGCTCGATTCGTCGGCCGCCATCGGAGGGTGGCGTAGTAGAAGAGTCCCGAAGCAACCCGCAGCCTGACATTCCGCTGCTGCCGAGTAAGATTCCCGAGCGCGGCGTACTCGTAGCGGATCGTCCCGCCGGCGCCGGCAGGGCCGGGGAGCGTCCGCTCGACGCCAGAAGCAGAATGGACACGGCAGACTTCGTGTTTCTCCGGGTGGGATCGTATCATTGGCGAGAGCGATGATCCGTCAGGAGAAGCAATGGAAGGAATACACTTCGTAACCGACGAGAAGGGGCGGAAGGTCGCAGTCCAGATCGATCTCGATCGCTACGCAGAGATCTGGGAAGACATCTACGATCAACTCCTCGCGGAACGGCGAGCGAGCGATCAACAGGAGCCGTACGAGGAGGTCAGGAAACGCCTCGTCCAGGCCGGCAAGCTCCGTGGATGACTACACGCTCCCGATCAGCCGACTGGAGTGACGGACGATGAATCGACTCGAGCGAATCACGCATGACTTGAAGGTGATGGCGGGCAAACCGTGCATTCGCGGGATGCGCGTCACCGTCGGGATGATTGTCGGCATGCTCGCGGACGGGGTTTCGGAAGCGGAGCTGCTGGCGTTGTATCCGTATCTGGAGCCCGGCGACATTCGGGAAGCTCTCGCGTATGCGGCAGGGCGAGCCGAACAAGTCGAAGTTCCGATCGGCGAGTGGTGAAGCTAGTCAACGAGATTCACTTCGGAACCGAGTCATGGTGATCGTGGCGCTTCATTCCCGCTCGTCTAGACGCCACTTCCAGTATCCGGGCCTGCGCTTCTGATTCATCACTGCCAGGATGAAAACCTCTTCGTCGCCAGCGAAGTAGAGGATGTTGTAAGGGAACTTGCGAAGCACTTTCTTTCGAACCGGATCTTCGAGAATTGGAGCGCTCGACGGATACTCGCGGATCTGACTCACGGCGCTTTCGACCTCATCGTTGAAGCGAGCCCCCAGGCCTTCGGTCTTGCGCTCGAAGTACTCGACTGCCTCGCGGAGCTCGAGTCGGGCCGCGGGATGGAAACGAGGCTCTCGCACTCACGACCTTCGAGCGCGGATCTCGCTGAAAACTTCCGCGGCGGGGATCGTCTCGACGAGCCCTTGTTTGATCTCACGATATCGGCGGATCGCTTCCTCGGTCCAAAGCCTCTCGTTCTCCTCTTCTGAGATCTCTTCGAGACTGTCGAGAAGCTGCTTGGCCAGCGCCGCGCGAGAGTCGAGATCGAGCTGCATCACTTCGACGGTGATCTCTTCGAGTTTTCTTCCCATGCCGGTCATTCTATCTCCGCCCAGCTCCGCTTGCATCTCAGGTGGCCGCCTTCGGACTCATGCCGCGGATGCACCCGCGCTCCCCTCTTCACGATCGATCCCGAGATCGAGCAGGCTGCCGAGGAGCAACTCGGCGTCGCGCCTTCGGCGAAACGCTGACGCTTGCCTTCCCCCTGAGCCCTGTGAGATTCTCCGCCCTTCCCCGGTCTCGGCCATCCCACAACCATGAGGTTCTCGCTTGTACGAAACAGCTCTGCTTCTCGGGCTTCTGCTCGGCTCCTCGTTCTCGTCGTTCGCTGATGGCCAGCGGACCATCGCTTCGTGCGAAGCGGAGATTCGCTTTCTACGCGCTCAACTCGCGCTCTTCCTCTCGCGGAGGACCAAGCCGCGACGGCCCGACGCGGCCGTGCGCCTGCAGCTCACGCTCCTGTCGTTTCTTTTCGACTGGCGCTCGGCGCTGGTGGTCGTCAGGCCTGAGACGCTGATCCGCTGGCAGCGGAAGGTCTCGGCGCTCGACTGGGCGTGGATCTCGAAGGTCTTCCATCCGCGGGAACGAACGGGCCGGCCGACGCGGAAGGGTGCGGCCGGGGCATCCGCTTCGGCCAACGCGAGCAGGAGAATCGCTGTGACGATCTTCACGTTGTGGAGTCTGGATCGTATCATTGGCGACGGAGGACAGGATGATGAAGACCGTGCTCGCCAGAAGCTCGAGCTGGATGAGCCACTCGAGGGAGTGGAGGATCGCCAGCGTCTTCGGCGCTGGCGCTCTCGTGGTGTTCTTCCTGAAGAGGCGGGCGTGAGATCGCTGCAGCAATCCGCCAGGCGTTTGGAAAGGACGAGGTTGAAGTCTGAACGTCTGACGTTCGATTCGAACGCGGCAATCGACTGGCCAGGTTCAGATAACCGGCGCCGCGGCCGTGAGCGCCCGAACTTCGTAAGGGGGCGCTGATCAAAAACGCTGTTCTCGGACAAAGGAGTCTTGCGCATGACGAAAACACTTTTTGCCACGTTTGACGGTGAGGTGCTTCGACTCGAGGAGCCGGTCGAACTGGCTCCGAACACCCGTGTGCGAGTAACCATCGAGTCGACGGCACCGAACGATAGCGCCTCCGGATCGTTCCTTCGGACTGCACAGGCATTGAATCTCGAGGGCCCTCCCGACTGGTCCGCGAGGATCGACGAGTACCTCTACGGAGAGGTAGAGTCGGGTGGTTGAGCTATTTCTCGATACGTCGTACGCGATCGCTCTGTCGGCGCCATCGGATCAGCATCACGATCGTGCCGTCGGGTTGGCTCGCGAGATCGAGTCAGAGAACAGGCGGCTCGTCACCACGCGTGCGGTCATGGTGGAAATCGGCAACGCACTTGCGAAACAGCGATATCGTGCCGCAGCCACAGCCCTTCTGGCAGCCATGGAAGAGGACTCCGGTATCGAGATCATTGCGCTTTCAGACACGCTGTTCTCACGAGCAATGCTGATTTTTCGTGAACGCACCGACAAAGAGTGGGGATTGACTGACTGCGTGTCATTCGTCGTCATGCAGGATCGCCACATCACGGATGCGTTGACTGCAGATACACACTTTCGACAGGCGGGCTTTCAACCCCTCCTGCTGAACGACTAGAGTAGATCTCCAACCCCACGCTTGTCGGTGGCGCAGCGGGCCGGTGCCGATTGTGTTCCGAACATGCGCGCTGGCGCGCGTCGCTGCGAGCTCGGCGACTTGCCTTTCTCCATCGGATCTGAGATCGTCTCGCCCTCTTCCCTGCCAACACCTCATTCAGAAAGGCGAACCACGCTTTGATCCGAGCGACATCGACCGCACTGCCGGAGGCGAGCCTCGACGCTCGCGCTCTCGCGGCATTGGCGGAGACACGGAACTTTTCGACCGATGCGCGTCCGGCTTCTCCTGCGCGCCAGGGAGCTGATCATGCTCTCGCTGGGACTCGCGCTCGGCGCGTGGCGCGACGCGCGTGATCCGGTCAGCGGGGCGTTCGCCGAGCATTGCCAGGCGGAGATCAAGACCGCCGAGCTGCGCGAGGTTCTCGAGATCGTTCGCGGACGCATTCTTCGCCTGCCGCCACGCCAGCGGCAACGCTATACGCCCGAGGAGCGCTTTCGGATCGTGGTCTTCATTCGGACGTATGGGCTCTCGCAGGAAGAGGCGGCGGAGACGTTCATGGTCGATCCGGGAACCATCGGGCGCTGGGCTCGCGAAGCAACACGCGAGCCCGACAAGACGACCGTCGGCTCTCTGCTCAAAGCCGCGCCGCCCGTTCGCACGTTCGACGAGGTGACGAGGGAGCTCGTCGCGCTTCTCGACTCGATGCGAGTCGGCGGCAGCAAGATGATCGCGCAGATGCTCCTCAGGGCCGGAAGGAAGATCAGCCGCGAAACCGTCCGGCGGTATCGGAAGAATCCGCCGGCACGCGAGCCTCACCTGCCGCCAACGAAGGAAGAGCTGCCGGCGAAGCGCGCCGTTCGCGCCAGAGAGCCCAACCACGTCTGGATGACGGACATCACCAGCATCCCGAGCCTCTTCCGGCTCCGGATCTTCAAGCTCGTCGTCGTTCTCGATGTCCACTCGCGCTTCCCGCTCGCGTTTCGCGTCTTCTCGAAAGAACCGGCGAGCGAGGAGATCGCCGCACTCGTCGGCACTGCCGCAAGGCGATTCGGCAAGCCGCAGCATTTCATCACCGACCGCGGGCCGCAGTTCACCGGGCAGCCGTTTGTGGACAACCTGCACGACCTCGGCATCACGCACCGTTTCGGCGCGATCGGCCGGTCCGGCTCGATCGCCATCATCGAGCGCCTCTGGCGAACGCTCAAAGAGATGCTCGATCTCGGCTTCCTCCCGCCTCTCTCCCTGCGCCATCTCGAAGAGAAGATCGAGCGGGGGCTCTTCTACTACGCCACCCTCCACCCGCATCAGGGTCTCGGCGGCGCCACGCCGGCCGAGATCTACTTCCGCCTCACGCCCGCGACCGAGCAGGCCATCTCTCCACCCCGCGCCACCTCCCGCGACCCGCCAAGCCCGTCGAGCTCCCCTTCGAGGTCGCGCATCTCGATCCCGAACGGCGTCTCCCCTTCCTGATTCCGAAGCAACTCGCGGCCTGACATTCCGCTGCTGCTGATCCACAGCACCCGCGCACCACACGCCGTGCGCCGCCCGGCGTGTGCCTGATCCGTCCGCCGTCCGTCATTTTGCGCTCCAACGTTCCGTCCGATCGATCGCAGGCGCGTCACTCGTCCCGCTAAACATTCCGAAACTGCCCGCATCGCGCCGCCTGCAATTCCCATTGGGGCACTACACGACCTGCAATTCCCACTGCGGCATCACAGTACACACGTACGGTTAGCCAGAGAGGGCATCAACCTGCCTTATTACTAGTTGCTCAAGTTCACGTATGGCGTTCTCATCCAAGGCAGACAGTTCCGGCTGCACGACAAACCCCCTTGCGTATGCAGACCGTGGAAGGCCATCAACGACAGGGTACATTATTCGTTCAAGTAGCTCTCCGTACCTCCGGTCACCTCCTAGTTCTCCGCAGAACCACTCAGCACCCTTGCCTCGAAAGAAGGGAGCGTTCGAAAAACCTGCATCCAGTTCACCGAGAACTCCTGGGCGCCGTTCTGAGATGAATCTCCAGACGGCAACCTGAACCGGGAAGAAAAACTCCCACTGTTCGATTGGAATATTCACGAGTTCGGCCCGTACTAGATCCAATAGCCTCTTCCCGCCGTATCCCCGCTCAGTAGTGGACATAAGGAATCCTCCAATGCTGAAGAAACTCAGCTAACGCTCTGGTTGGCGGTGCACCTGCAAACTCCCACTGGACAAGCCTGTCAACTCCCAGGGCACGACCAGCGCGAACAAACAGAACGTCCTTGTAAACCTGTAGACGCATTTCAACAGTTAGGGGCACTTCGCGGTGAACGATCTGCCCTCCGATAGTCAAAAAACGGCGATAGTTCTTTCCTTCGATTCTCAGATCCGTTTGTAGCCCGCGAATATCACCAACGTCATGAATTCGCTTGCCGAGGCGCGTCGTAGCACTGACTTCTTGCTTGCCCATCCGAGCCTGTGCCAGGTGCTCATTAAACGCGTTTCCTCGTTCATAGTTGGTCCCACGAAGGTTTGCCACCTGCTCGATTGTCCGAGTGCTCTCGCCAGCCGCGAGCAGCAGCCGCTGAGGCCGCGGTGTAGAGGTGATGCTCTTTTCTGCTGCTACATATCGACTAAATCCTGGGCCGGGGCCAGGTAGCGTGGGACGCATCGCAGCGGACTCCACTACGGCTGAAGCCACACCGCCAGCTGCACCTGGGATACCGACATTCCCGAACCCGATCGGTACAATACCGATCCTGGTTCGTGAGTGAAATTCCCGGATAGATTGCTGTTTTTTAAGCAGCGTCCATTGCTCATCAGAAGGAAGAGAGAAGAAGGTGAGCGCGCTTGGACCCTCCTTGGCGAATTCGCCCAGCACGAAGAGCCCATATTCGAGCAACGACGATTTTGGAGCCGTCACAGCAATATCCATTGCGAAACAAGGATGTGAATTGACTGGCCGTGCGCACTCGCGGCTTAGGTCTCCTCGAGTGGCCGCGCTATCCGCGTAGGCCTGCAGATTCGAGCTATCCACTGGCCCCAGCGGATCCGCGGTCAGGAACTGGCCATCGCCCGTCGACATCCAACGCTCGCGAAGGTAGACGAGCCCGGCGTCGCCTTCGATGAAGGGGGCGGCTTTCCAGCCGGTCAGCAGGTTGACCTTCGGGTCGGGGCTCGCGGCGAGGTAGAGATCGGCCACTTCGAAGAGCACGTTCGGTGTGCCGGGCTCGATGGACGCGAGGATCGCGGTCAGCGCTGCGAGCGATTCGGTTTTGCTCACAGGGAGCGCCGCGCTCGCCGTGACGCCGTAGAGCGTCTCCATCCATGGCGGCGCCGGGCTGACGGGAGTCTCGCCCCAGCCGTGTGCTCGGAGCTGGTTCGTCAGGGCGATCCGCAGCGCCTTCACTCCGGGCGTCGTCGTGATGTCCGCCCATTGCGCGCCCGAGAGCTCCCAGACGATCGTGTCCGGACTCTCCAGCGAAGGCGTTCCCGGTGCGACGCGCACGACCGGAGCGCCATCCACCACGGCGTCGTCGATGACTTCGAGACGGATGCCCGTAGGCACTCCTCCCTCGAGCTTGACCGTCTCCTCGTCGACCGCATCCGTGAGATGCACGCGGAAGAGGACGCGCTGGAGCTCGCCGCTCGAGCCCTTCTCCGCGCCGATCGTGATCCGGTCGGCGATCGGGCCGTGCTGGTAGCGCGGCGCGTCGCCGTAGGCATCGGCGTAGAAGACGCGCTGGACGAGTGCGCCGCGCTCGTCGGTCACGGCAACGAGAGAGCCGCCGGCGGCTTCGTCGAAGACGGGCAGGTAACGTTTCGGATTGCCGAAGGAATCGGCGATCAGGACTTCGAGCGGATCATCGTAGGCCTGATCGCCATGGACGACCTGACGAAGAAGTCCCGACTCGGGAGACGGCGTCGCGCTCTCGGTGCTCTTGCCGGCACCGAAGATCGCCACGAGGCGGTCGGCGACGGGATCCCACACGAAGGTCGTCTCGGCGGGCAGCCCGTCCCGCGCGAGGGCGCTCGTCCGATCCTCGAGCGTCCAGCTCGTCCCGTCCCGGCGGTATGCCGTTCGGCCTACCACACGATTGCCGGGATCATAGACATACTCGAACCGCCGTCCAAGCGATTCACTGCTCAGCGAGGTGAGCCGGTCCCGCGGGTCGTACCCGGCGACCCAGACGCCGTCGCTCTCACGCCGCCCCCCGCTGAGAACGTAGTCGCGAACGTCCTCCGGCAGGCCCTCCAGCGTGAGGGTCCGCCGCTCGATCTGATGGGCGGCATTCCCGGCCGCGCTCCACCCCGCCGGCTCGACCGCGCGCGCGGCCTCCCCGAGCGTTGCGCGCTGGGTAGGCGTCAGCCGCCCGCTCACCCCGCGCGCGGAACGAAAGTCCGCCGCCGAGTAGCTGTCGGCGACGGCCGGCTCCGCACTCGCCGCGGGCATCCGGAAGAGCGAGGAGTGCTCGAGCCTCCCGCGCGCATCGTAGCGGAAGGAGGACTCGCGATCGCTGAGCCCGAGGTGCCGGGCGTGGGAGGTGCGCTTCGAGGCGTCGCGCAGGATCTCGCTGCCTCCCAGCGTCAGACCACCGAGCGAGGTCGCAGCCCGGCCGAGCAGGCCGGAGGCAACGCCAGGCGGCGAGGGGGGGATCACGAGGTCATCGATGACGCCTCCGGCGAAGCCGTCCGCATAGTCGTACGCCGTGTCGAGCGCCCCCAACCCCCCCTCGAGCATGCGCCTGCGCGAAGCGAGCCGTCCGATGCCGCGGGCCGTGCTCTCCGCGATCAGCTCTCCCGCCGCCGGACCCTCGCGCGTCACGACCGCGCGCTGAGCGGCGAGATTTCCGGCCGCATCGCGCTCCTCATCGATCCACGTGCGCCATGCCGAGCCGCTCTCGCTCGCAGGCAATGCATCTCCTGCAACCGGCATGCGCCACCGGCTCCTCTCCCCATCGAAGACCGACCAGACATGGCCCTGCGTGTGAACATCGACAAGCACGGGCTCGCCCGACAACCCGCTCCTGCCCGCGTAGCGGCTCGTCCGGGTCACGCCCGGCCGCCCCAGAAGGTCGAAGTCCCCGAGCTCGGTTGCCGCATCGGCATTCGCCCTCTTCGTCAGCCGGCCCGCAGCGTCATAGCTGTATCGCTCGAAGAGAGGCGACCCTTCAGCACTCTCGCCCAGATGCACTTCCGTCACCCGCCCGCCTGCATCGTAGACATACGAGAGCCACTTCCCTGCGCGATTCTGCTCCGCGGCAACCAGGCCCGTCACCGGCTCGTAGCGCGTCTCCTCGAAGGTGCCGTCGGCGTAGGTGACCCTCTCCACCCGTCCGAGCGCGTCGATCGCGTAATCGATCGCCTTGCCTGCTTCATCGGAATAGCGCGTGAGATTGCCGAGCGCATCCCAGGTGAACCGCAGCGTGCCGCCGTCCGGCTTCGTCCGCTCCGTGAGCCGCCCCCGCGCGTCCCAGGTCAGCGTTTCCGCAGCGAGTCCGGGCGCCGTCAACGAAACGAGATTCCCCGCTTCGTCGTGAACGAGTCTCGTCGTGTAGACCTTCGATCCCTCCCCCTCGGTGATCTCCGTTGCCCGCCCCAGCGCATCGAACTGCGCGGAGCTCGCCAGCGCCGGCCCCTGCCG
>DATKDP010000047.1:0-18311 GCA_035546335.1 Thermoanaerobaculia bacterium | reverse complement strand
GCGCGGTCCTCCCCGCGGCGGTCACCGGATTTCCAGCGGAGATCGTGATCGCTGCGGACAGCTCCGTCGTCCGGTTCAATCGCTACGCGATCAAGGCGACATCCAGCGGGCAGATCAGCATCCGTTCGTACAAAGAGTGATGTCACGCACGCTGTCATCCCGAGGTGGGCGGGCGGGAAGGCGAGGGATCTCCACGCTGGTCCAATGCACGGGAGAGCGGGCGTCCCGCGCCCGCCCCTGTTCCATCCGCGATGATGCAACAATCTTCGGCCACACCTGTCATCCCGAGCGGGCGGGAACGCAAGGGATCCCCCTCAGGTCCAATGTGACCCACATGCAAAGGCAGCCATGCGCGCAGGATCGCGATCCGCAAACCCGCGATCGCAGATCCCCGCTCGGCATTCCTTACGCAGCGCAGCCGCACCCACTCGCTTCCGCCGCCGTCGTCGCACCTGCGATGGCCGCTTCGCCAACCACCGCCTTCGTCGTCGTGCAACAGGAGGTGCTGTTCTCCGTCTCCGGCAGATTATCCTGCAGGACGACGAAGACCTCCCACCCGTTGCCGTCGGGGTCGGACACCCATGTCTTGTCCTGCGTCGCGTAGCAGCAGTCGGTCTTCATCTCGTCGCGCGTGACGAGCCCCGCGGCGATCCACTGCTCGCGAACGGCGAGAACCGCCTCGGTCGAGGCGACCTGAATCCCGAGGTGCGAGAGCGCGCCGCGCTCCTTCAGATCGGCAACCTCGTTGAGGGCGAGATTGATCGGCGGGCTCTGGACGTCGAACTTCGCGTAGCCGGTGCGCACTTTCGACGGCTCGATTCCGAGCATCGTCCGGTAGAACTCGATGCTGCGGGCGATGTCGCGTACGTTGAGTGAGACGTGCACTTTCAAAGCGGGGACAGCGTTGATGCCATGGCTCTGGTTCATTGAATCCTCCCTGTCGTTCACATTCGCGTGAACGAATATGAGAGCACAGTAATGCCCGAAGACACATTTGTCAAGGCGAATGTATAGATCGCCGAGAGGTCAGCGTGCGTGAAGGGAGATCCCTCCCACTCCCCGCTCGGAAATGACAGATGTGGCCGAAGATTCCGATCTTCGGCCCGGTGACGGGCGACGGTGTCGGCGATCGGGACGCTCGTCGCGGACGGGTAACCGCGTGATGGTCGGTTGCATCATCGCGGATGGAACAGAGGCGGGCGCGGGACGCCCGCTCTCCCCTGCATTGGACCAGCGTGGAGATCCCTCGCCTTCCCGCCCACCACTCGTTCGGGATGATGATTTCCTTCCGTTCTTCATGACCTCGCACTGCGGGAATTCGCCTGCAAATCCCCCCGTTTCCCCGCCTTGACAGCGGAGAGTCCGTCCGGGTACGCTCCCCGCCTCGCCCATCCGGCGCATTCGTCTAGGGGTCCAGGACGCCGCCCTCTCACGGCGGTAACACGGGTTCGAATCCCGTATGCGCTACCAACAAAGTTCGTCGTTTCAGCAACTCAACGAGACGCGCCCCGTTCAATCCGTGACGGCGATGTTTGTTGCGTTGATTCAATCGAGGAACCGGTCGCGTTGGCGCCATTCGAAGCATCGCGATGGCCTCTGAACGCAGCCTGACAACGAAGCTCGGGAATCTCCTGCCGTAACCCGATGCGAGCGAAACGTGCCGCGATCCGCGACCCCAGCGCCCCGCGGGAGACTCCCTCGCCCTTGACCGCATTGCGGAGGATCTCCCGAACCTCTTCCTCCGTGCTCCGCCGATGCCGGTGAGCGCGGCGTTGAAGCTTCGCCTTCACGTCATCATCGAGCTGTCGAACGACAATCTGGGCCATGGGCGAGAGGATATAACGATATCAACTCGAATCTCTCCGCCGTCGAGCTCGCGCCGAAGTGATCAGCGACCGTCTACCGCCCCCAGTCCCCCTGTTATACGCAGAGTTACTACATTCTGCGTATAATCAGCGACCGCCGCCTACGCCGCCCTTGTTCCCCACCGGTCGATGCTCCGGCGCGTCGATTCCCAGCTTCGGACAGTCGGCGAAGCTCAGAGGGATCTGCTCGAACCGCTGCTCCGGGACACCGGCCTTTCACATCGGTAACACGGGTTCGAATCCCGTATGCGCTATCAGGATATCCTTCTCCGTTATCGGCCCGGTGCGTTGTTCAGGATCGCAAGTTGCAAGAACTTGCCAGATGACCCGGTCCGCGATCTGTTGGACGCTCGAGGTTCCCCGAGGAGCTCGAACCTCGAAACGACATCCGCGCGACATCGCATGCGGAGCGCTGCTCGCAATGGCACTACTCGTCGCCGCATGCGACAGGAAGCAAAGCATGGCCTCGAAGAGCGCCGCTGCATATCGCGAAGCAGAGGCAAAGGGAATTCGAGTGGGCGCCGGCCACGAACATGGCGGACACGCCCCATCGTGGCCGGTGGCAGAGGCTGCGCACGCCGTGCACGGCGAGATGGCTGCGCCGGATCACACGGCGATGGGTCATCAAGCGACTGCGGACGCACACGCCGGCCACGGCGAGATGGCTGCGATGGATCACGTGGCGATGGGTCATGCGAAGGCGGGTCACGCCGCACGTGGACCCGCGATGGCGAACGCACACGCACAACACGGCGCGATGCCGCGTGACCAACATGCGGCGATGCAGCACACCCCTTCGCCCGGCGCCGATTCGCACGCGCAGCATCGCCAGCAGCCGCCGGCGGCGCAGTTGGATCACGGGCAGCACGGCGTGACGCAAGCACCGGCGGACGGAGCCGATCCGGAGACGGCGCACACGGTCAGCGGCTCGATGGCAAGGGCCATGACGATGAGCGCACCGCGCTCCAACGCGGAGATGCAGCGCGTTCAACCCGCCTCGACGCTGCGCGGCGACGCGTTCGACGCGCCCGCTCCGTCGTCAGTATCCGAAGCAGCGAAAGCGACGCAGGGCCACGAAGGACATGGGAAATGAAGCGCCGGACGAAGTTGATCCTCGGCGTCACAGCACTTCTGTTCATTGCAGCGGTCTTCATCTTCGGGTCGATGATCCGGCACGGCTTCAGCGCACACGACGAGCCATCGCGCATGGAGGCGACGATGGCGCGCGCGATGCGGCAGTGGGCCGTGCCGTCCGATCTGCGCGACGAGAAGAATCCCGTACCGCTCACGCCAGCGGTCCTCGCGGAAGCGCGCGCACATTTCGCGGATCATTGCGCTACCTGTCACGACAACGACGGCAAGGGCTCGGATATGGGCAGGAAGATGTACCCGCGCACACCAGACCTGACACTGAAGCCGACACAGGCACTCTCGGATGGAGCACTCTTCTCGATCATCGAGAACGGCGTTCGCCTTACCGGGATGCCAGGATTCGGCAGCGGCACAGTCGAATCGGCATTCGGCAGCTGGACTCTCGTTCATTTCATCCGGCACCTGCCGAAGATGACACCGGAGGAGATGGCCGAGATGCGGAAGTTGAATCCCAAATCACCCGCGGAGTGGCAGCAGATGCAGGAAGAGGAAGCGTTCCTGGCCCGCGAAGGCGAAGAGCCCGAGGCCGCGCCTGTTGCTCACGAGGCAACACTTCACCATCACTGAAAGAGCCCAGATCGATGCGTCAGTTCGCGCTCTACTCCCTCCTTCTTCTCGTCACGCTGAACGCGTTCGGCCACGCCGGAGAAGTCCACAAATACATGGGCACGGTCACGACTCTGCACACAGACGGTTCGTTCACGCTCGAGAAGACGGACGGCAAAACGATCCACGTCCAGGTATCGAAGACGACCGCCTACCAGAACTCCGATGGCCATGTCGCCAGCCGCGCGGAGCTGGTCGTCGGGAAGCGCGTCGTCATGAGAGAACGGTAACACTCAGGCGCGCGCAATCGGGGTTACATTGCGGAAACGGACTCACGTACAGTCGCTCGTGACGAGCTCGCGCCCGGTGACTGACGGGCTCTCGTCGACGCCCGGAGAGCTGCAGGAGAGGCGATCGATCTCTTCTTTGCGAGCGACGAGCGGCGAGCGGGAGCCATGCGTCAGGGATCGATAGGGGACCTGATCCAAATGAAGCTGGAAGCAGGAAGAGCACAGGACCTGATGGATGTTGAAGCGCTGAGGAAGATCGAAAGACGACCGAGGAAGGTCTGAAATGGATGGCAAACGTGATTCGACCGAACGGGAGTACCCGTTGACCTTCGAGGATGCCCGTGAGAGTCAGATGACGATCGGTTTGAACTTGACCCCGGAACAGCGACTCGCGTGGCTCGAGCGGCGTCGGCGCGAGGTCGCCGAGTGGTGCATTGCGGCCGAGAACGCCCGTCCGTTGAAAGATGTCGAACGCGGCGACTCCAAGGGGTGATGCGTCGAGCTCGACTCTGGTGTCGACAAACGTGCTTCATCGACTCGCAGGTTGCTCCAACACGCCGTCGATCCAGCGCTTGCGATTCTTCACGTCGATCTCGTCGACTTTTCGAAGACGCCAGCCATCTGGCGTTCGAATCCACGTCTCTCGCTGACGGACCTCATGGCGAACCTGACGGAGCTTGCCCTCACGCATCTGATAGCGGCTCACGCGCTGGAGAACACGCACGGCGACTTCATCGCCGGATCGCTGCTCGAGCGATTCGATGACGAATTCCGACGGCGCCCGATACGTCGTTAGCGTCGTCGCAGTGTCCGGCGGGCGCGATGAGGTTACGACTGATCGGGCTCTCAAGAGCTGTGCGGTGAGCGGCGAACGTGGCGGGCTTGCGCAGCGGCTTCGCGGATCATAGATTGACAGCATTCGACAGTACCGCTCGCAACGCTCAGGCGAAACAGAGGAGGAACCTATGACGCTCCGGCGTATCATCATCTGTGCGTTTCTCGCGCTCCTCTCCGCATTCCCCCTCCCGGCGTCGACCGTGCACGAGACAAAGCAGATGGGGGAGCCGCGCCCCGACAAGGCGCTCGTCTACGTCATACGCGAGAAGGCCTTCGTCGGTGGAGGCGTCGGAATCTTCGTCTTCGCGGACGAGCAATTGATCGCGTTCGTGCGGAACAACACGTACGGATTCGGCTATGTCGAGCCGGGCGAGCATCTTCTCTGGGGTGACACGCCGTCGGGTCTCGACGTGCACTTCGTCGCCGGTGAGACATACTACGTCGCCGCCCGGCCGGTGAATCCGATCTCACTGATGACCGAGGCGGAAGGAAAGCAGGCGATCGAGCGCGTCGCCTCGTACATCGAGAGCGACCAAGCGGACCTGGACAATGCCGCGAAGAAGGTGGCGAAGCGATACGAGAAGGTGCAGAGGCGGGAGGCGAAGAAGGAAAAGGCGGACGTCGAGCAGGTGAGCGTCGCCGCGCCCGCCTCAACCGAGGGGAAGGTGACGCTCGCAGCGAACACGAAGCTGTCCATCGAGCTGATGGAGAACCTCTCGTCGTCGCTGAATCGGCTGGGAGAAACGGTCTGGTTCCGGGTTGCCGATGAGATCGTGGCCGGCGATGGAGTGGTCATCCCCAAGGGATCGCGCGTCAAGGCGGCGATCCGGCAGGTGAAGCCGGGCTCGAGCTTCGGCGAACAGGGAGTGATCGACATCGCGCTCGTCTCGGTCGATCTCGACGACGCGACTCGCGTGCCGCTGGTGGGCCAGCTCGCCGCCGCCGGCGAGGAGCGGGCTGCCGGCGTCATGACGGGACTGGTGGTGGGCGCATTCATCAGGGGGACGGAGGCGTTCTATCCGGTGGGAACGATGTTCTCCGCCTGGACCCGTGAGGATGTCTGGCTGCGCCCTACCGGCAGCGTGACCGCTCCGGTGCATACCGGCGTGACCGCTCCTGCTCTCGATCTCGCTTTCGGAGAGAACACGCGACGCAATCCTCCGCCGGTGGAGCTCTCGTTTCCCTGCGGCGGTGCAGTGACCGACGTGCAGCTCGTTTCGGCGGGTGACTGGCAGCTTCCCGAATCTGTCAGGCCGCTGAGCGTCACCCGCTCGGGAGACATCTGCGCAGCGCGATTCGACGGTTGGAGCGTTCTGCGGTACGTGCAGCCCTCGGATACGCCCCGACCGCTTCACCTCCACGCAACAAGCGGGGAGGCGGAACTGCACGTGGACGTCCCGGCTCGCATCCGACTGCAGTGACCGAGCGCTCTCTTTTCCGATTATCGGAAAGATTTCGTCTTTTTTTCGTCTCTTCGGCCCGTCGCAGAACTAGTGTGTTCACGATGGAGGATCTCATGAGAAGAGCGAGCCTGCTGAAAACGCTGTTGGTCACCGCCGTGCTCCTGGGAATGACCTCGAGCAACGCGATCGCCATCGAAGTCTGCTACGACTACGCCATCTGGAGGCTCACCGGCAACGATCCCCGGCCGGAGAGCTATCCCTACAAGGGAACGACCAGCGTGACGGAGTTGATGACAGCTCTCCGGCAGAAGAACTACGAAAAGGTCGACCCGGTGCCGAAGGCCTCCGAGCTGCGTGCCGACGACGTCGTGATCATCCCGGGCCACGTCGGATACGTGACCGCTCCGAATGCGATCGACCATTTCATTCAGGTCGAAGGGACGACCCTCTACACGGCAAAGAATCCGATCGGGATCCGCTATCCGACCGATCAGCTTCCCCGTTACCCGAGAAATGCCGAAGGGGAGCCCGTCAAGGGAGGGTTCTTCGAAGGAGACACGCTGGACAAGTTCATGACGGTGCGGCCCTTCCGGCCGGCGACGACTTACGAGGTCTGGAGGCAGAAAGCCAGAAGGCCCACCGAGGAACGGTACGGGCCTTATTCCGTCGGAGTGGGCCAGTGGTCCGACACCGGGCTGCGAATCAGAAAAGATCAGCGCGTGCGCGTCGAGGCGAGCGGCACGTGGCGCTACAAGGATCCGCCCAACATCGAGTTCGGGCCTGACGGCGGCGGCTACTGGAGATGGTTCGTTCTGAAAGGAAAGGTCGGCGACCACCTCTTCGACCTCGGATCGAGCGGCAGCGGGATCGCAAATCAGGACGGCGTGCTCCAGCTGGGCGCTCCCGCCACCGTAAACATGGGACATGGCGACGAGAAAGGGCTGGACGGACGATTCCTCGTCTACGTGTTCACGCTCGCGGGGAGCGGTGTCCCGACGGGGGGTGCCGATGCAGAGCCGGCGACGGGCTCATTGGCCGACGCGGGGGGCCGGCGTCCTGCACCGGCGAGCGGCTGCGACGTGAGCGGACGATGGAACTTCTCGATCGAGAACTTCGGCTCCTCGGTCTACATCTTCACCGCGGAGGGGGGAGGCCGCTGGGCGGCGCGCGAAGAGGGGATGGGATGGGCGACCGGGACGGCAACCGTCGCCGGCAACCAGTTGCGAATCGAATGGACGACCGGAACGGCTGGGCGGGAACCAACACGTTCCAGCTCGATTCGAGATGCGATGGTGGAGACGGAACCGTCGTCTTCACGCGAGGAGGGAGCGGCCAGAGACCGGCGCGAATCGAGCGGGTGAGATGAGTGGACCCAACCTCGACATCCCTCGTAGGGACGAAGCATTTGCGCGAGGGACAGAGCCGAAGGCTTGCGACGCCGCAGCGCAATCGCTTCGTCCGGGTGCTCGCCATGATCAGACCCAACCCCTGGAGGGAGAGCGGGCTTCCTGCGCCCGCCCCGGATGGGTGGGCGGCGTGGGATCGCCGACACGAATGTCACAGTCTCGCAAGCACCATTCGCGGCTCGCTTCAGCTCCAGCGGGTCAGATCGAAGCCGGGTGCCAGCGGGTCGAGAAACTCGACTCCCTCGAGACGCCTGCCGCTCTCGAAGTCTTCCGTGAAGATCACCGGGACCTGGTTCAATCGAGCGGTCGCCCAGATCTGGGCATCGTAGTAACTGAGCCGGTGCTCCCGGACGCCGCGAGCGGCTTCCAGGACGATGAAGCTGGTGACATCGAAGACCGGAAAGGTTCGGGCCATCAGTTCTACCTGCGCCAGTGCCCGGTCGATGGAAAGAATCGGACGGCGGCCTCTGACAGTCGCGCTCACGAACTCGCCGAGGATCTGCGCGCTCAGTCTGCCCAGACCGCTCTCGATCAGCGCTTCGAGCGCTTCAACCGCCCGGGCGGATTTGACGGCGTCGGAGGGATCGTGAGCGTAGACGACCAGATTCGTGTCGATCAGGACTTCGTCCATCGGCCGGTTCGATCCTCATAGAGCGACTCGCGGGTCCAGGAGCGGAGCGAACGCCTGGCGCGACCACGGCCGCGACGCGCGAGAGCCCGGAGACTGGCGAGCAGTTCCCGCCCCGCCTCCGGATCGACAGTCCGCGTCCGGCTCATTCCGCCCGGCGCCGCGGTGTCGAGCGCTTCGCGGATGATCTCCGCTTCGGTCACTCCGCGTTCCCGTGCCTGGCGCTTCAACTGCTTGTCGTGACGGGAGTCGAGGTAGACCTGCTTGCGAATCATCCGCGACATGGCTGTACATCATAACATACATCATCCAACGATCCGGGAGCGGCGGGCGATCGCCGACGCGAATGCTTCGCCACTACGAGAATCCGACGGATCTCCGCGGACCGTGCCGCAAACCTTGACATCCCTCGTAGGGACGAAGCATTTGCGCGAGGGACAGAGCAGGAGGCTCGCGACCCCGCAACAGAGCGCAATCGCTTCGTCCGGGTGCTTGCCATGATCAGACCCAAGCCCTGAGGGAGAGCCGAGGCCCTCGCCAAATGCTTCGCCCCGACGACAACGTCGCGGCTACAATCCATGTCGTGAAACAACGTCCCTTCCGCGCCGCGGTCGTGCTGCTCGCCGTCGCCGCTCTCTACTTCGCCTGCGCCAGGCTCGGCTTCGCCTTCGCTTTTCGCGCTGCGGAGGTCACCACGGTCTGGCCCCCCACCGGTTTCGCCCTCGCCGCCATCTATCGCCTGCGGGGCACGGCGGTGCTCGGAGTGCTTCTCGGTGCGTTCGCCGCCAACGCGTTGCTCGGCGAACCGCTGATCGTCGCGGCGGTCATCGCCATGGGCAACACGCTCGAGGCCGTCGCCGGTGCGGCCATCCTCCGCCGCGCACGTTTCGACGCGCGGATGCGCCGCGTCACCGACGTCCTCATCCTCGTCGTCACCGCCATCGCCGCACCGATAATCAGCGCCACCACCGGCGTCCTCGCCCTGACCCTCGGGGGCGTCCATCCGATGAGCGCCGCACCCGGACTGTGGTGGATCTGGTGGGTCGGAGACGCGCTCGGCGCGCTGACCGTCGGCACGCCGCTGCTGATCTGGAGTGCGACCGACGCGATCGCTCGCGACCGCCACACCAGGATCGAGGCGGCGCTGATGCTCCTCGCAATTTTCACCGCGTGCCTCGTCGTCTTCTCGCTCCCCGCTCGAACGGCCGCCGTCGCACACGTCGTCTACGTCTTCTTCATCTGGGCGGCTCTCCGACTCGGCCCCGCATCGACCGCCACGGCGGTGCTCCTGGCGAGCGCCGTCGCGGTGTGGGGCACCGACTCCGGCCGCGGGCCGTTCGCGGACGCGGGACCGGAGCGCGGCCTCGTCCTGCTGCAGTTCTTCATGGGAGTGGCGACGACCACGGGGATGACGCTCGCCGCGGTGGCGGCGCAGTACCGCGTCGCGGAGCGCGCTCTCCGCGCCGAAGCAAAACGGAAGGACGAGTTTCTGGCGATGCTGGGTCACGAGCTGCGAAATCCGCTCGCGCCAATCCTCAACGCCGTCGAGATCCTCGACGGCAACGAACGGCCGGCAGCGGTCATACGCCGTCAGACCCGGCATCTTGCGCACCTGGTCGATGACCTGCTGGATCTCTCGAGGATCAACAGCGGGAAGATCCGGCTGGAAAGAACCACCGTCTCCCTCGGGGAGATCGTATCGAATGCCGCCGACATCTGGCGGCACCTGATCGAACAGCACCGGCAGTCGCTGACGATCGACCTCCCTCCCCTGCCCGTCTGGCTCGACGCCGATCCGGCACGGATGACTCAGGTGATCGCCAACCTGCTGCACAATGCGTCGAAGTTCACACCGGAGGAAGGAAGGATCTGCATCACCGCGTCCGTCGAGAACGGATCGGTCGCCGTCACCGTTCGCGACACCGGCGCGGGAATGACGCCGGAGATGCTCGAGTCGGCGTTCGAGCTCTTCGTTCAGGGCTCCCCTGCCGTCCATCGCCCTCTCGGCGGTCTCGGCCTCGGGCTAACGCTGGCTCGGCAGCTGGCGGAACTGCATGGAGGCGCGCTCACCGCGACGAGCGCGGGACCCGGGCTCGGAAGTGAGCTCACCCTGCGTCTCGACACCGCCGGTGCTCCGCAGCTCGAGGAGCGGCCGGCTGCGGAGCCGGCATCACCGCGCGGGCGGAGAATCCTGGTCGTCGAAGACAACGCCGACGCGCGCGAGATGCTGCTCATCCTGCTGCGCCGCGACGGCCACGACGTCAAGGCCGCCGCGGACGGTCCCTCGGCGCTGATCGAAGCGGCGAGGTTCGCGCCGGAGATCGTGCTGCTCGACATCGGACTGCCCCTGATGGACGGCTATGCCCTGGCGAAGCGTCTCCGCGCTCTTCCGCAGACCGCCGGTGCGAAACTGATCGCTCTCACAGGGTACGGGCAGCCCGAAGATCGCGAACGTTCGGTCGCGGCGGGGATCGACCACCATGTCCTCAAACCGATCGGGCGGCGTGCGCTGATCGAGATCATCGATGCCTGAACGGCATCCAGGTCCGTTGGGAGGGGGCGGGCGCGGGACGCCCGCTCTCCCTGTTCCGGCGCGTTCAAGTCGACGTAGACTTGTCGCATGGATCGTCGGCCTTTCGGGTCAGCCTTTTGCAAGCCGAAGGGTTTGGAGCGACGTCAGATCGACGACAATGGTTCGCCACGTGGCAGTCGCGTCGCCAGCCGTGGGTCGCAACAGAAGGGGATCATCATGCGCACAATACGGGTCGGCATCCTGCTGGTGGGCGCTGCGGTCATCAACCACAGCGCCGGAGCTCAGGCGCCGCACGTTCGATCAGATCGGTTGCCGGACATGCGCTCCGAGAACGTCGCGGCCATCGCGGTTGCGCCCGGCGCGCGCCTCGTGGCAACCGGCGAACGAGCGGCTCTCGTCAAGTTGTGGGACGCCCGCACGAGCACAGTGAGCAGAAGCCTGAAGGCCCACGACGCTCAGGTTTCGGCGCTCGCCTTCTCACCGGACGGCAAGTGGCTGGCGAGCGGAAGTTTCGACCAGTCGATTCATCTGTGGGACGTCTCGTCGGGTCGGGTGAAGGTCACTCTCAGCGATCATCCCGGGCACGTGAAGAGCCTCGCGTTCTCGCGCGACGGCCGCCTTCTCGCAAGCACCGGAGCCGACGGAGTCCGTGTTTGGGATCTTGAATCGGGTTCCCTGCGGAGCAACTGGCCGAGCCCTCGTGGTGTCGTCGCTGCCGTTTTCTCTCCCGACCGAACCATGCTCGCCAGCGCCGGCGGAGACGGCGTCACGCTGCGGGACGTCGAGAGCGGAAAGGTCCTGCGGAAACTCTCATCGGGGACGAGCGAGCTGATCCTGACTCTCGCCTTTTCAGCGGATGCTCGCCGGCTGGCAGGCGGAGGTACGGGAAGAACGGCGAAGCTCTGGGACGTCCGATCCGGCACGCTGCTCCGCACGTCCAAGGGGGGCGCTGACCTGGTTCGCTCCGTGGCGTTCTCCGACGACGGAACGACCGTGGTCGTCGCCGATCGGACCTCCGTTCGATTGTGGAACACCGGCACCGGCGCGATGCAACCGGTGATCGAGGATCAGCGTTTCTCGGCGGTCTCCCTATCGTCGGACGGACGAGCCATGGCCGCCGCCGTCGGCGATGCAAAAGTCGAAGTGCGGGCTGTCAGATAGCACCAAGTGCGCAGCCTTGTCTCGGGGGTCGGGCGTCCTCGCCATCGCTGGCCGCTCGGTCAGATCGGACCTAATCGGGTTGCTCGCAAACGTCGCTGCTTCACCGCTCGGATGCATTGGACCAGCGTGGAGATCCCTCGCCTTCCCGCCCATCCACCCGCTTCCAATGACAAACCAGTGTTCATGCGGGTTTTCCGGTCGTCGGGCAGAGGGTCCCTCGCCCAACCGCCCGCTTCCAAATGACGCGGTTTGTCATCACTCTCAGGTTCAGCGCGCGCGCTGTGAAAAGGCTCGGGATGACAGCATCTGCCATGCCGTCATCCTGAGAATCGCCTTGTCTTGACGCTGTCAGCCGCGACCCGCCCTGCGCATCGGGTATCATCCCGACTTCAGAGACGACGCGAATGGCGAAGGCATCCAAACGACGAGCGGCGAAGCGGCGCAAGGATGACCAGCGAGAGGGACCGTCCCTTTTCTTCATCATCGCCCTTCTGATCGGGATCGCCGTCCTCGCCTGGGCTTTCATTCGGGAGGCCCGTTCTCCGCAGGAGCCTCCCACGCCTCCCGCTGCGACGACGACCAATGGATAAACGGTGGGGAGACACATCTGCCCGACTCGCGCAGCCGGCGGTCGTGCGTCCTCGCACGATCGCGATGGCGTCCTCGCCATCGCAGGCGGGCTTGCTCACATCTGCCCGACTCGCGCAGCCGCACTTGCTCACATCTGCCCGACCGGCCTGCGGCGGCGGGGACGCCGCCGCGATCGGGCGGGACGCCCGACCCCCTCGGACGCTGGCAGGCGGGGACGCCCGACCCCCAGCTGTCAGCATAGGTAACCGCTGAATGCCGCACCGACCGATCAAGACACTCGAGCGCGTTCTCTCGAAAGCCGGCCTCGGCTCGCGCACCGAGGCACGACGCTGGATCGCCGCCGGACGTGTGCGGGTCAACGACGCCGTCATTCGCGACCCTGACCAGTGGATCGATCTCGAACAGGACCGAGTCGCATTTGACGACGAGCCGCTCCCTGCGCTCGAGCGCGTCTATCTCCTTTTCCACAAGCCTGCCGGATATCTGGCGACTCGCCATGACAAGAAAGGCCGGCCGACGATTTACGATCTGCTTCCCGATCGCGATCGCTACCTCTTGTACGTCGGGCGTCTGGATCTCGACACGAGCGGACTTCTGATCCTTACGAACGACAGCGCGTTCGCGGAGCGAATGACGAATCCGAAATACGAGGTGCCGAAGAGCTATCTGGTCGAGACGACAGCGTCTCTCTCCGAACCACAGCTCGACCAGCTGCGACGTGGTGTTGTCCTTCGCGACGGCCCAACGCGTCCGGCGATCGTCAACCCCACAGCAGACGCATCAACGCACACATTCGAGATGACGATCACCGAGGGACGGAATCGCCAGGTGCGGCGGATGGTGGACGCAGTGGGGAGCGAGGTGCTGCGACTCGTTCGCGTAGCAATCGGCCCGATCACGATCGGCGACCTCCCCAGCGGAACGTTCCGAGAGTTGACTCCGGCCGAGGTTGCATCGCTGTCGAGCATCGCGGAGAGAGGATCGCAGCCGTCGTGAGAACATCACGTCATCGTCGTCTGCCCCGCTGCGGCACCGGGTGACCTTCGTGAGTCGGCTCGCCTGCAGGCACCGACATCTCCGGCACTTTCCACGCCACCGTTCCCTTCGGTGGATCGTACCAGCCGGGATCGTCGTATCCGGTGAGCCCCTCACGCACCTTGATGATGGTGAACATGCCTCCCATGTCGATCGGGCCGTAGGGTCCCATTCCTCCTCGCATCGGAACACTGTTCCGAGGAACCGGCATCTGGTGCTCCGCCATCTCTCCCATGCCCGTGGTTCCCATCAGCATCGTGCCCGGAGCCAGCTCATCGACCTTCTGCGGAACGTCTCCCGCGTCGATGCCGAGAAGGTTCGGCAGATCGTGTCCCATCTGATTCATCACGTGGTGCGTCTTGTGACAGTGGAACGCCCAGTCACCCGGATTGTCGGCGATGAGCTCGATGTCGCGCGTGGTGCCGACGGGAACGTTCACCGAATTCTCCGGCAGCCATGCCGACTCGGGGGCCGGCCCGGCATCGGTCCCCGTCACATAGAACTTGTGACCATGAATGTGAATCGGATGCGAGCTCATGCTGAGGTTCGCGAGTCGGATGCGCACGCGATCGCCGAGCCGCACCGGCAGCGTCTCCGTCGCGGGAAAGACGCGGCTGTTGAAGGTGAAGACGTTGAAATCGAGCATCACCGTCGGATCGGGAGTGGCCGTCCCGGGCTTGATGAACCA
The DNA here is from genome assembly GCA_035546335.1 of Thermoanaerobaculia bacterium. Lineage (GTDB taxonomy): Bacteria > Acidobacteriota > Thermoanaerobaculia > Gp7-AA8 > Gp7-AA8 > DATKDP01. The sequence continues at coordinate 4,176 of DATKDP010000047.1, read as the reverse complement.
TTCGCCCAGGAAGATCGCGAAGTCTCTGTCGACGCGGCGCACGCTCTCGCTCCGAGGATGAATGACGAACAGCCCCTGCATTCCCATCGCGATCTGTACCATCTCGTCGAAATGCGGGTGATACATCAGCGTTCCGGTCTGTCGCAGCGTGAACTCGTAGGCGTACGTCTCTCCCGGGCCGATCTTCGGCTGGCTGAGACCGCTCACGCCGTCCATGCCGCTCGGTAGGAGCACTCCATGCCAGTGAACGGACGTTCCTTCCGGTAATCTGTTCGTGACGTAGATCCGGACGCGATCTCCCTCGAATGCCTCGATGACCGGGCCGGGAGTCTGCCCGTTGTAGCCGAAGCAGTTGACGACGAAGCCCGGCATGAACTCGCGCTTCACCGGCTCGGCGATCAGGTGAAACACCTTCACTCCCCCCTCCATCCTGTAAGGCAGCTTCGAGCCGTTGGGAATCATCAGCGGTGCGCGGCCGGCCGAGCGCGCCGCCGCGAGAGGCCTTCGCGAAGTTCCGGCGGCCGGCGCCTGAGCGGAAGCGCCGCGCCGTCCGAGCACAGCTCCCCCGACTGCTCCGGCGAGACTCGACATCAGCAGTTTTCTTCGTGAGAACATGACTAGTGACCTCCTCGTCGCGTACCAGAGAGTGTTCGTGTCGTGTCGATGGCGGAGAGCATCTCCGCAGCGGCGACGCCGTTCAAGGCACGATCGAGATCGTTGCGCGCCATCCAGTAATCGCGCTGAGCGTCGATGAAAGCCGCCCTCGCCTCGAGCTCGCTTCTTCTCGCCTCGAGCACGTCATAGATCCCGAGAAGCATCGCGTTGTGCTCGAGCTTCGTCAGCTCGAGAATGCGGATGCGGCGCGGCAGAACCACGTCGCGGTAGTAGTCGATGCGGGCGCGTGCAGCGCGAGCTCGCTCGTGCGTCGCACGCACTTCTGACTCGGCATTCAGCGTCAGCGCCTCCAGCATGAACCTGCTCCTCAGATACTCCGCCTCGGCGCGCGATCGAGCCGCACGTCCCGTGTTGAATATCGGGATCGGAAACTCGATCCCCGGTCCGAATGTCTTTTCCCCCGTCGGCTCGCGCTCCAGATGGCCGTCGATGACGATCTCGCCGAGAGCCGCAAGACGCGAGATCGGAACGGCCACACGGGCGATCTCCATCTCCTGCCGGGCGATCAGCAGATCGAGGCGCCGTTCAACGAGCAGATCCTGGAGAGATTCGGCAGGAAGCTCGCTTTCGGGGGGCGGAGGGAAATCGATCGCGATGCTCCACTCGAGTCCCGGGTCACGCAGCCCCATGCGCCGGATCATCGCTTCACGCGCCAGAAGAAGATCTTCTTCCGCCCGCACAAGAGCAAGCTTCGACTCTTCATAGAGCGACTGCTCGATCTCGAGGTCGAGATCGGTGATGTTGCCTCCCTGATGCTGTCGCTGCGCGAGGTCGACGGCCGTCTGCGCAGCACGAGCAACCGTTCCCAGGATCGCGACCCGTTGCGATGCCGCCAGCAGACGATAGTAGTCGTCTCGCGCGTCGCCGGCGAAGCGGAGTATCTCGGCGGTCACCCGAAGCTTCGCCGCCTCGAACTCTCGCCTTCCGATGGCACGTCGGCGGGGCAGCTGAATCAGCTCGACGAGCGATTGCGCGATCTTCAGCTCGTACGGACGAACGGGTCGGCCGGGAAAACGAAGCTCGGCCTCGAGCATCGGATTCGCGATCGTGCTCGCCTCGATCAAGGCAGCGCGCGCGATGCCAAGCTCGGTGAGCGTCGCCTGCAGCCTCGGACTGGCGAGAAGAGAGACGGCGACGACCTGATCGACCGTCAGCGGTGCGGCGAGAAGATCCTGAAGCCGCGGCTGATTGGCCCCACCCGGCTCGTCGTACGCGACGATCCTCTGGGAGGCGCGCTCCTCGACCTGACGTTGAACGTCGCCGAGACCGGCGTCCCGTGGAATCGTGACACAGCCGGCTGCTACGAACAGGATGCATGCGGCGAGAATCGTCACTCGATCCTTCACGGCGCCTCCTTTTCCTTCTCCAGATCCATTCCACACTTCGGACACGCTCCCGGCTCATCGCTCACGACCTCGGGGTGCATCGGACAGACCCAAACGTCGCCGCCAGGCGTGGCGTGCTCTGCATGCGCCGTCGTTCTCGACGCTTTCGAGCGGGACGCAGGCTGCTGAAGATGCAGCGTCGGCCCACCGCTGATCGGGATGCCGGGCTGGTTCCAGAGACCACCCGGCGGAATTGCGTCGCCCGCACCATGTTCATGCGCACCCGCGGGGCGGACGGTCGTTGCGCGCTCGGCGGTCGGATCGGGGTGCTCATGTTCGAGCTCATCCGCCGGACGAGAATTCTCGTGATCATTTGCAACCGTCAAGGCCGCTGTATCTGTTGGCGACTCCCCTGTTGCAGGCATCCGAGTCGATGCGCAACCGGCGCAAGCCATTGCAGCGAAGAGCAGCATGGTCGGCCGGGTGATGCGATTCATCCGCAAATACTCCATGAAATCTCCTTCTTGCCTGGCTCGTGTCCAAAAAGCCAGGCGTCATCCTGAGCGAGATGGAAGGGTGGCCCGCCGTCGCTGGACTGCCGTCATCCTGAGCGAGTGCGGGCGGGGGCGTGAGCAAAGAATCTGCGTTTGCGCACAGTTGCCGATCGCAGATCCTCGCTCAGATCCATCCTTCCACCTCGCTCAGGATGACGGCCGCGGACGAAATGTATCGTCAGCACACGCGGCGGTGAGGGGGCATCAGATGCGGAAGGTCATGAGGCGCGTTTGCAGCCCCACGTCATCGTCGCAACGTACGCCACCGAGGGTGACGAAGTTGCGGTCAGCGGCGGCAGAGACGGAGTCGGTCGCGGCGACGAGCACGAGCGACGCAGGGTAGGCTCTCGATTCGATGAGGGCGCGGATGGCCGATGCCGCAGATCGTTCCCGATCGGGGGCGGCCGGCGTGGCCGGCACTCTCTCCTGCTCATCGTTGCCGGCCGCCATGAGCTGCACGCCGAGATGACAGGCTGGCATCGCGCGGTGCAGGACGTCATGAAGCGGCAGGACGCAGCAGCCGAACAGATAGAGAACGGCGGCGGCGGGAACCGTCGCTCCCAGAAGAATGGCACCGGCGATGAGGTCTCGTCTCATTGCGAATCCATGGTATCGCACATCATGGCCCGGCTCTACATCTCGAGCTCGACAACGGCGCTGCTCGCCGAAAGACATGGACCGAGCGCAGTGAAGCCAACGGTGCCGCTCACTGGCTCACGGCGCTTCTGTCAACGATCCAAAGCGGTGCTATGCACTGCACTCAAAAAAAGAGGAGGCGTTCCGCCTCCTCTTCGAACTGCGACGGAACACCCGTTACCGGCGCGATCCACGACGCGCTTTTCGCTCGGACTTCATCGTCTCGAGCTGCGCGCGCTGGTCGGGCGTCAGAATCTGGAGCATTCGCTCGTGCTGTGCCTTCCGGCGCTCGTCCATCTCGGCCCGCTGCGTTTCCAGCGTGCTCTTCAGCGACTCGGCTTGTGCCGTGTCTCCCGCCTCGAGAGCTGCGCGATAGTCGGCCTTGGTCTGCTTGAACGAGCTGCGGAACGGCTCGCTCTCCGCCTTGAAGCCCTCGTGAAGCTCTTTCATCTGCTGCTTCTGCGCTTCGGAGAGGTTCAGCTTCTCGGCCATGCGGCTCATGTCGACGCCGTGCCTGCCGTGCTTGCCGTGGAACTTGCCGCCGTGCGGAGCCGCGAGGGCGAGCGAAGCACCGAGGGCGAGGACTGCTGCTGCTGTGATCAACTTCTTCATGGTTTCCAGCTCCTTTCGTACCTTCATTCGTTTCGTCACTGCGTGATCATCACGCTGCTGACCGAGTAGACGCGCGGAGCGGCCATTCTGTTTCGCCGTTTTCACGAACGGCACGCAGATGTAACGAATTGCACGGGAAGGACATCAACCGTTTGAGGCGGCGCGGCCTGGCCGGTAGGATGCTCTAGTGGAGTGTATTTGATGAATTGGTGCCAGATGGCGAAGAGATCGGCGACGTGAGCGAGGCGCGCCGACGCAGGCATAGCGGTGACTATGTTGAGGAGGCGTGAGCGACGCTCACGACGTCGAGACCAAGCCAGGTGCTACTGATTCTGGCGTGACAGTCCACTAGGGACCCATCACGCCGCGGCTGC
>DATKDP010000046.1:0-49192 GCA_035546335.1 Thermoanaerobaculia bacterium | reverse complement strand
CGATTGCCCGGCAGGGGTGCCGGGACGAAATGTGACAGCGCTCGCCCCTTTCCTGGCAGCCCTGCCGGGCTGCCGCTCACTTCGCGCGTGCCACGTTCCGGTGGTGGCGCTTCGCGCTCACCACCGGCTGTGGTCCAGGCATCCTTATCAGGATGCAATCCTGTGCGGCAGCCAAAGCGCCCCTTTTCACATCAGCCGAAGTAGGCGATGGAGCCGGGCGAGGTGGCAGCTATATCCGCCGATCTAGATCATTGTAACCAACCGATGACGTTTGTGTGACCTGTTGATTCAAAAGGGTGAACGACGGATTCACTCTTTTGGTGGACACGGGCGCACTCACGGAGTACTATCCGCGGAACTGTCTGAAAGCGGAACACTTGGAGGAGGGCGGGGGGACGCCGTCGTGGGCACCCTGCTTGCCGAAGAGAGTCACGACTCGGTAACCATTTCATGGCTGTCCGGAAACAGCGGCGATCAGGATTCAACTCGAAGACACGCGTTCGAAGCGAGTCTTCTCATGGCGTTCAGGCGTGTCCGCCCGGCGGCAATCAGGCGCCCTCGAGCGGATGATTCATTCGACCCACTCTGGAAAGGAGAAGGAATGAAGCAGAATCGATTCATCATCTTCACGTTGTGCCTGGTTCTTTGCGCGAGCATGGCGTTCGCACAGGGAACCACCAGTACCCTCACGGGAACTGTGACTTCTGAGGGGAGGGGACTGCCGGGTGTGTCGGTGACGATCGCATCGCCTGCAATGCAGGGAACGAGAACGACCGTCACGGCCGACAACGGCGCCTACACGTTCCCCGGAATTCCTCCAGGGAGCTATACGGTGACCTTCGAGCTCGAAGGAATGCAGAGAGTCACCAAGAGCGTCAACGTTCGGCTGGCACAGGTCGAGCGCGTCGACGCGTCGATGGCGTTGGGCGCGATCGCCGAGGCGATCACGGTCACCGCAGCGGCGCCGACGGTTCTGGAGACGACGACCATCTCGCGCAACTTCACCGGCGAGATCGTCGACAAGCTCCCGGTCGCACGGACGATCCGCGACACGGTGCTTCTCGCGCCCGGCGTCAGCTCGTCCGGCGTCAACGCGCAGATCACCATCTCCGGCGCGCCGTCGCATGACAACCTCTTCCTGGTCAACGGCGTCGTAGTCAACGAGAACCTGCGCGGACAGCCGCACAATCTCTTCATCGAAGACGCCATCCAGGAGACATCGGTTCTCACCGGCGCGGTGTCCGCCGAGTACGGCCGCTTCACCGGCGGCGTGGTCTCGACCATCACCAAGTCGGGCGGCAACCAGTTCAGCGGCTCGTTCCGCGACAGTCTGACCAATCCCGACTGGCGGAAGAAGACGCCCCATCCGACCGAAGCCGACCACCTCGACGACATCAGTGAGACCTACGAGGCGACGCTCGGCGGGTACATCATGCGCGACCGGCTGTGGTTCTTCGGCGCCGGCCGTCTGATCGAACAGACCATTCAGCGCTTCACCACGTTCACCAACATCCCCTACGTCTTCGGCAACGACGAAAAGCGCTACGAAGCCAAGCTCACGGGCCAGATCACGCCGAAGCACAACGCAGTCGTTTCATACCTCGAGGTCGCGAACGATCAGACCAACCAGGGCTTCCTCAACATCGTCGACCTCAACACGGTCACCGACCGCAGCCTGCCGAACGACCTGATGTCGCTCCGCTACAGCGGAATCTTCGGCACCAATTTCCTCTTAGAGGCGAACTTCTCGGAGAAGAACTTCACCTTCGAGAAGAGCGGCGGCAAGGACACCTCGCGTATCAACGGGACATGGCTGTACGACCTGAGCCGCGGCGTTTTCGCCAACGCTCCTGTGTTCTGCGGCGTTTGCACCACCGGTGAAGAGCGCAACAACGATGCCTTCGTCGCCAAGGCGAGCTACTTCCTCTCGACGGGAATGGGCACGCACAACATCGTCGGCGGCGTCGAGGACTTCTCCGAGACCCGCAAATCGAACAACTTCCAGTCGGCCAGCCAGTTCGAGATGTTCCTCGGCGGCGGGCATATCGTGGGCGACACCTGGTTCCCCCGTTTCGACACAGGAACGACGTTCCGCTACCGCCCGATCTTCGAGCTGTCGCCCGGAACCGACTTCCAGACCCAGTCGGTGTTCCTCAACGACCGCTGGGACATCAACAACAACTGGAGCGCCAACCTCGGCGTTCGTTTCGACAAGAACGACGGGCATGACGCCTCCGGCAATCTGATCTCCGATGACAGCGAGATCAGCCCACGTCTCGGCCTCATCTACGATCTGCAGGGCAATGGGCGCCATCGGTTCAATTTCAGCTACGGAACCTACGTTTCGAAGATCGCAGATGGCAACGTCGGCGGCAGCGGTCAGGCAGCCGGCAATCCCTCCCTCTTCAGCTGGACCTACCGCGGCCCGGCGATCAATCCGACGGGAACTCCCGCCAACGAGCTGATCTCGACGCGCGAGGCGATGGCCATGGTGTTCGCCTGGTTCGAGTCGATCGGCGGAATCGCAAACCGCAACGCTGCCGACGGCTATCTCGGATCGTTCATCGCCGGCTTCACCACGATCTTCCCCGAGTCCATCTCCTCGCCGGCAGTCGACGAGATCGTGCTCGGATATGGCACGCAGATCGGTCGCAGCGGCTACGTCCGCGTCGACGCAGTCAACCGCGAGTGGAAGAACTTCTACGCCGGAAGACTCAATCTGAGCACCGGCCGGAGCACCGATCCGGAAGGCATTCAGAGCGATCTGGCGCACACGATCAACGAGGATTCGGAGACCTTCCGCGAGTACGAGGGCATTCAGCTCTACGGCATCTGGCGTCCCGGCCGCTTCAACATCGGCGGCGGATACACCTGGTCCGAGCTGAAGGGCAACGACGACGGTGAAGGCGCCGGCACGGCGACCATCCGCAACCTTCCGCTCGCCACCTGGTACCCCGAGTATCTCAGCTACGCGCAGCGCCGCCCTTCCGGATTCCTCGGACAGGATCAGACGCACCGCGCACGCGTGTGGGTCGGCTATGAGCTGCCGACGCCCGTCGGCAACTTCAACCTCTCGGTGCTGCAGCGCTACGACTCCGGCGCGCCCTACTCGGCGGTCGGCAACATCGACGCCTCCGGCCGCATCGTCGCGTTCCCCGGTCTGATCTCGAACCCGGGCTACGTCCGGAATCAGCTCGGCACCTCGCATAATTATTTCTTCAGCGAGCGCGGCGCGTTCCGGACGGAAGACGAGCACGGCACGGACGTCAGCATCAACTACACGCTGCCGATCCGCAGAGTGAACCTCTTCCTCAACACCGGGATCAGGAACATCTTCGACCAGGACTCGGTGGTCAACCCGAACACGACCAACATCCGCACGCGCCGCCAGTCCGGCGCCGGGTCGGGTCTCATCGCGTTCAACCCCTTCAGCCCGCTCAGCAGCCTCATCGAGTGCCCGCAGGGCGCGGCAGCGGCTCAGTGCAGCGCGATGGGCGCACACTGGCAGAAGGGAACGACCTTCGGTCAGCCGGTCGGAATCAGCTCGTACCAGATTCCCCTCGAGTACAGCTTCACCGTCGGCCTCCGCTTCTGAGACCGGCGTTTCTCTCGGGTAGCAACCCCCGCCCCGGCTCTTCGGAGCCGGGGCTTTTTTTTGTAGGGACGAAGCAGTGAGCCGCGAGATGACGCATCGGCCTTGCCCGACTGTCGGAAGGCGAACAGCTTCGTCCGGCCCCGGCGAACCGCAGGCAATGCAGGCGGAGCCTGTGGCCGAAGTTTGTCCGCTTCGGCCAGCCGCGGCCGGATGCCGTGACCTCTCGCGCGCCGAAGCGGACAACTTCGGTCCTGCCCCGAATCGCGGGCGACGAGCGGGACCGAGAGCGCAAAGCAGAAAGATCGTCCGGCGACCTCTGGCAGGTTGGCTGATGGGGAGAGGGGAACGGGCCTCGCGAGATTTGCCTGTCTGCGCGATCGGCTACAAGCCGAACTTGTCGCGGATGCGGGGTATGACCTCTCGCAAGCCCCAGCGCGATGCGCGCCGCATCCGCGACAAAGTTCGGCCACTTCCCGCCCGCCTCGACCCCCTTGTGAGAAAATCGCCGCGATGTTCCTTTTTTCGGCACCACGAGGCGATCGTGCCCTCCTTGCGGCACTCGGCGTTCTCCTCCTGACGGCCGCCTGCAGCGACCGCGAGGCGCCCGCGTCCGACGTTCCCGTCTTCATCATCTCGATCGACACTCTGCGCGCCGACCGCCTCCCGGCGTACGGATATACTCAGGGGTCGACTCCGGCGATCGATCGGCTGCGCGCCGATTCGATCCTTTACGAGCAGGCGTACTCCCACGTTCCGCTCACGCTGCCGTCCCATGCATCGCTCTTCACCGGTCTCCTTCCGCCGGATCATGGCGTGCGCGACAACATCGGATATCTGCTGAGCGGGGAAGTTTCGACGCTTCCCGGCATGCTTCGCTCCCGAGGTTACGTCACCGGCGCCGCAGTCTCGACCTGGGTTCTACGGCGAGAGACGGGCATCGCGTCGGGGTTCGACTTCTACGACGACGAGACGGATCCGGCACGACAGATGGGACGGCGAGCGGAGGAGCGCGATGGCGAGCGCAGCCGCCTGGCTTTCGCCGAGTGGCTGGGACGCCAGACGACCAGACGGCTCTTCGGCTTTCTCCACCTCTTCGAGCCGCACGCTCCCTACGAACCTCCCCCACCCTTCGATGCCGCAGCCCATCGCTACGACGGGGAAGTCTCCTACGCCGACTCGATCGTGGGACGGTTTCTGGACGACCTGCGGGGGCGCGGACTCTATGATCCGGCGCTGATCATCCTCCTCTCAGACCACGGAGAAGGGCTCGGCGATCATGGAGAGGATGAGCACGGCGTCTTTCTCTATCGTGAATCGATTCAGGTGCCGTTGCTGATCAAACTCCCGCGAAATGAGCGGGCCGGAGAGACTGTTCGCCATCCCGTCGGACTGATCGACATCGTTCCGACCGTTCTCGCGGTCACGGCGGCGGGAGACCCCGCGACATTCTCAGGAGCCGTCCTGACCCGCCCGGACTTCACCGCCGGCAGGGCAATTTACGGTGAGACGTACTTCCCCCCTCTGCACCTCGGCTGGAGCGAGCTCTTCGCGATGATCGATGCGAACTTTCATTACATCGATGCACCGCGGCCCGAGTTGTACGCGATCTCCGACACCCGCCAGCAGCACAATGTTCTCGAGCAGCACCGGCGCGCTGTTTTCGCGCTTCGCGAACGACTGGCGGCGATCGATCGCAAATTCACTCCTCCCTCCGACGTCGACCCGGAGGATCAAAAGCGTCTGGCAGCCCTCGGCTACCTCGGGTCGACCCGGGCCTCCGAGGGACCCCTTCCCGATCCGAAGGATCACATCGAGTCGATTCGGATGCTGAAGACGGCTCTCGAGTCGTTTCAAAACGCCGCATACGAGGATGCTTTACGCCGCGCGAAGGAGCTGCTCGAGAAGAATCCGATGATGGTCGATGGATGGATTCTGCAGGCGGGTGCCGAGCGAAGGCTCGGACGGCGCGACGATGCTCTGTCGACGATTCGAAATGGACTGCAACGATTTCCGACGCATCCCGACCTGCAGCTCGCAGCAGCCGAGGTTTTGCTCGAGCTGAAACGATTCGATGACGCGGCGGCGCACGCCGAGCTGGCGATCAAAGAGGACGCTGCGGCAGCGCGCGAGATGCTTGCACGAATCGCGATCGCCCGCGACGATCTCGCCTCCGCTGAACGCCATCTCACGGAAATCGATGGTCGCAGCAATCCTCGGCCGAGCACGCTCCTTCTCCTCGCCGACGTTCGCAAGCGGCAACGACGATTTCAGGAAGAGTTGGCGTTGATCGATCGCGCGATCGAAGAAGTGCGGCGCCGGAGGATTGATGCGATCGAGCGCCTTCATTACGAGAGAGGAATCGCGCTGCTCGAGCTGCGGCAGCCGCATTCCGCGGCAGCCGCATTCCGCGAAGAGATCCGGCTGTTTCCAAACAACATCGAAGCGTGGGGAATGCTCGCGGTGGCTCTCGGAATCGAGGGAAAATCGAATGAGGCTCGGGAGACTCTGCGCGAGGCGGTACGTGTGAACCCGGGCGCTGCGGCGAGAACGATGGCGGCCGATACGCTGCGCGTTCTCGAGGGTGCGCGTCAGGCACAATGACATGCGGTCCCTGCTGTCATCCCGAGCGGGTCCAATGCAGGGGAGAGCGGGCGTCCCGCGCCCGCCCCTGTTCCATCCGCGATGATGCAACCGACCATCACGCGGTTACCGTCCGCGACGAGCGTCCCGATCGCTCACCTCGTCGTCCGTCACCAGGCCGAAGATCGGAATCTTCGGCCACAGCTGCCATCCTGAGCGGGATGGTGGGCGGGAAGGCGAGGGATCTCCACTCTGGTCCAATGCAAGGGAGAGCGGGCGTCCCGCGCCCGCCCCTGTTCCATCCGCGATGATGCAACCGACCATCACGCGGTTACCGTCCGCGACGAAGCGTCCCCATCGCTCATCTTGTCGTCCGTCACCGGACCGAAGATCGGAATCTTCGGCCACTCGCCGCGTCATGGTTTCGTGACACACCAAAATCGGCGCAGAGGCTCTAGAATGATTTCATGCGAGCCCTCCTGCTGTCCCTCACGCTCCTCACCATCGTCACGGCCGTTCACGCACAGCAGCCGCCCCAGTTCGGAGAGATCGTCGATGTTCGCGTGACGAACATCGACGTCGTCGTCACCGACGCCCGCGGAAATGGTATTCACGATCTGACCGCAGCCGATTTCGAGCTCTACGAGAATGGAGAGAAGCGCGAGATCACGAACTTCCATGAGGTGAGATCCTCCGGCCCGCAGGAGGGAACGATTGCGACCTCTCGTCGCATCGTGCTTTTCTTCGACGACACCTCCCTCTCGCTCCCGGGTCGCAGGCAGATCGTCGCTGCTGCGCGCGATTCTCTGACATCGATGCTTCGCCCGGGTGATGCGGTCATGATCGTCTCCTGGAATCGATCGCTGGCCATCCGCCAACCATGGAACGACGACCCTGCCACGACGCGCGCCACGCTCGAGAGCATGGCGAAGGAGAGACTCGCTCCCAGCCCGCGCGACGCTTCGAAGCGACGCCTGGAGAAGGAGATCCGCGACGCGCTGATCGACAACGAGGTCGCTTCGACTGCCGGAGGCTCGATTTCCTTCGGAGTCCTCCTCTCGGCAGCGGCGGCCCATGCGGAGTCCGCCGCCGTCGAGGTCCAGCAGTTCTCGACCGCTTTCGGCTCATTCCTCGAAACGCTTCGGGGAGTCGGAGGAAAGAAGATCGTCATCCTCGCGGGCGAGTCGTTTGCCACCGACCCGGGCCGCGACCTCTTCCAGTTTCTCGAGAATGCACGGCAGCAAACGCTCGCCTCGTCACGTCCGTTGCCCGGAAGCCGGAACGCAAACCCCATGGCGGAGGCGTCGCAGTATCAAAAGGGCGCGTTGATCGAGTCCGTCGGCAGAGCCGCTGCCGCGCAGGGATTGACGATCTATGCAGTCAATCCACAACAACCCGGGCAGCTCAGTGCGGGAGGTGTCGATCAGACCCGACCGACCGACCAGAACGTGCAGTTCGCGGTGGCTGGCGAAGAATCGACGGGATTTCAGATGCTGAGCGGAATCACGGGCGGTCTGGCCATCCTCGGTGCCCGGCCCGCTGTGGCCTTTTCCCGGATCGCGAGCGACATCGGATCGTACTATTCGCTCGGCTATCGCGCCGCAACCGGCCCGGACATCCGCCGGGTGGAGATTCGCACGACACGCGACGGGCTCCGACTGCGCACGCGCAGTTTCGTCTCGGTTCCGCCTCTGGAGCGGGAGATGGAAGACCGCGTCACGGCGAATCATTTTCAGGCGCCGCATGACAACGACCTCGGGATTTCTCTCCAGATTGCCGGCGTCGTCAGCAAGGTGGGACCCAACCGGATGGCACCGCTCCATGTGCTGATTCCAGCCGATCGGCTGACACTCGCTCCCGAACAGGATGGAACCCATACAGGCGCTTTCTCGGTCTTCATCTGCGTGGGCAGTCCGGAGGGCGATGTCAGCCCGGTCAACCGGCAGATTCATCCCCTCCGCTGGCCGCCGGAGGCGATCAAGCAGGCTGTCGGGCGACACCTCACCTTCGCCGTCGAAGTCGGTCTCGAGGGGAGAGCCGATCAGATCTCCGTCGGCGTGCTCGATCATCGCTCGGGTCTGAGCGGATTCGATCGCATTGCCGTCGGGCCGTGAGATGAAGGGTGAAGGGTGAAGAGTGAAGGGTGAAGAGTGAAGGGTCACCCCGAAGGCGTGCAAGGATTCCAGCCGGTGGTGAGCGCGAAGCGCCACCACCGGTTTGCGAGATCCGACAATTGAAACGGGGCACCCCGGCAGGGGTGCCAGGACGAATGTGACAGCACACGCCCCTTTCCCGGCAGCCCTGCCGGGCTGCTGCTGACTTCGCGCTGAGCGCAACGTTCCGCTTCGCGCTCACCACCGGCTGGAATCCTTGCACGCCTTCGGCGTGTGGGTGCGAAATCGGTCAAAGCCCCCGCCCCTACCGCGGTCCCTTGCCACGCGGAAGAATCCAGAGCACATAAACGCGGAAGCCCGTGACGCCGATGGCGAGGAAGAGCCGGCCCAGGGGATGAACTGCCATCGCGAGGAAGAACCCGACAGCGATGAAGACGAGGAAAAGAGTGATCACAAAGACCGGATTCATTCGCAAGATGCTCCGAAGCCGGAACGAGAGCACTTTTGCGCCAGAGTCTGCAATTTCCGGCCGGCCGGCCGTTGTTTCTCGACACCATGGCGCAACCAGCACCGAACAAAGTCATCTACTCGATGGTCGGAGTCAGCAAGTACTACGACAAAAAACCCGTCCTGAAGAACATCTATCTGTCGTACTTTTACGGGGCGAAGATCGGCGTGATCGGTCTCAACGGATCGGGAAAGAGCTCGCTGCTCCGGATTCTCGCGGGAGTCGACCGCGACTTTCTCGGCGAGACCGTCTTGTCGCCTGGTCACACGGTCGGCTTTCTCGAACAGGAGCCGCGTCTGGACGAAGAAATGACCGTTCGCAAGGTCGTGGAGCAGGGCGTTCAGAACCTCGTCGATCTCCTGAGGGAGTACGACGAGATCAACAATCGCTTCGCCGAGCCGATGAGCGATGGGGAGATGGAGAAACTCCTCGAGCGGCAAGGTAGCGTTCAGGAAAAACTCGAAGCCGCGGACGCGTGGGAGCTCGACAGCCGCCTCGAGATGGCAATGGACGCACTCCGCTGCCCTCCGGGCGACACGCCGGTGAAAGTCCTGTCGGGCGGTGAGCGGCGTCGTGTGGCGCTCTGCAGGTTGCTCCTCCAGAAGCCCGACATCCTGTTGCTCGACGAGCCGACGAACCATCTCGATGCCGAATCGGTCGGCTGGCTCGAACAGCACCTTCAGCAGTACGAGGGAACCGTCATCGCGGTGACGCACGATCGCTACTTCCTCGACAACGTCGCCGGCTGGATTCTGGAGCTCGATCGCGGTGAAGGCATTCCCTGGAAGGGCAATTACTCCTCGTGGCTGGAGCAAAAACAGCTTCGCCTCCAGCAGGAGGAAAAGGCCGAATCGCAGCGGCAGAAAACACTCCAGCGCGAGCTCGAGTGGATCCGTATGTCGCCGAAGGCACGACAGGCAAAGGGGAAGGCGAGGATCAACGCCTACGAAGCCCTTCTCGATCGGGAGACTGACCAACGCTCGAGCGATCTCGAGATCTACATACCGGCCGGCCCGCGTCTCGGCAATCTCGTCGTGGAAGCCGATGGAGTTTCGAAAGGATACGGCGATCGGCTGCTCATCGATTCGATGAGCTTCGCTCTTCCTCCTGGAGGCATCGTCGGGGTGATCGGTCCGAATGGCGCAGGAAAGACGACGTTGTTCAGAATGCTCACAGGGATCGAAGCGCCGGACTCCGGAACGATCCGCCTCGGGGAGACCGTCAAGCTCGCCTCGGTCGATCAGAGCCGAGACTCGCTGGGCGCGGACAGAACGATCTGGGAGGAGATCTCCGGCGGACTCGACCTCGTCCAGCTCGGAGCACGCGAGATGAGCTCGCGGGCTTACGTGGCCCGCTTCAACTTCTCCGGAACCGATCAGCAGAAGAAGGTCGGCCTCCTTTCCGGGGGCGAGCGGAACCGCGTTCATCTCGCGAAGGTGTTGAAAGAGGGAGCCAACGTTCTGCTTCTCGATGAACCGACGAACGATCTCGACGTCAACACGATGCGGGCTCTCGAGGAGGCGCTCGAGAACTTCGCCGGATGTGCCGTCGTGATCAGCCACGACCGCTGGTTCCTCGATCGCATCGCGACGCACATTCTCGCCTTCGAAGGCGACAGCAACGTCGTCTTCTTCGAGGGGAATTACTCGGAGTACGAAGCCGACCGCAGAAAGCGCCTCGGCGCCGACGCCGAGCAGCCGCATCGAATCCGGTACCAGCAGCTCACGCGTTCGTAAGGCGTCATCCCGCGCGGGTCCAACGCAACCCAGTGCCGGGTGCGTCCGCTACGAGCCGTCCCCATCGCTCACACTCTCGTCTGTCACCAGGCCGAGCATCGGAATCTTCGGCCACGGTCCCTGCTGTCATCCCTCCCTTCCGCCCTCAGGATGACGCAAGGGTGCAGTGTCTTTTTCCTTCAACGGAAGCCGCTGCCTCGCTCGGGATGAAAAGCAGGGGATGAGCGCGGGAGGCCCGACACCCCTGCCACATCCTCATCCAAATTCTTGAACGAAGACGATGTCTTCGTCCCGTTCCACCACACCGTTGGTTCATCGGCCGTCATGGTCGCGCTGCCAGCCGCCCCAGGACGCCTTCTCCGCCACGTTCGTCAACACTCCGCTACCGACTCGTTTCGAATCCTTCACCCTCACGAGACACCTCCGTCACGTCTCGGGCCGCACCACGCGCTATCCGCTTCGAACAGCGAGCCGCTACACGTGGTCATGAGTGCTTCTCTCCTTCCGGAGTTCAAGCAAAACGGCTTCGCCGATCAAGCAATTGAATCGAGACGCAATGACCGGGAGCCGCGCCGGCGAGACAAGTCGAGCAGAAAGAGATGGTTGACGACCGCTCGGCACATGGCTACCGCAGTGCACATCAACGCAGGCCGATACATATCAGACAGATATAGGAGGCACAGATATAACCAACGATAGCTATCGCCTCGAATCACCCGACTTCACGCCGTTGCGACGGCACAAGCAAAAGGAGGAACATGGAATGAAGTACTACTCTCGTATCCTGTTGAGTTTCCTGGTTCTGCTCGCGGGCCTTCCTGCCTTCGCGCAAACCACATCCTCGCTCACCGGCACAGTGACGACCGATGGCAACCCGCTGCCGGGCGCCACCGTGACCATCTCGTCACCCGCCCTGCAGGGCGTTCGAACCACGGTCACTTCCGACACCGGAGGTTACAATTTTCCAGCCCTGCCGCCCGGGGTCTATTCCATTCGCTTCGAGCTGGACGGATTGCAGCCCGTCACTC
This sequence comes from Thermoanaerobaculia bacterium, assembly GCA_035546335.1. Lineage (GTDB taxonomy): Bacteria > Acidobacteriota > Thermoanaerobaculia > Gp7-AA8 > Gp7-AA8 > DATKDP01. The sequence continues at coordinate 37,631 of DATKDP010000046.1, read as the reverse complement.
GGACGTCAACTCTCGCACTCGCTCAGGCGAGCCGCGTCGACGCCGATCTGCGCGTCGCCGCGATCAGCGAGGCGATCACGGTGACGGCCACGGCTCCAGCGGTCCTGGAGACGACGCAGATCAGCACGAACATTACCTCATCGCTCGTCGACCAGCTCCCGGTTCAGCGCAACATCCTCAACGCCGTGGCGCTCGCACCGGGAGTCGCGCCGGGCCTCGGCGGACGCGCTGACAACGCCAACCTTGGATTTTCGATCGCCGGCGCCGCGTCGTCGGACAACGTCTTCCTGGTGAACGGCGTGGTCGTGAACGAGAATCTCCGCGGCCAGCCGCACAATCTCTTCATCGAAGATGCAATCCAGGAAACGACGATCATCACCGGCGGTGTCTCCGCCGAGTATGGACGATTCACCGGCGGCGTGATCAGCACGATCACCAAGTCGGGTGGCAACGAGTTCTCCGGCTCGTTCCGTGACAGCTTCACCAACCCGAGCTGGACGAAGCGCGCACCGAACCAAACGGTCGACAACGCGGACGTTCTCAATGAAGTCTACGAGGCGACGCTCGGCGGGTTCATTTTCCGCGACCGCCTCTGGTTCTTCGGCGCCGGCCGCCTGACCGAGGCGGACCAGCAGTTTTTCACCACGCTGACCAACGTTCCGTGGACGCGCGTGCGTGAAGAAACACGGCTCGAAGGGAAGCTCACGGCACAGATCACGCCGAAGCACAGTCTCGTCGGCTCCTACCTCGACATCACCGACGACCTGGTCAACGACTTCCAGTTCAACATCATGGATACGCAGAGCCTGTTCAACCGCTCACTTCCGAACTCGCTCTATTCGGTGCAGTACAACGGAATTTTGAGCAACAACTTTCTTCTCGAGGCGCTCTACTCGAACAAGGAGTTCGCCTTCGTCGGTTCGGGATCGCCCTTCCGCGATCTGATCAATGGAACCCTCCTCGTCGACATCAGCAACACCAACCGCCGCTGGTGGACCTCCACCTTCTGCGGAACCTGCACCGACGAGGAACGGAACAACGATCTGATGGCGCTCAAGGCGAACTACTTCCTCAGCAGCAGCCGCTACGGAACGCACAACATCGTCGGCGGTGCCGAGAACTTCGCCGAGGAGCGAATCGCCAACAACCATCAGTCGGGAAGCGATTTCCGCATCTTCCATACGGTGGTCCGTGAGGGAACCGAGCTCCGTGCACGCTTCGACTCCAACACCGTCATCCAGTGGAATCCCATTTTCGCCTTCTCTCAGGGAACCGATCTGGAGACGCAATCTGTCTTCGTGAACGACAAATGGGACGTCAACAATCGTCTCAGCGTCAATCTCGGGGTGCGCTTCGACAAGAACGACGCGAAGGACGCCGACGGCAAAGTCGTCTCCGACGACAGCGAGCTCAGTCCTCGTCTCGGGCTTCAGTACGACCTCACCGGGAGCGGCCGTCATCGCCTCAATGCGAGCTATGGCCGCTACGTGAACAAAGTCGCCGACGGCAACGTCGCCGGCTCTGCGCAGTCTGCAGGCAACCCGAGCGCGTTCCAGTACGCATATCGGGGACCGGTCATCAATCCGGCCGGTACTCCCTTCAACCAGCTCGTCCCCACCGCCGATGCGATCCGCATGCTCTTCGAGTGGTTCAACGGAGCGTGCGACTCGGCAGGCCGGTGCGGTACCAGCAATCAGGATGTGATGACGTTCTCCTTCGTTTCCGGGCTGGGCACGCGACTCGAAGGATCGATCAAATCGCCATCCGTCGACGAGCTGACGGTCGGCTATGGTCTTCAGATCGCCAGCAATGCCTATCTCCGCACCGACCTGGTGTTGCGCGACTGGCAGAATTTCTATTCCTCCAGGCTGACCACGGCAACCGGCCGCTCGGTCGACCAGTTCGGTAACGTCGGCGATGTCGGCGTGACGGAAAACACCAACGACATCACACGCGAGTACCGCGCCGCGATGATCTCCGGGCAGTGGAACCCCAGCCGCTTCAACGTCGGCGGCAACTACACCTGGTCCAAGCTCGAAGGCAATGACATCACCGAGGGCGTCACCACGGCCAACACACCGATTCAGACGCTCGCCGGCTGGTATCCGGAGTACCTCGGATACGCCAAGCGGAATCCCGAGGGATACCTTCCGGAGGATGCACGCCATCGGCTGCGCGGATGGGTCGGCTATGACTTCGGCCTCGGTGCGGCAGGCAAGATCAACGCCTCGGTACTTCACACATACATGTCGGGACGTGCCTACTCCGCGGCCGCGTTCATCGACGCCACCGGCAGGACTGCCGGGACGCAGTTCCCCGGAATCGCGGAGAACCCGGGCTATAGGCTTTCCCAGGCCGGAACGAACCACACCTATTTCTTCAGCGATCGCGGCGAGTTCCGCACCGACGAGTTCAACAGCACCGACCTCGCGGTGACCTACACGCTGCCGATCAGCCGCGTGAACATCTTCCTCCAGGGAAGCCTGATCAACGCTTTCAACAACGACGGCATCATCAACCCCAACGGGACGGTTCTGACGCGTCGTAACGCCGGCGCAGCCTCAGGGCTGGTCGCGTTCAATCCGTTCACCACGACTCCGATCGAGTGCCCGCAGGGCGCGGCGGCTGCGCAGTGCACGGCGATGGGCGCGCACTGGCAGAAGGGAACGAGCTTCGGCGGTGCCACCGATGTGAACTCGTACCAGCTTCCCCGCACGTACAACTTCTCGGCCGGAATCCGCTTCTAGGCCGCTGAAGTCCCGCCATGACCCGAGCCCCGGCCGCAAGGCCGGGGCTCTTTTCGTTACTCGGAATCCTGAAGGGAGAGCGGGCGTCCCGCGCCCGCCCCTGTTTCAGCGCGAGAATCGGTCACCCACCCGCACAGCAGTCGGTTCCATTGGACCTGTGCGGAGATCCCCCGCCTTCCCGCCCACCACTCGCTCGGGATGACAGCAGGTTCTGACCCCGACGAGGTGGTGGCAAAATCGGAAGGCCGCGAAGGCGGCCGACACAGCGGCCGGCTCGGGGTGATCTCGCGATCTGCTACATGCCGAACTTGTCGCGGATGCTTCGGATGATCATCGCAAGAACGCCTGATCCTCGCGTCGCATCCGCGACAAAGTTCGGCCACTTCCCCCCATGACTGACTGGCAACGTCACTTCTTGAATGTGCGAATGTGCGCGACGATCGCCTTGATCTGTGCCTCGCTCAGCTTGCCGGCGTATTTCGGCATTTTTCCCTTTCCCTTTGCCGTGATGTCGACCAGCTGCTGGTCGGTCTGCGCCTGCACTTCGTTCGAACCGAGGTCGCGAAGCTCCATCTTCTTGCCCATCGGTGTACTGCCGCTGCCATCCTTCGCGTGACAGCTCGAGCACTTCGCGTTGTAATCCGCGACTCCCTGACTGTCGCCTCCGGCATGTGCTGCCGGAGCTGCGAGAATCACGGCTAGAATGATCATGACGACACCGCTGGTCCTTACGCTTTTCATCGATCGTTTCCTTTCCTGACGAAGAGATCGTTTCTCTCCGAACCATCAAATCGAGACGAGTGATTCGAGGGCAGTCCGATCGGCGACGAAGACGGTCGACCCCTTCACCGTGACGATGCCCCTGCGCTTCAGATTGCTGAAGAGACGCGTAATGGTCTCTCTCGTCGTTCCTACCATCTGCGCGATCTCCTCGTGAGTGAGCAACACCTTCAGCCGGACTCCCTTCGACGTCTCTTCTCCGTTGGTCTGAACCCAGTCCAGCAGAAGACGGGCGAGCTTCTCGGTCGTCGTCTGCGCCAGTCCGAGCGAGCGGATCTCGCGCTGTGCTGCGTGGTATTTCTCGCTGAGCTGCTCAGCGGTGTGGAAGCACGCCTCAGTGTTCGCCGCCAGCAGTTGCAGAAAATCGTCGCGCTTGATGAAGTTCACCTGAGACGGCTCGATGGTTTCCGCGGACACGTCGTAGGTGCAGCCGAGGATCGCCGAGCTGAGACCCAGAACCTCACCCGCTTCCACGATCTTCAGGATCAGCCTCTTTCCTTCACTCGAGGAGGAAGTGAGTTTTGCCCGCCCGGAGCAGAGAATGTAGACGCCTCTCGGCTCCTCCCCTTCGACGAACAAGAGCGATCCTTTCGGATAAACACCGGCATACTTGATCGCCTCGACAGCCTCGATCGAGGAATCGCTCATGTTGCAGAAGCGGCGTTCGGCTCGCATGGTGCATTCGACACAGTTGTAATGGACCTTCAGATTGTAGGGTGACGGCATGCTGACCTCCGATCCTCGTAAGACCACGTACCGATCGTAGAGTCGTTCATTACAAAGGACGAGGGAGAAAGTCACACGTGGATGTGACCGATGTCACAGGAGCTCGTGGGAGCATTCATCCGTGGGTTGACGATTCCCGGCACTCGACACTCGGAGTCCGCTCATCCGGCGCAATGCTTCCACGAAGTCATCCAGCTTTTCGGTGCGTACGCCGAAGCCGAGCGGCCGATGATCGCCGCGCCGGCCGATTTCCCATGGCCCGGCCGCGTGGCGCGACGGAATGCTCACATAGGTCTGGTCCGGAGCAATGCTCACGGGCGAACGTCGCTCGGACACGCTCATGTCACGATGCAGGCGAGACCGAGCCTCGAAGTCTCGGGCGCATCTTCCAGGCCACCCAGGGACGAGCCGCCGTTCGCAGCAGGCGGTTCCAACCGTCGTACACCAGGGAGTGAAGGTTCATTGCGACGAGGGGAGATGTCTCTTCCGGCTGTACGACCAACGATACCTCGATTGGAAGGACTCCCACGGGGAGCCCTGCGTCACGACACGCTTCGTGAAGGTGTGCGAAGACGTCTCGCATGGCGATCGGATCGGGTGGAGCCACATCCTCCATCTCGCTGCCGATGGTCGGGCGAAAGATGCAAACAGTAGGAAACGCGCCGGCGGCGACGATCCGATCGATCCCGCGCATCGTCGCTTCGACCGGCTCGATCCCGGCGATGATCTCGCCCGAGACCCGCCCACGGCCCAGTTTCGCCGCCGTGTACTCCATCGCCTGGAAAAAGCCCTTCTGCCCGAGAGTTTCCGCCTTGCCGGGACAGAGGCGGGCAAACACCTCCGGGTCCTCGAACTCGTAGCAGAACGAAAAGTGATCGGCTCCTGCCTCGATCAGACGATCGTATTCGTGATACATGCGGCGCGGCACCGGAACGGCCTGCACGCCGATGAAACCGCCGGCCTCTTCACGCAGAGCGCGAACGAACGGCTCGCATTGCCGCAGCCCGTGAATCGACTCGCGGGCGTCGACGTCCTCATAGTGATAGCCGGTGTTGAGATGAGTGAAGATCGAGCCCGACTCGATCTTCGCCGCAAGCGCCACCTCGATCACGTCCTCGATGCGCTTTCGCGACTCCTCCGCCGTCCCGACGTTCTTCCCCGTCGTGCAGAACTTGCAGGCAAGGGAAGGCTTCGATGCCCAGTAGAGGCAACGGCTCGAAACGTAGATCCCTAGATAGGTGCCCTGCAATACGCCGACGCGGCTCATCTCCACCCCCGTCGACGTCCGCCGGGAGTACCACGCCGGCTCCTCGGGGATGGTCACCTCGTAGCTCGAACCGTCCCGCTCATCGACGATGCGGTACTGAGCTTCGTCCTTTTGCAGAACGAACGGCGAGCTCGTCACAAATGACTCGACGATCGGAACGTTGACCCAGATGGGCTTGCGCGGCGTCGGGATGACGATCTCGAGTCCCGATCCGAGCCCCGCCCGGGTTCGTGTGATGCGCCTCGCCTCCCCATCGATAGAGCACGATGGGTCGATCCTCAGGCCACGGCAAAACAGCTCGATCTCCAGCTCTACAGGTTTCATGCACTTGATTTCACACGGCGGCCAACCAACGGGCTATGACTCGTGTCACAAGGCGTTGTGATCCGGATCGCAGGCCGTCCGGCGCCCGCCCCCATGCACGCCGCGGCCACCGAACGACGCCGGCACTGAATTGGACCAGGATGACGGCAAGGTTCCCGGTGTCATTCTCTCTTCAACGGCGCGCAGCGCCGGACCACTTGGAGGGAATGACAGCCCGCGGGGGAGAGCGGGCGTCCCGCGCCCGCCCCTGTGGCATCCGCGAATCTCCTGCCTACGGCTTCAGGCTGCGAAGAGCAACCCGACACAGTAGGCGATGCCGGCGGCCGCCGAACCGATCAGCAGTGTTTCGATTCCCGATCGCCACCATGGAATGACCGACCAGCGGCTCTTCGCCGAGCCGATGGCGAAGAAGACGGCCGCCGTCATGACCAGGGAGAGCTCGAAGGGGCGAGGCAGCCCGAAGATGAACGGAACGAGCGGAACAAATCCGCAGACGAGGAATGCGCTCATCGTGCTGCCTCCGGCAAGAAGCGGGGAGCGGATCGCATGCGGCAGACCGTGCTCGTCGGTCAGCATCGTTCGCACCCAAAGATCGCGGTCGGAGCAGACTACCTGAACGATGCGCTCCAGATCCCGCCCCTCGAATCCCTTGCGACGAAAGATCTCTCGCACCTCTTCGCGCTCACCCTCAGGCTCATCCCGAATGTGGCGGTACTCCATCGCGCGGAGCCTCTCGAACTCCTCCCGTTCCGCGCGGGTTCCGGCGAAGTTGCCGGCCGCCATGGAGAAGCCGTCGGCGAGAAGATTGGCCACTCCGAGAATCAGGATCACATTGGTCGACAATCGGGCACCGACCACGCCCGAAACGACGGCGAACGTCGTGACCGCACCGTCGATGCCACCATAGATCCAGTCGCGGAGATAACTGGTGCGCGGCCCATGGTCGAGACGCTCGCGGATCGCTTCGGATGTGTGCTCGTGCTCCTTCACTCGACCATCTTCGCGCATTTGTCATGCGGTGGAAAGCGACGATCGCCGGCCCAGCCGGTCAAGGCAGTCCTGCGGTCATTCGCCGCACGAGAGGCCGACAATCTGCGTCGTCATCTTCTGAAATGACCCAAGCGGACTGTCGATCTCATCTATGATCCGCAACGTCACCGGTTGGAGAGCTGAGAGGCGTCGCCCCTCGACTGTCCCCACGCATGAAATCGCAGCGCTGCGCTCTCGCGCGGACCTGTCTACATCGTTGCCTGCTGAAAGGAGACGGCGTTCAAGTTCCTTGTCGACAAAGAGTTACATCGATCGATCTCCGAGCATGGAATCTGCAGTCCTCTCCTGTGTAATCGCCTCTTTGGTCGCTGCTTCTCATGGGCACGACGCGGAGAGGCTCCCACGCTTCGAAAGGATGATCGATGATCTCACTCAGAAGGGTCGTGCGGATCGCGGCCATCGCAACGCTCACCCTCGCGACACTCGCCGCGCCGGTCGAGGCGGAAGAGAATCCGCTGCGGATCGAGGTTCGGCTCAGCGAACGCTCGCTCGACGTGTTTCTCGACGACGAAAGGATCAAAGCGTATGTGGTGGCAATCGGCAAGCCGGACCATCCCACCCCGAGGGGCGAATTCAAAATCGCTCACCTCGTCTGGAATCCACGGTGGGTTCCGCCGAATTCACGATGGGCCAGAAACAAGAAGCCGACTCCCCCGGGCCACCCTGACAATCCGATGAAGGTCGTCAAGCTCTTCTTCAAGGAGCCCGACTACTACATTCACGGCACCGACGCCGACGATTCGCTCGGACAGGAGGCGTCACACGGCTGCATCAGAATGGCGCAGGGTGATGTCGAGGAGCTCGGGAAACTGGCCATGGAGCATGGGGGACGATGGCGCGAAGAACGCTGGTTCCGTCGCATTCTCCGCCTCAACCGCGAGCATCATGTCCGGCTCTCGACTCCCGTTTCAATCGTGATCATGAAGCGATGAGGACGTCGCATGTGGCCGAAGATTCCGATCTTCGGCCGGGCGACGGACGACGAGGTGAGCGATGGGGACGAAGGGGGTCGGGCGTCATACCTGAGCTATGCTCTCGTCGATGACCCCTCTGCTTCTGCTGCTCCTCGCCACGCCTGAGGCGGAGCAGGGATTGCGGATGCTCGACGCCGGCCGATGCAACGAAGCGATCGTCCTTCTGGAGAAGGCGATCGAGCGAGCCCCGCGAGATCCGCGACATCATTACATCCTCGGCCGCTGCCGGCTCGTTGCCGGCGATGCAAGCGGCGCCAGAACATCGCTCGCACGTGCCGTCGAGCTCGACGCATCCTCGGCCGAGCACCACCTCTGGCTCGCGCGCGCAGCGACGATGGAAGGACGGCGCGGCAACCCGATGATGTGGCTTCTGCTCGTGCGAACGATCAGCTCTTCTCTGGAGCGTGCGGTCGAGCTCGCACCCGACGACCTCGACGCGCGGTTGGATCTGGTTCGATACCTGACGAGGGCTCCTCGCGTGCTCGGCGGCGACGTTGCGAGGGCTCGGCGTGAAGCGGAGGAGATTCACAAACGCAGTCGAGGGCTCGGACTCTTTGCATCAGGCTACATCGACTATCGCGAAAAGCTGGCCGACTCGGCGGAGCGTCGATGGCTCGAGGCCATCCGTGTCGCACCCGATCTGAAAGAGCCGTATTACTGGCTCGGGTACCTCTACCAGGAGCGCCGGCGATACGATGAAGCGTTCGCTCTGCACGAACGACTGCTGGCGCGGGATTCTGCCGAAGCGGAAGCCTGCTACGAGATCGGACGAACCGCGGTCTACTCCTCTCGCAACCTCGATCGAGGAATCGAATGTCTCGCGATCTACATTCGCGGAAGGAAGCGATACGACGGCCCCACCGCGGCCGAGGCTCATTACTTTCTGGGCGAAGCGCTGATCCGGCAGGGAAAGACGCGTGAGGCGAAGCGCGAGCTGGAGAGGGCGCTGCTCCTCGACGTCGATCTCGCGCGGGCAAAGGCAGCGATGAAACGACTCGCCGAGACGCCCTGACGAGGTACGCTAGCGCTACCCGGGACTGATGGTGCCTTCGTGTCTGCGCGGGGGAATAGCGACACATGGCCAAATACGGGAAGAAGGCGGGAGACCCAGCGCGGGCGCGGGACGCCCGCTCTCCCCGAAGCGGGTTGGGGCTGAGCATCGCAAGCACCCGGACGAAGCGATTGCGCTGCGTTGCAGCCTCGCAAGCCCTCTGCTCTGTCCCTCGCGCAAATGCTTCGTCCCTACGAGGATCCGCCGAGAGTCCGGACGAGGGTGACCGCTTCCTCCTCGCTATGCACATCGCCGCGCAACTGCGCTTCGACCAGTGCGCGCTTGAGACGCCCGATCTCCGGGCCGACGGGAATGCCGGTCAGCTTTCCGATCTCCGCGCCGCCGAGCAACGGAGTCGGGGTGAAGACATCGCGCGCGCGCCGCTCGAGAATCTCGTCGATCGGATCCGACCGCGATTCCTCTCCGAAGGCGCGCAGCATTCTCGATGCGAGGCGGGCGGCCACCTCGCCCGCGTCGTACAGCAGGATCACGAGATCGCGCTCCTCTCGATCCGAACCTTGTAGAGCCTGGAACAGAGCAACGGCGCGTGCGATGGTGCGGCGGGCGGCAGTGCTCCAGCGCCAGCGCACGGCGAACGCTTCGATCTCCTCGCCCGATCGACTGTGAAGAAGAATCGAAAACCCGAGCAGAGAATCGGGCTCGGGAACGGCGCGAAGGGCGGCGAGAACGTCGGCGCACGGCGCCCCGCCGATGAGCGGCAGATCGAGTCGCAGCTCCTCCATCAGCTCGAGCGCTTCCGCCGCACGCCGGCTCCCGATGATCGTTTTCATTTCGCCGTGGACCCGCTCGGGCGCAACGAGGGAAATATCGTCTGCACGGTTCCTGATCGCCTCGTGGGTCCGAGACTCGATCCCGAAGCCGTAGGTTGCCGCGAAGCGGACGGCGCGCAGCATCCGAAGAGGATCATCGGTCAGATTCTGGTCCCGCACCACGGCGATTTCCCGGCGATCGATGGCGGCGGCGCCGCCGAAAGGATCGATCAGGCGCGGCTCCGCCCGATCGAGTGCGATTGCATTGATCGTGAAATCGCGACGTCCGAGATCCGCTTCGATCGAACCGCCGATCTGCTCGGTGAAGTCGTAGAGGCGCCGCCCGGTCGCGATACGCCAGGTCGCCAGCGGTTCGCGGCCCAGCTCGACCAGACGCCCTCCCGTTCGCGATGCGAAGCGCTCGGCCTCGCCGCGAGCATCCTTCCCGACGAAATCGACGTCGATCGGGCTGAGCGCGAGGAGCAGATCGCGGATCGCTCCGCCGACGACGAGAAACTTCTCGTCGACCTGCTCGATCGCGGGAAAGCGCCGGCGAAGGCTCTGCTCGATCGACTCGGCTCTCATCATCGCAGGAAATTCCCTCCGGAATGGAGGCGTGTTGTCACGACGCCGCCACGACGGAATTCTGAAGCACTCCGATTCCTTCGATCTCGACCTCGACGAGGTCACCGGCATGCAGCGGACCCACTCCCGCCGGCGTTCCCGTCAGGACTACGTCACCTGGTTCGAGCGTCATCACGGCGGTGATGAGCTCGAGAAGAGCCCCCGGTGGAAAGATCATCTGCGACGTGCTTCCCGACTGCCTCAGCGCACCGTTGACGCGAGTCATGATCGACAGATCGGAAACGTCGAGATCGGTTTCGATGCACGGTCCCAATGGAGCGAAGGTATCGAAGCCCTTTCCGCGCGTGAACTGAACGTCCTTCTTCTGCAGATCGCGCGCCGTGACGTCATTCGCGCAGGTGAATCCGAGAACGTAGTCCCGCCATCGCGCGGAGGGGATGCGCCGCGCTCGCCGGCCGATGACGACCGCCAGCTCCCCCTCGTAATCGACGCGCTCCGATTCGGGGGGAATCTCGATGGCTCCTCCCGGTGCCAGAACGGCGGAAGGGGGCTTCAGAAAGAGGATGGGCTCGGCAGGCGGCAGATTCCCGAGCTCGCGCGCATGCTCTGCGTAATTGCGACCTACGGCGACGATCTTCCCCGGAAGGACGGGAGCGAGGAGGTGCTCGCTACGGAGGTCGAGCTCGCATGCCGAGGTCATCGCCGTGCCATCAGCCACGGCAGCCAGGGAATCGGCGGTGCAGAGCGTGCGCTGGCGATCGACGAGCGCGAAATGAGGCTTCTCTTCCTTCAGGAAACGATAGATCTTCATCCGCTGTGCTCGAGCGCTCAGGCGGCGCCCGCGCGCTGATCGTAGATCAACCAGAGTCCGGAGAACCCGCGCAGGAGGCGAAACCTCGAGCGGTAGAGACGGTGAAGAACCTTCGGGTCGGTGAAGTAGATTCCCTCGTGCAGTGAGTCGCCGAACATCTGATCGAGCTCCTTGGCCCGATCGAGTGACTCACGAATCGCAACGAGAAGGGTGGGCGAAGGATCGTCGCTTTCGGGCACCGTTGCGAGCTTTCTGGCCTGCTCGTCGATGAGCAGACGGATTGCGGCCGCCCGCAGGTACAGAAGCATCAGATCGTTGGTTTCCTCCTCTTCCATCGGCGCGTTGCGGAAGAGTTTCAGGTACGCGCCCGCCTCCCACGGCTCGAGCCGGATCGGGTGCAGCGACGGATGCGAAGCGATCTGCTCTTCACCGCCGGTCACGTCGACTTCGTCGAGAAGTCCAATGATTCTGGCGAGATGATCGTAGAGAAGCGGATCGGCGCCGAAGCTCGCCTCGATACGGTCGGCGCGAGGAGCGGAGTCGAGCACGACCGACCGGCCGCCGAAAACCACGCCGTCGCCGGCTGCGTCGAGCTCGCTCTCGATCTCGGAGAGGATGGCGTGAATGCTCATCTTCAGCCTGGTGATCACCGTATGCTTGACATCCGATCGCGCGCGCGACTCGTCGAATTCCTGCTTGAACTGCCGGAAGCGTTCGATCTCGTCGATCAGCTCGGGATTCGACGTCAGACGCTTTCGAATCGCTTCCTCATGCGTCACCAGCCGCTGTGAGTCGGCGAGGATCTGCTGTTCTTCCTCACGATAGAGGCGAAGGAAACGGTTCTTCGCGGCGACATTGCAATCGACGATGGCAAGCAGCACGTCAGGATGAAAATAGAGCTCGCCGATCTCGTGCTTGAAGCTCCGCAGTCGCTCGAGCAGGTTCCCGCTGGCGAGCTGCTCGAACTCGGGCGCATCGAGAATCTGCTCCTTGATCTCACGAATCTGCCGAACGACGCGTGCGATGTCCTCTTCATCGGCCCGAACCTGCACGATCGAAAGGAGTCCCTGGAACTGCCCTTTCAGCTCCCCCGAGTCACGGGCACGAAAGTCGCCGCGGTCTTCGAGGTATTCCTCGCCGATCTTCGTGATGAGAAAGTCGATCTTGTCGCGCTGATCGCCGGACAGCCGTCCCGAGTAGAGATAGAACTTGATGAGATTGAAGACGATCTTCTCGTCCTGCTGCTTCAGCTTTTCGAAGAACCGGCGAAGAATCGACGGCTTGATCGCCAGGTCGGCGGCCATCAGGGCAGCGGCGATCTTCTGCAGATCGCTCTCACACCGCTCGATTCTCGCAGCGGCATCCGGGGGCGGCGCGGCCGATTGGAACAGCTCGCTGGTCGCGCGGATCGACTCGTAAAGCCGCTGAAAGTCGAAGTTGTACGGGAGCGAGAGCTGGAGGAAGTTCTTGTACGCCGAGCTGGCGAACTGGTGGAACGTCCAGAATGCCTTGAATGTATCGGAAAGACGGACGTATCGACGGTGCAACTGCCCGATTTCCGCGACTGACATGGCAGCTCCCTTCCCCTTTCGACCCTTCTGTTAGAATTCTGGCACAAATGAAGGCCCGTACGTTAATCGACGAAGCCCGCATCCAACGCCGTGTCGAGGAACTGGGAGCTCAGATCAGCGCAGACTTTCACGGCGAAGAGCTCATCGTCCTCTGTGTCCTGAAGGGGGGCATCTTCTTCACCGCCGACCTCGTACGGGCCATGTCCATCGACGTCGCCCTCGATTTCATTCAGGTATCCAGCTACGGCAACGAGAAATACTCCTCCGGTGTGGTGACGATTCTCAAGGAGCCGCAGCTGGACATGCGTGGAAGGCCCGTGCTGATCACCGAGGACATCATCGACAGCGGTCTTTCCATGCGCGAGGTCCACCACTACATCGAGAGCCGCGGGGCCAGTCGCGTCCGCGTCGTCACGCTCCTCGACAAGCCCGTATCGCGCAAGGTCGAGTTCCGCGCCGACTACGTAGGCTTCACCATCGAGCCGCAGTTCGTCGTCGGCTATGGACTCGACTACGCCGAGCGCTATCGCAACCTCCGCGAGATCCAGGTCCTGGATGATTAGCGCCCGGCCTTTCGGGTCACTGCCATGATCGAAGCCGTTCCCAACGTCAGCGAAGGGCGCGATCGAACACTCATCGAATCGATCGCCGATTCCATTCGCGCCGTCACCGGCGTCGCGCTTCTCAACGTTTCCTCCGACCCCGACCACAACCGATCGGTCTTCACCTATGTCTCTTCCGACGCCGCCGCGATGGAGAAGGCGACGCTCGCCCTCTACGAGCGTGCCGTCGGCTCGATCGATCTTCGTCATCACCGCGGGGCTCACCCCCGCGCCGGCGCCGTCGACGTATGTCCCTTCGTCCCGCTCGGTGAGACGACGATGGAAGAGTGCGTCGCGCTCGCCGAGCGCATCGGCGAGCAGGTCGCGCGGAGATTCGATCTTCCCGTCTATCTGTACGAATATGCCGCCCGAACCGAGGCACGACGCGAGCTGCCGGCAATCCGCTCCGGCGGATTCGAAAACTTTCAGGAGAAGATCGTCGATCCGGTGTGGGCGCCCGATTTCGGCCCTTCCCGGACTCACGCTTCCGCCGGAGTGACGATCGTCGGCGCGCGGCTTCCACTGATCGCCTTCAACGTCCAGTTGACCACCGACAGGATCGACATCGCCGACAAGGTCGCGCGTGCGGTCCGAGGAATCAGCGGAGGCCTGCGCTGGGTTCGCGCGCTGGCCATTCCTCTTCCCAGTCGCGGAATCGTTCAGGTCTCGATGAACCTGCTGGATTACCGGAAGACTCCCATTCATCGTGCTTTCACGCTCGTGCGCGAAGAGGCCGCACGCCACGGCGTAGCGATCGCCTCCGCGGAGCTCGTCGGCCTCGTTCCGGAGGATGCACTCTTCGCGGCCGCGGAGTGGTTTCTGCGGCTCGAGAACTTCGAGCGGAGTGCGGTCCTGGAGCGACGTATCGAAGAGGTGACAGCAACCTCGCACATGGCACTGCCCTGACCGGGGCGGGCGCGGGACGCCAGGTGGGTTGCATCGTCTCCGGTGTCACAAGCCGAACTTGTCGCGGATGCGAAGTCACGGTATCGCGACTGCACCCGAAGGGCGTCCGCATCCGCGACAAAGTTCGGCCACTCCCCTACTCGAACGGAGCGAGCACACCCGTGCCGAGCAGCGCGATGATGATCACCCCGAGGACAATTCGGTAATAGATGAAGATCGAGGTCGTGTGCGTCCGGAGGTAGCGGAGCAGAAACCAGATCGAGGCCCAGCCGGAAACGAAGGAGACAACCGTCGCGATCGCGATCGGTCCCCACCCGATCCGCTCGAGATGCTCCCATTCAGCCAGCAGCTCGAACACGCCCGCAGCCCCGATCGCGGGAATGCTGAGCAGAAACGAAAAGCGGGCGGCAGCTTCGTGCGAGAAGCGGCGGAAGAGTCCGGTCATGATCGTCGATCCGCTGCGCGACATTCCGGGAATCAGCGCGAGCGCCTGCCCCAGTCCAATCAGAATTGCATCGACGAAACGGACGTCGCCGACGCCTCGATACGCGCCTGAGCGCGCCGAGAAACCCTCCGCGACGACCAGCAGAAGAGCGAGGAGGATGAGTGATCCCGAAACGATCCAGAGACTGCGCGCCGTCGTCTCGATGAAATCTTTCAGAACGACCCCGAGTATGCCGACGGGGACCGTGCCGGCGATGATGTACCACGCCAGACGCGCATCATGCTCTTCGAAGGGCTTCAGACGAACGATTCCGCGCACGAATGCGACGGACATTCGGATCAGGTCGCGCCAGAAATAGATGATCACGGCGAGCAGCGTGCCGATCTGAATGACGGCCGAGGCCGCAGCGCCGGGATCGGGCCATCCCAGCAATGCCGGAACGATCCTCAGATGAGCCGTGGAGCTGATCGGAATGAATTCGGTGAGGCCCTGAACGAGACCCAGAACGATGGCCTGAATGGTCGACACTACATCTCCCAGATCACCGGCAGAATCATCGGACGACGGTTGAGCTTCTTGCGGAAGTATCGCTTCAGAAGCGCCCTGGTCTTCTCCTGAATCATCTCCGTATCCTGAGGCTCACCTGCCCGCATCTCGGTGAACATGGCCGACAGGAGCCCGCGCACTTCGTCGAGAATCTCCGTGCTCGCATCGACGTGCACAAATCCGCGCGTGATGATCTCGGGCTCGCGGGCGAGCATTCCCGTGCGAAGGTCGACGGCCAGGACCGCAATGACGAAGCCATCCTCGGCCAGATGCTGGCGGTCGCGGATCACCACATTCGCAACTTCTTCGAACTGCTGATCGATGAAGACTTTTCCCGAGGGGACACGCTCGTCGAGAACACGGCCCGCCGCGGGTCCGATCTCCACGACCGATCCGTTCACCACGACGAAAATGTCCTCGGCGGCGATTCCCATCGTCTCGGCGAGGCGGGCGTGAAGAGTCATGTGACGCATTGTTCCGTGCATCGGCACGAAGTAACGCGGCTTCGTCAGGCTCATCATCAGTCTCAACTCTTCCTCGGCGCCGTGTCCCGAGACATGAATGTCCGATGTCTCGTGATAGAGCACGTTCGCTCCCCGGCGGTAGATGTGATCGATCACATGAGCAACCGCCCTTTCGTTCCCGGGGATCGTCCTGGCGGAGATGATCACCGTATCTCCCTGCCGGAGCTGAATCGCTCTGTGCTCGTTCAGTGCCATGCGCGCGAGCGCCGAGGTCGGCTCGCCCTGAGTCCCCGTGGTGACGATCACCGTACGGTGCGGCTCCTCGTCGGGATCACGGCCTCCGGGCCTGACGGTGTTGGGAATCCGGAGATGCCCGAGGCGCTCTGCGGTCTCGACATTGTCGACGATCGAGCGCCCGACGAAGTGAACCACACGCCCGCGCTTCGATGCGAGGTCGACGATCTGCTGGATCCTGTGGATGTGCGAAGCGAAGGTCGTGACGATGATGCGCCCGCTCGCCTGAGCGAAGATCCCCTCGAACGCTCGTCCTACCGTCCGCTCCGACGGTGTGTAACCTGCCACCACCGCGTTGGTGGAATCACTGACGAGAACGAGCACACCCTCCTCGCCCCAGCGGGCGAGGCGAGCGAGATCGGCGCGTTTTCCGTCCACCGGTGTCTGATCGAATTTGAAATCGCCCGTGTGCACGATCTTCCCGATCGGTGTGTCGATTCCGAAGGCGACCGCGTCGACGATCGAATGCGGAACGGTGATCGGCTCGACGCGGAACGAGCCCGCCTCGACGAGCTCGCGCGGGCGCAGCTCACGGAGCTCGACGTCCTTCGCGATTCCGAACTCCTCCAGCTTGTCTCGTACGAATCCGAGGGTCAGCGGCATCCCGTAGACCGGAGCTCTGATGCGATCGGCGAGGAAAGGGAGAGCACCGATGTGATCCTCGTGTCCGTGGGTCAGGAAGACAGCGGAGAGTTTCGCCGCGTTGTCGAACAAATAGGTCATGTCCGGAATCACGACGTCGACTCCGAGAGTCGAGGCATCGGGGAACATCATCCCGCAGTCGACCGCGATCATCGAGTCGGCGAGCTCGTAGACCATCAGGTTCATGCCGATCTCGCCGAGCCCGCCGAGGGGAATGATCCGCAACAAGCCGTTGTCGCTCATTCGATCACGAGCTCACGGATAGATGCGATTCAGCATCCTCGGGTAGGGAATGCACTCGCGCAGATGCCGCACGCCGGAGATCCAGGCCACGCACCGTTCGATTCCCATGCCGAACCCCGAATGGGGAAACGTTCCGTACTTCCGGATGTCCAGATACCACTGGAAGGCCTCGACGGGAAGATCGTGCTCCCGGATCCGCTGGAGCAGAAGGTCGTGATCGTGAATGCGCTGTGAACCGCCGATGATCTCTCCGTATCCCTCCGGTGCGAGCATGTCCAGACCGAGGGCCAGGGTCGGATCCTCCGGATCGGGCTGCATGTAAAATGCCTTGATCGCCGCCGGATAGCGCGAGACCATCACCGGGCGATCGAATGCTTCCGCCAGCACGGTCTCCTCGTCGCCACCGAGATCGTCTCCGAACGCGACACTCATTCCTTTCGCCTGCAGCGTCGCGATTGCCTCGCGGTAGGTGATCCTGGGGAACGGGCGGCGGATGTTCTCGAGCTTCGTCACGTCGCGCTCGAGCGTTTTCAGCTCTTCCCCGCACCGGTCGAGAGCACGCGCCACGAGGTACTCGACAAACTCCTCGGCAAGCTCCTGGAGGCCGTCGAATTCGAGAAAGGCGACCTCCGGCTCCACCATCCAGAACTCCGTCAGGTGACGGCGGGTCTTCGACTTCTCCGCCCGAAAGGTCGGTCCGAGACAATAGACTTTGCCGAAGGCGGCCGCTGCGGGCTCGAGATAGAGCTGTCCGGACTGCGACAGAAACGCCTTCTCGCCGAAATAGTCGGTCTCGAACAATGTCGAAGTTCCTTCGCAGGCGGCGGGAGTGAGAATCGGAGCATCGATCAGGACGAAGTCGCGCTCGTAGAAGAAATCACGACATGCCTGTTCGACTTCGTTTCGAATTCTCAGGACGGCATGCTGTTTCGAGGAGCGCAGCCACAGATGGCGTATGTCCATCAGGAATGCCGTTCCGTGCTCCTTCGGACTGATTGGATAGTCCTCGGTGAGATGCAAAATCTCGAAGGACTCGACGCCGAGCTCGACACCGCCCGGCGCTCTGGCTTCTTCGCGTACCGTTCCGCTGACGCGCACCGTCGACTCCTGCGTCGCCGAATCAGCCGCGGTCCACGATTCCTCGGGGACTTCCTTTTTCGAGACGACGCACTGGAGATAGCCGCTTCCGTCGCGGATGATCGGAAATTGCAGCTTCCCCGATGCGCGCTTGTTGTAGAGCCATCCCAGAACGGTCACGGGCTGGCCGATGTGACTCTTCAACTCGTTGATTCGAATCTGGCTCATCGTTCGGGTCCGAAAAAGGAAGGGATTATATCAGGGCCGGAGGCGCTGGTTTGGAGAGCGAGCGTCCCTACGTACGGGGGACGCGCACGAGAAGGCTGCGAGGGACGACGGTGATGGTCAGCGGCGACATCATCTCGAGCACTTCGCCGTCCATTCCCAGCCGGATCGTTTCGCCCGATGTCTGGATCTTCAGCTGGCTCGTCCTCACCGAATGGAGTCCGTCGACCGCTGAGATCTTTCCGGCGAGGTAACGGGCGATTGCCCGGATGAAATGAACCCGCGGCATGTGCGGAAGCCAGTAGACGGAGAGCTCTCCCCCCTCGAGCGTGGCACGCGGCGCCTCGATTCCGAAGCCGGAAAAGTCGTAAGGGTTGACCGACACCATGAAAACATGGGTCCGGATCGCCTGATAATGAGGGGGTGCTTCCACGACGAGCGAGACGTGGGGATATTGTTCGAAGCCCCATCGCAGAGCGTAGCGATATGCCTTGAGGCGGCCGTGGCCTCGGAACCGCTCGCGCTGGGTGACCAGCTCGGGATAGAGCCCGAGCGAGATGTTGTTGACGAACGAGCGGTCGTTGACGCGCGCGGTGTCGATCTGTCTGATCTCACCACGCAGAGCGACATCGAGCGCGGCGTGCCAATCGATCGGGATTTTCAGATCGCGAGCGAAGTGATTGAAGGTCCCGAGGGGAACGACACCCAGAACACCCTCGGTGTGAACCAGCGGCTGGACGACGTGATTGATCGTGCCGTCGCCTCCCGCGGCGATGAAGAGCCGCTCGCCCTTCTCCAGCCGCCGGCGAATCTCCGCGAACAGATCGGTATCGGGTCCGACCGGAATGAAGTCGAGCCCCCGGCTCTCGACGGCCGCGCGAACCGGATCCATCGCCGCGCCCGGCCGGACTCCGGATGAGGGGTTGAAGAAGAGCGCTCCTTTGGAATTCATATCGGAGGACTGAAGGCACGACGTGGCAGTGAAAAAAGAATATTGATGCGACGACATCGGTTACACGAACCGATTTCGTCCGAAGATCGTCTCACAGGGGCCATGATGAAGAAGAGTCTTCCCTCGATCCTCCTCCTATTGCAAGTTCTGGTCGCACCCCCGGCCTTTTCCCGAAATCCGCCGGAAGTCACTGGCGCATGCTCGCTTTGCCTCGGGATGGTCGTAACGTCCCCGGAGGAACCGCAGCTCGCCAACATCCCGCTGCTGTTCGGGATCGATCTGACGAAGCCCGGCGAATCGCTGGACCGGGTCCAATCGCTCTCGCCCGATCAGCGCCGCCGGACGACTCTGCTCGTGACGGCGGCCCTCGAAGATCGCGAGTCGGTCGACGAGGTGGAACAGATCATCGACAGGCTGATCACGTCTGTTCGCGGTACCTCTCCGCTTCGTGCACTCGGGCTTCGTCTGGCCAATGCCTCCCCGTCGATCGAAGGATACGGAATCAAACGGCTCGCAGTGAAGAGTCAGGGGCTCGGCGTCGCCGACAGGCTGCTGGTCGCCCCTCCGGCGATCGCATCGCTCGCACCTCTCTACCAGACGGGCGCTCAGGCGTATTTCGACGAGATTCTGGTTGCGTCTTCGCTGCTCGAGGAAGCGGCTGCATGGTTGCACGAGAAGGATCCGGCGAAGCGGATTGCCGCAATCGTCGGGCCGCGGGAGGATGGGATTCTGTATGAAGGATCGGCGGCGCTCGCGGCGGGTGCAACGATCGCGTTCCTGACGACCCGCGCTGCGAATGGTGCCGCGATCGAACGGTTCAATCGCGAGATGGCGGGTGACCATGCCGTCGACACCGCAGCAGGAGTCGAAATTCTCGATCGGAGTGGAAGAGCGTTGGATCAGGAGGCGATCGTCTTCGTCCGCGGAGAGGATCTCCGCTCGGTCATCGTCGTCCCGGATGAGAGGGAATCATGGAGAATCGCCAGCCTCGCAGGCGACGATTTTCTCGATCCGAAGCGCGTGAGTGCCACGGGAGCATCGCCGCTGCGCGACACGGGAGCGAAGGAAGGTCGATTTCTGATCGCCATCGCCCCCTCCGACGAGCCGTGGTTTCTCACCGTCGGACGCCCGAATCTCACCGACGCGAGCATCACGCGCGAGACGATCGAGATCACCACGCAGCGGGGAATCAGCGTGGAAGAGATCATCCGCAATCATCAGGCGTGGCACGCACATCAGAAGTCGATCGAGCCGAGATACATCGCCTGGAACGAAACGAAGCTCCGGTTCGGCATCGGCCCGGGCGGCGACACGATCGAAGCGACCATCGGCGGTGAGCTCTTCTCCGATCCCCGCGGCCTGTCCGACTGGGTCTGGCGGGAGTTCTTCATCAACGGCGTCCGGTGGAAATACGGCCGCATTCCGGAGCTTCCGATCATCCAGCCGGAAAAGGTCACGAAGATACCGCTCGACATCCAGCTGACGAACGACTATCGCTACCAGCTGGTGGGAGAGACGAACGTGCGCGGGCATCGCGTCTACGAGGTGCGCTTCGATCCGCCGGCGGACGCCGCACGCGACATCCCGCTCTATCGTGGAACCGTCTGGATCGATACGCGGAACTGGGCGCGCATTCGTATCGCCATGGTGCAGCTCAATCTGACCGGTGAGATCCTCTCGAACGAAGAACGGGTGGACTTCACGCCGTTCGACAGCGTGACGGGCGCAATGGTCACCGCGCACGAGGCGGATCAGCCGAGCGGCTCATCGCTCGTCTGGCTTCCGGTCGCGGTCGGCGCCCAGCAGGTCCTCTCGACCGCCGGGCGGGCGACTGTCGTTCTGCGCTCGACCGATCTTTCACGCTTCGAGCTTCATCCCGAGACGTTCGATGAACGGCACCGGCAGGCGAGCGCCTCCGATCACCGCATGGTGCGCGAGACCGAAGCGGGCCTGCGTTATCTCGAGCGCACCGGCGACGGCCAGCGCGTCGTCAAGGACGGATTCGACACGGCGCGCCTCTTTCTGCTCGGCGGACTGCACCACGACGCTGGACTCGAGTTTCCGGTCGTTCCGCTCGGAGGACTCGATTACTTCAACTTCGACCTCTGGAATCGCGGTCTCCAGACCAACATCTTTTTCGCCGGCGTGATCCTCGCGGCGAACCTCACGGATCCGTCGTTCCGAAACAGCCGTACCAGCGTCGGTGCCGATCTGTTCGGCATCGCCATCCCGTTCGAAAATTCGATGTACCGGGAAGGCGAGGAACATCGAGGTGAGACCGTGAAGGCGCTTCCCGTCAAGCTGACCGGGCGAATCGGGCGCCCGATCTTCGGTTTCGGAAAAATCGACCTCGCGGTCGAGCTCGCACACGAGAGCTATCAGCGCGCGGAGGATACTGCCGTCGATTTTGCGATCCCCTCGGACACCTTCGTGATCACTCCCTCTCTTCACCTTCGCTACGATCGTGCGGGATATTCGCTCGCCGGCTCGTACGAGAGGGGAGAGCGCTCGACGTGGACGCCGTGGGGGGATCTCGGCGAATACGACGAATCCCAGCGTGACTTCTCGCGCTATGGTCTGAGCCTGTCCAGAGCCTTTTTCCTTCCGAACTTTCAGCGCATCGGAGTCGAGCTCGACTATCTCGGCGGAACGGACCTCGACCGCTTCTCCAAATACGAGCTCGGTTTCTTCGGCGCGTCCCGCGTGCGCGGCATCCAGTCCGGCTCGGTGCGCGCCGAGCGCGCCGTCATGGCTCACCTCTCGTACGGCTTCGTATTCTCGCGACAGCTCCGCATCGAAGCGTTCTACGATCACGCTCTCGTGGATGATCGTTTCTCGGGGATTCGCAGAGAGCCTTTCCAGGGCGTCGGAATCGGAGGGCAGACCATCGGACCGAAGGGAACGATCCTTCGCTTCGATCTCGGCAAGACGGTGGGCCGCAATGCGCAGGACGACTTCGTCGCCAATGTGATCTTCCTCAAGATCTTCGGCTGAGCCGTCAGTAGCCGAACTTTGTCGCGGATGCGCCGCGCATCTCGCTGGGGCTTGCGGTGGTCATACCCAGCATCCGCGACAAGTTCGGCTTGTAGCCGATCGCGTGGACAGGCGAATCTCGCGACGGTCGTTCCCCTCTCCCCATCAGCCAACCTTACCAGAGGCAGCGACGTGACCATGGGGAGAGGGTCAGGGTGAGGGGTTGCACACACATGCTTGCGAGCCCTTTGGCACGCGTCGCCGGACGATCTTTCTGTCTTGCGCTCTCGGTCCAGCTCGTCGCCCGCGATTCGGGCAGGACCGAAGTTGTCCGCTTCGGCGCGCGAGAGGTCACGGCATCCGGCTGCGGCTGGCCGAAGCGGACAAACTTCGGCCACAGGCTCCGCCTACATTGCGTACGGTTCGCCGGGGCCGGACGAAGCTGTTCGCCTTCCGACGGTCGAGCAAGGCCGATGCGGCATCTCGCGGCTCACTGCTTCGTCCCTACGAGTACCGAAGGGGCTGGCGGGAAGTGGCCGAACTTGAGTTCGGCCACGGAGAAACGAAAAAAGCCCGGCCGAAGCCGGGCTTTTCGGGATTTCCAGGGCTGCTGTTCAAGGCAGATTGTCGACCACGAAGTCGCGCGAGCCGATGATGGTCCTGTTGCCCGCATTGTCGACCACTTGCACCGTGAGCCGGTGCTGCGCATCGCTGAGCTGGCGTGTGTCGAGCGTGAAGGTCCAGCCGGAATGGAGGCTATTCGAAATGATCGGATAGGCCTCTCGCACATCGGCACGCACCGAGCCGTAGGCCGCCATCCCCATGAGGTTGCCATCGACGAAAATCTCGACGTTCCGCACTCCGCCGAAGCTCTGATCGAGAGCCCAACCGAAGAACGTCACCGTGCCGCCGACGAAATCCATGCTGGTCGGAAAGTCGATGTATCCGAACGAGGGGAAGTCGTTGCGATCCTCGGCGCAGCGGAAGAACACCGGGATGCCTGCAGTGCCGGGAATCTCGGAGAACGTCTGCTCCTGATCTCCCACCCGAAGCTTCATCACGTGCAGGCCGGGCCGGACCCCGCTGGCCATCAGAACCCCGACGTCGAGCGTGAAGAGGAAGCCCGACCGGGGGGCATCAGGGTAGTTCGGGTAGTAACGCGCCACATCGAACCGCGTCAAGCCATAACAGTTGACATAGGCACCGAGGTCCGAGTTGAACGAGCAGTCGTCGGTTGAGTAGTAGCGCACGCCATCGATGAGCAGCTCGATGTAGGCAACGCGCCCCGTATCCGATCGCGTTCCGAGATCGAGCGCCCATCCACGGACCGGAGTGAGGTGATTGTCGATGTCGAAGGGGGTGCAGGGGGAGATCTGGCAGACCGGCTGCTCGAGGCCCTCGCAGGTGCCGAACAGCTCGGCATCGCGGAGGGGCTCATCGAGAAAGCCGAACGGCCGCAGATTATTCGTGTTGTTGAATACCTGAACGGTGCGGCTTCCCATGTTGCGGGTGAAGCCGAGCCGGTCGGTCGCGCGCACCGTCAGGGTATGGACGCCATCGAGCAGGCGCGTCGTGTCGACGTTGGCGACGAATCCGCTGAATGCCGCAGCCGGAAGATCGGGGAAGGTGTTGCCCACATCGGGCCGCGGATCACCGTAGATCGCCGATTGCATGTTGAGGCCGTCCACGAGAACGTCGATCCGCGCCACGCCATCGGTATCCACCGCCCATCCGACCACCGGGAACGAGCCGTTTGCGTCGAATACGGAGGAGGTGTCGGGGATGTCGATCCAGCCGATGGGCGACTGGTTGATCGAGTTGTCGATCACCACGGTGCGCCGCCCGAGCTCCGAGGTCCGATTGTCGAGCGTGGTCACCCGAAAATGAATCGTATGCGGGCCGTCGGGGAATCGGTTCGTCGAAAATCCGATGATGAAGCCGGGCTGGCGGGTCTGAATCCCCGGCCAGTTCGGATAGGCCGCCACGACATCGATTCGCGGTAGATTCAGATTCGCAGGGAACTGAAACTGGTCATCGATGTAGAGGTCGACGCGTGAGATCGGCTGCTCATCGAGCGCCCAGCCCCGGACCAGGACTACGCCTGAGAGCCGTTCGCCGTCGACCGGCGAGTCGATCGAGCCGATGAAGCCTTGTGCGTGAAGCGCAGGAAGCAGTAGCGTGAAAAGACTGCTCAGAACCAGGCCGCGGGTAACCCTTCTCCACATATCCCCATCCTCCAACCCGTAGATGACCTTGGTGCGCGGGACGGACTGATGAAAAAACTTTACTCCCGTCGCGGCCCGATGTCAAATAAGTCCTGCCGCAGCTTGCGTTTCCCCTTGCCCGCAGCAATCGTTTGGAGGCAGTTTATACTAACTGTCGTGGCAGCGACAAATAACGTGCTCCCCGTCACACTCGACCAGATCCGTACCGCGCGCGATCGCATTGCCCCCTACGTCCACCGCACCCCCCTTCTCGCCTCCCGCTCGATCTCGGAAATCGCAGGGCTCGAGGTCCGCCTCAAGTGTGAGAACCTCCAGAGAAGCGGCTCGTTCAAGCTTCGCGGCGCGATGAATGCCCTTCTCCAGCTCTCGGACGAGGAGCGCCGCCGCGGCGTCGTCGCCTTCTCCTCCGGGAATCACGCGCAGGGAGTGGCCCTTTCGGCGAAGATTCTCGGCATTCATGCAACGATTGTCATGCCCGAGGGCTCGGTCCGGGCGAAAGTCGAGGCGACCCGAAGCTATGGTGCCGAGGTCGTTCAGTCGGGCGTCAACGAAGCGACACGGGGCGACATCGCTCACGAGATTGCCGCAAAGCGCGGCGCTTCCGTCATCCCTCCCTTCGACGACGAGCGAATCATCGCCGGGGCCGGGACCACCGGGCTGGAGATCGTCGAGGAGTGGCCCGAAGTGAGATCGATCGTCGTCCCCGTCGGAGGAGGGGGACTGATCTCGGGAATCGCAATCGCCGCCACGGAATCGGATCGTTCGATCCGCGTTCATGGAGTCGAGCCGGCGGCGGGAGACGATGCCCGGCAGTCGCTCGAGAAGGGTGAGATCGTGCGGATCGACCCTCCGAAGACCATCGCCGACGGAGCACGAACACTCGCGATCGGAGAGCGCAATTTCGCCATCATGCGCGATCGCCTCGCCGGGATCGTCACCGTCGATGACGACGAGCTGCTCTATGCCCTGAAGCTGGCCATCTACAGAACAAAGCTGCTGATCGAGGCGACCGGAGCCCTCGGCTTAGCGGCTCTGCTCCGTCGCAAACTGACTCTCGTTCCTCCGGTCGCCGTCGTCGTCTCGGGAGGAAATCTCGACTATTCCCTTCTCTGTCGCTGACAGGCTCGTGATCCGATGACGAACCGTTCGCTGTTCGATGACGATGCATCCGAGCCGTCGCGCGGCTCACCCCCGGCTGATGCACCCCTCGCCGAGCTGATGCGCCCCGAGAGCATCGGGCAGATCGTCGGCCTCGCCGAGGTTCTCGGGCCCGGCCGATTTCTACGCGTCGCCATCGAAAACGACCGTGTCCCTTCGCTGATCCTCTGGGGTCCGCCAGGCTCGGGAAAAACCACGCTCGCGCGCCTCATCGCCCGCACGACGCGATCGGCATTCGTTCCGTTCTCGGCGGTCACGTCGGGAATCAAGGAGATCAAGGCGCTGATGGAATCGTCGCGAAGCCGGCGCCAGTACGAAGGCCGCCGCACGACGGTCTTCATCGACGAGATTCATCGTTTCAACAAGGCACAACAGGATGCTTTCCTCCCCTATGTGGAGTCGGGCGACATCACCTTGATCGGAGCGACGACGGAGAATCCCTCGTTCGAAGTGAACTCGGCGCTCCTCTCGCGCTGCAAGGTGGTCGTGCTTCCGCCGCTCGAGCGCGGCGAGATTCTGGAGATTCTGCGACGTGCGCTCGCCCGGCCCGAAGTGACCCGCTGGAACGTGGCGCTTTCGCCGGAGGCACTCGACTTCATCGCGGCAACCTCGGGCGGAGATGCACGACAGGCGCTCAACAGCCTGCAGCTGGTGGTCGAGACCGCCGGAAGCGGCGAGGCGGATCTCCAGGCCGGCGATGTGAAGTCGATTCTCCAACGCCGCTCACTCGTCTACGACAAGAGCGGAGAAGCGCACTACAACCTCATCTCGGCGCTTCACAAGTCGATCCGCAACGGCGATGCCGATGCCGCGATCTACTGGCTCGTTCGAATGCTCGAAGGTGGCGAGGATCCCCTCTATCTGGCGCGACGGCTGGTGCGGGCGGCCGCCGAGGATGTCGGTCTCGCCGAACCGGAGGCACTCCGTCTCGCGGTCGCAGCGAAGGATGCTGTCCATTTCATCGGCATGCCGGAAGGTGGAATCGCTCTGGCGGAAATCGTGGTGTACCTGGCGCAGGCCCCGAAGTCGAATGCCGTCTACAGGGCGTATGAGAGCGCGCGTCACGAGGTGCGGGAAGGTGACAACCCTCCCGTTCCGCTGCACATCCGGAACGCCGAGACCGCGTTGATGAAAGATCTCGGTTATGGTCGCGGCTACCAGTACGCCCACGATTTCGAGGAGCAGACCGCTCCGATGGACTGCCTTCCCGCTGCGCTGAGCGGCCGGCGGTTCTACGAGCCGAAAGAGGCCGGCTTCGAGAAGACGATCTCCGAGAGACTGGAGAGCTTGAGAAAAGCGAGGGGAACGAAGAAGCAGGACTAGAAACCAGAAACCAGAAACTAGAAACTAGAAACTAGAAACTACCCAAAAATATTTGAAATTCGAGAGTCAAAGGCTCGGGCTCGGGCTCGGGCTCGGGCGCGGGCTCGGGAAAGGCGTTGGTTGCCTGCTTCGGGACTGAACCTGGTCGGAGTTGAGTATCTCGGTTCTCCGCATGACCACAAGGCCTTTCTCGACCGCATCGCACAGATACTGACCAAATTGTGATCAAATCCCGGCGCCCAACCGAGTGAGTCACCCGTGCCCGTGCCCGCGCCCGAGCCCGAGCCCGGTCTTTGACCTCCTCCAGCTGGTTCTGGTTTCTAGTTCGACTGTGCTTACCTCGGGATCGGTGTCGGTTTTCGCTCGTCGTCGACATTCACGTACACGACCTGCGCCTCGGTCACCGTGACGCGCTCCGAACCGCGCGGGCCGCGAACCGCCTCGACGAGGACCTTGATGGTGATCGACGTGGTCCCGATCCGCAGTGTCTCGGTCCAGAATGTGACGAGATCCCCTACGAGAACGGGAGCGTGGAAGACGATCTTGTCCATGGAGACGGTGACCATCAGGTTGCAGCCCTGACGGCGCGCCTCGATCGCACCCGCCTGGTCGATGTAGGAGAGAATGACTCCGCCGAAGATCGTCCCGTGGGCATTCGTGTCCCGAGGCATCATCAGAACGCGAATTGCCGGCTCCTGGCGATTGATGAGGGAGTCCATGGTGACCTCGAAGCTCGCTAGCTCGTGACCTCAGACTGCCGCAGAAGTGTCTCGTTGGTGACGATGTCGGATTCGTTGCGCAGCTTCGCCAGCATCGACGCACGAAGTTTGCGCAGCTCCGTCTGCCTCAACATCGTCAGCAGTGAGCTCTTCTCTGCGTCGAAGGCCTGAGGATCGAACTTGTTCACGGAGTCGATTCTGAAGGCGACGGCCCCCTGGTCGACGGTCAGAGGGCCGACCGTCTGTCCCACCTCACCGGCAAGAGCAGCATCGACGATGGGGCCGACATTGCCGCTGACTCCCTGAAGAGGCGAATCATGAGATACCGTCGCCTCGGTGGCCGTGATTCCGAGCCGGGTGGCCGCGGCATCGACTCCAGCGCTCTGAATCGCGTCGGCCAGCGCCTGGCGGGCGGCCTCCCTCGCTTTCGCCATCTTTGCATCGGCTTCGACTTCCGCGCGAATTTCCGCGAGCGGCGGAGTACCGCCGACCCGCGTCTCGGCAATCCAGGGAACGATCGGGCCGCGGCCCGAGTCGGTGACGGGACCCAGCTCTCCCGCTTTGGCCGTGGCAATCCAGGCATCGAGCGACGCGTTGCGTCCGATGCCGGGAATCGGATCCTTCGACGACAGCCAGCCGGAATCGTTGTAGCTGACCTGCTCGGTGGCGTGGGAGCGAAGCGTTTCGTCCGATTTCACCTTCGCCTTGTCGAGGCGCGCCCGCACGCGGGTGATCTCCTCTCGAGCCTGGTCTTTGGAGCGCTCGTCGCGCAACTGCTGCTCGAGCTGGAAACGGACCTCCTCGAACGGGCGAGATCCCCCTTCGCGCTTATCGACGACTCGGATGATGTGATACCCGAACTGTGACTTGACGACATCGCTGGTCTGACCGGGAGGAAGTGTGAAGGCGACCTGTTCGAACTCCGGCACCATCCGGCCACGCTCGAAATAGCCGAGATCGCCTCCGTTGGCTGCAGAGCCGGGATCATCGGAATGCTGACCCGCGAGCTGTGCGAAGTCGGCACCGCCCTCCAGCTTCGCGACCAGATCCTCGGCTTCTTTGCGGGCGGCGGCGTCCGCTTCGTCGCCATCACTCTCGGGACGAACCAGAATGTGCCGGACTCGAACCGACTCCCCCATCCGGTATTTGTCCCGGTTGGACTCGTACGCGGCGCGCAACGCCGGCTCGTCGATCTTCAGCTGCGATCGAATTCGTCCGACATCGGCAAGAAGGTATTTGACTCGCTTCTGCTCTCCATGCGCGTACTTCGAAGCGTTCGCTTTGTAGAAATCCGCGACCTCGGCGGGAGTGGCACTCGCCTGCGCCAGCAGGCGATCGGCCGGAAGGTAGATGTAATGGATGGTCGCGTTCTCATTTCGCCGCCGGTACTCGTCTTCCACCGACTTCGGCGAGATGACGATCGAGCTCTCCATCGCGCTGTCGAGCTTCGTGAGGGTCACTTCCCTGGCGACTTCATCTTCGAAGTCGGCTGCCGAACGAAATCCGAGGTTCAGCGTGACGTAACGCTCGTAGAGATCGCGCCCGACGAACCTTCCTCCGGGACTCAACGCCTCGATCCTTAGAATGCGCTCGCGCACCTCCTGCGGAGTCGCTTCGAGATTCATTTTGCGGGCCTGCTGGAGGAGCAGAGTCTGATCGATCAGCGAAGCGACCACCTGTGCCGGAAGATTCATCATCTGCCGCATCTCGGGAGTCAGATTCTGTCCGTAGATCTGCTCGTAGCTCTTTTCGGTGTAAAAAAGGGCTCGCTCGTAGGCGCCGAGCGAAATCGTCTCTCCGTTGACTCTCGCAGCGAAACCCGCCATCTCATCGCCGCCGCCGCCGCCGAGGCCGCCGGCACCCCAGTCGACGAAGACCAGCAACACGAAGAGGAAAATGATGAAGACGAGAATCCACTTCAGTTGCTTGAAGCTGCTGCGCATGGCCTTGAGCATGGAAGAAACCTCCGGAGAGCACGCCGCGATGGCCGCAGGCGGGCCAGACCTTGTCAAAACAGTGAGATTCGGGCGAAAAATGCCTGGAACCGGATGGCGGCTCCCGAAAAACGGGCAAGTGTAATCGATCCCGAGCGCGGAGCGCAAACAGCGCATTCGCGCTTCTGTTGCCGCCCTCAAATCGCTGTGCTATAAACCGTTATTCCCGCAGACGGCGTCGCGCGCGGGAACATCGCGCTATGCCCAAGACCAAGCAGGCCCAGGAAGTCAACCTCGACTGGTACCTCGTCTCGATCGACAGACTCAAGAAGATCGGCCTGGTTCTGCTGCTGGTGATCCTCGGCACCACCGGCTATTTCTACTACCAGTACCGGAACAACAATCCGAAGCTCCGAGCCGTCAGCGCGATCAGCGATGCTCAGGACACGCTCAACAGGCTGGCCGCATCCGAGCGGTTCAGCGACTTCCGCAGCGAGTTCGATCGCAGCAGAGCCAAACTGGAAGAAGCTCGGGCACTGCTCGCCGAGGAAAACTTCGCCGAGGCGCTTTCAGCCGGCGTCGAATCGCAAACCATCGCCCAGGCCGCGCTTGCCCGGCAGCCGGGAGAGCAGGATTCGGATGCCCAATTCCTCAGCGTCGAGGGAGAGGTGAGCTACCAGAAGCCGGGAAGCGACTGGAAGTCCGCCGAGGTACGGGCACCTCTGTTCAACGGCGATTGGGTCAAGACGGGAAATCATTCGACCGCCGAGCTGATGTTCGCCAACGGCTCTCTCTACACGATCGGGCACAACGCGCTGCTCGAGATCTACTCGCTGGTGAATCCGGCGACCAGCAAGAAACAGAACACGGTCAAGATGCAGATCGGCTCGATCGAAGTGAACACCGACGACGAGATCTCCACGGTCAACACTCCCGGCACTCAGGTCGTCGTCGATTCGAAGTCGACCGCTCAGGTGGACGTCGACGACGCGAACAATGCCCGCATCTTCAGTCTGCGGGGCACCACGTCCGTGACACCGGTTTCGGGCGGCCCGGCGATTCAGCTGGGGTCGGGAGAAAAGATCCGCGCCACGGGTGAAGGGACGCTCTCGGAGGTCACGAGAATCATCTCACCTCCCGCTCTCACCTCACCGGCCGAGAATCGCGTATTTCAGGCGGCGCCGGGGCTGAAGGTCGACCTGCTGTGGAATGCCCAGCAGGGTGCCCGTGCCTATCAGCTCCAGGTTTCACGATCACGACTCTTCGGGCGGCTGGAGATCGACTCGCAGCAGGCGCAGACGAAGGCGACGACGATGGTGACCGATGAAGGGCCGTTCTACTGGCGGGTCGCCTCGATCGATCAGAATGGAGAAGTGGGACCCTTCTCGACATTCCGGCGCTTCCGTGTGGTCGGCTCGAGCCGTGTCTCGCCCCAGATCCTGCAGCAGGACAAGACGCCGCCGTCGCTGAGCGTGAAACGGCCGTTCAACATCGGCGGGCAGTTCTATATGATCGAGGGGCAGGTCGAGCCGGGGGCTTCGGTTTTCATCAACGATGCGGAGATCGACGTCGACACCAGCGGCGTGTTCAAGAAGTTCATGGGCCTGGAAAAAATCGGCTGGAACAAAGTCGTCATCACGGCGGTCGATGCTGCCGGCAACAGAACGATCCGAACCGAGAACGTCTACGTCGAAGAATAACGGACGCCGCGGTCATTAATTCTCAGGAAGAAACGATCGGATTTTTCGCGGCAAGCGTTTTGCACTTGGCGTGCGTCGTTCCCGCGGGAATCGAGGAAAAGGAACTCTAGTGCCTGTCAAGTCACTGCTCTCGATGTTTTCCAACGATCTGGCGATCGATCTGGGAACGGCAAATACGCTCGTCTACGCGCGCAACAAGGGAATCGTGGTTCGCGAGCCCTCCATCGTCGCCAAGAACAAGATCACCGGCAAGGTCGAGGCGGTCGGAAAGGAGGCGAAGGAGATGCTGGGGCGTACACCCGGCAACATCGTCGCCATCCGGCCGATGAAGGACGGGGTGATCGCCGACTTCGAAGTCACCGAGGAGATGATCAAGTACTTCATCCAGAAGGCTCACGGCGGCCGGAGTTTCCTCGTCAAACCCCGGATCGTCATCTCCGTCCCCTCGGAGATCACTCAGGTCGAGAAGCGGGCGGTGAAGGATTCGGCGCTCCGCGCCGGCGCCACCGAGGTCTACCTGATCGAGCAGGCGATGGCGGCGGCCATTGGCGCCGGGCTGCCGATCACCGATCCGACCGGAAACATGATCGTCGACATCGGGGGAGGAACCACGGACGTCGCCGTGATCTCTCTCGCAGGAATCGTCTATGCACGCTCGGTTCGTGTGGCAGGCAACGAGATGGATGACGCGATCATCCAGTACATCAAGCGCAAGTACAATCTGCTGCTCGGCGAACGATCGTCCGAGCAGGTGAAGATGGAGATCGGTTCCGCCTTCCCCCTCGACGACGAGCTGACCATGGAAGTCAAGGGACGCGACCTGGTCGAGGGTGTTCCCAAGACCCTGGTCATCTCGGACGAGGAGATCCGCGAAGCCCTCTCGGAAACCGTCGCTACCATCGTCGAGGCGGTGCGCGTGGCGCTCGAGCGCACCCCCCCCGAGCTCTCTGCGGACATCATGGACAAGGGAATCATCATTGCCGGCGGAGGTGCCCTCCTCAAGAATCTCGACAAGCGCCTGAGGGAGGAGACGGGGCTTCCCGTCACGCTGGCCGAGGATCCACTCGCCTGCGTGGCGCTCGGCACCGGGCAGATGCTGACCGATTTCGATCTGCTGCGGAAGATCTCGATCGACTGACACGCCACGGGCCGTGACCACCGCGCGCCGCGACAAATTTTCAGGCGCAGAACATGAATAAGAGCCGGGCCGGCTGACCGCGGCGGCATAGCGCCCGGGCACCACGACCGCTTCTCGAGCTGGAAATGCAAGTCGCTGTCGAACGCAGACCCACCCTGTTGCTCCTGATCGTCCTCGGCGTGCTCTTTCTGCTGATGAGCGCGAGCACGCGAACGCGAACGCGCGTTCTGGGCGAGACGCGAACTCTCTTCGAGCGCGGCGTGATGACCATCTTTTCTCCCGTCCCCATGTTCGTGAACTGGGTCGGCGTGAACGCCTCCGACATCTACCACGGCTACCTCGACATGCGCCGCACCGTCAGCGAAAACCTCCAGCTCCGTCGCGAGGTGCAGGAGCTGGCCAAGGACAATCTGATGCTTCGCCGTTCGGTCGGCGACCTCGCCCGGATGCGCGCGCTTCTCGGCTACTCCGAACAGTTCTCGATGCCGACGCTTCTGTCGAAGATCGTCATGCTCGACACCTCGGGGCGTTTCAAGTCGATCATCCTCGATCGAGGGTCCGATGCCGGAGTCGAGATCAACGACCCGCTCGTCAACGCCGACGGGCTCATCGGACGTGTCGTTCTCACCACACGCGACCTGTCGAAGGTTCAACTCATCATCGATGCGAATGCTTCGGTCGGCTGCCTGATCGAGCGGAATCGAAGGCAGGGAATCGTTCGCGGCGACGCCCGCGGAGGACTGCGGATGGATTTCGTCCCATCCCTCACCGACGTGGCTCCCGGGGATCGGATTCTGACCGCCGGAATCGACGGCATCTACCCGAAGGGCATCGTCGTCGGCCATGTGTCGAGCGTCGAGGAGGGGAAGGATCTGTTCAAATCGATCGCCGTCACTCCCAGCGTCGACTTCATGAGCCTCGAAGAAGTCATCATCCTGCACTCGAGGAAGATTCCGCCGGAGGTTGTGAGGTACCAGCCTTGAGGTGGCTCAGATTCGTCGTCGGGCTCCTGATCGCCCTGATGCTCCATTCGCTTCTCGACAGCATGTTTCCCAATGCCCTCGCCTTTTTCAATCCCTACATCATCCTGGTGATCTATTACTCGATGGGAGGGAATCTGATCGGGGCGATCATCGCCGGCGTCGTGGCAGGGCTGGTCCAGGACGCCTTCTCCGGGGCAATCTTCGGACTGCACGCCTTCTCGCTCACCGTCGCAGCCTATCTGGTCGCCTACATCAATGCCCGTCTGGTCCTCAGGGGAACCATCCCCTTCGGCGCCTGCCTCGCAGGCTCGGTGATCATCAACGAGCTGGTAATCTATGTATTGATCAACATCCTTCTGAAACAGCGGATCGAGATGTTCGGACAGGGGATGCTGCTGAAGATGCTGCTGACGTCGCTGTTCGGAATGATGCTCTATCAGCTTCTCACCCTGTTTCTGCGGGAGGAGCCGATCGAAGCGACCAAGCGCCCGAGTGGCTGGTAGCAATCGAAGGGAAATGAGCCCGCGCCACTTCCCGGTTACCCATGTCGGGAGCGCCGGGCGGAACGACAACGCGACAGGGGGACGCCGCTCGAGGTCGCGGGCGTATCGTTTGCAACGATGCAGCGGGAAGAATCGGACCGGAGCCAATGCGAATCTACCGAATCGATCAGAAGCTGACCAATACCCGCATCAACATTCTGATGTGGTCCATGGTCGTCATCTTCGTTTTTCTCACCGGTGCATTCTGGCGCGTGCAGGCCGTCCAGGCTGATCGATTCCGCGGGCTGTCGGAGTCGAATGCTCTGCGCGAGGTCAAGATACGCGCAAAGCGCGGACTGATCACGGACCGCAACGGGAAGATCCTCGCCGATACGCAGCCGGCCTACTCGCTCGTTCTTTCGCGAGCAGACCTTCGCCAATTCGTCAAAGCGGATCCGGAATACCGCGGCCGGATGATTCAATTCGTGGCCCGCACGGTCGGCGTCGAAGAGAGCGTCATTCTCGAGAGAATCGATAAAGGGAGAAAGATTCCGTTCAATCAGCCGCTGCCGCTCGCCGAGGAGCTCACGGTTTCTCAGGTGGCCGAGATCCAGGCGAACAAGCTGAAGTTTCCGATGCTCGAGGTCGATCCCGTGATGCGCCGCAACTACCGCTACGGCACGATGGCCGCGCATGTGCTCGGCTTCATGGCCGAGGCGACCGAGAAGGACATGGCCGAGGATCCCGATCTGAAGCTCCGCGACCTGATCGGCAAGAAAGGGGTCGAGCGCGTCTATGACGGATTCCTGCGCGGCAGAGACGGAGCGAAGTACATGGTCGTCGACACTCACGGCCGCTCGCTCGAGGAGTATGCTCCTCTCCGTCGCGAACCGGTTCCCGGAAAGAACGTCACGCTGACGCTCGATTTCGAACTTCAGCGGCGAGCCGAGCAGTATTTCATCGAGAACGAAATGGTCGGTGCGGCCGTGGCCCTCGACCCGAGGAGCGGCGAGGTTCTGGCCATGGTCTCCAGTCCGGCCTTCAATCCCAACGTCTACTCGAGGCGATTCACGCCGGAGGTATGGAAGACGCTGATCTCCAACCCTTTCAAGATCGAAGTCAACCGTGCGATCTCCGGGCTCTACTCACCCGGATCGATCTTCAAGAACGTCATGGCCATGGCGGGGCTCGAGTATGGCGTGGTCACGCCCTCGACGACATTTCACTGCGGCGGCAGCGATGCATTCTTCGGGCGGCGTTTCCGCTGCTGGAAGCGGGAGGGGCACGGCGCGGTGAGCCTCGAGAGGGCGCTCAAAATCTCGTGTGACATCTACTTCTACAATGTCGGAGCCCGCCTCGGCGTCGATCGGATCAAAAAGTACGCACAGAATCTCACCTTCGGAGAGATCTCCAGGATCGATCTCGAAGGGGAGAAAGCGGGTCTTCTTCCATCCGAGGAGTGGGCGCTCACCAAGCGGAAGAGCAAGTGGTATCGGAGCGAGACGATCTCCGTATCGATCGGTCAGGGCCCGGTGATCGTCACCGTGCTGCAGACGGCCAACATGATGGCAGCGATCGCCAACGGCGGTAAGGTCTACCGCCCGCACGTTTTGAAGACGGTCGAGGACGTCGCGCCGGACGGCAGCGTCACGTTGCGCCGCGTCGTGCCGGAGGTGATCCACGAGGTTCATCTCGCCCCCGCCGCGCTGAAGGCCGTGCGCAGCGGGTTGTGGAAGGTCGTCAACGAGGCTGGTGGAACGGGAGGCCGCTCCCGGATCGAGGGACTCGACGTCGCCGGAAAGACGGGAACCGTTCAGGTCATCGCGCAGCATGGATGGGTTCGCTCGGAGAGCCTTCCCTTCAAGTTCCGCGATCATGCGTGGTTCGCAGCGATGGCACCGCACGAAAATGCGCAGATGGTCGTCGTCGTCTTCGTCGAGCACGGAGGTCATGGCGGAGCGGACGCCGCACCGCTCGCCAAGGTCCTGTTCGAGTCGCGATTCCGAGACCGCATCGCAACGAAAACCCTCGATCTGCAGGACCCCGAGACTCTGAAGAAGCTCAAAGAAGGAAGGCTCCCTGCCGCCGGCGAGACGCCACCCTCGCGCTGATTCGGGAGTCGAACGATGCTGACTTCGCGAACCGTCTCCCGCGTCGATCTGAACCTGCTCGGTACGGCGATCGTGATCGCGGCCATCGGCTGCGCGCTCGTCTACAGCGCGACGTACTTCGGGAAGGATGCGCCGCTGTTCCAGCGTCAGATCGTCTGGGTGACGATCGGCATCATGCTCATGATTCTCTTCCTGGCGATCGACTATCACGTGCTGCACGACATCGCACCGGTTCTCTATGCCATCGGCATGATCCTGCTGCTCTACCTTCTCATCTGGGGCAAGACGACTGCGAACGTCAAGTCATGGATTCACATCGGCACTTTTCAGTTTCAGCCCTCCGAGTTCATGAAAATCTTCACTGCCCTCGTTCTCGCGCGCTATTTCAATTCCAATGATCGCGCCTATCTCGACTGGAAATCGTTCGGGATCGTCGCGGCAATCATCGCCGGCCCGCTCCTGCTGATCGTCGTTCAGCCCGACTTTGGAACGGCTGCGAGCTATTTTCCGCTCATCGCCGCGGCGATGTTTTTCGGAGGCATCAGGCCGCGCTACTGGCTGGTCGCGATTCTCCTCGTAGCGATCGCTCTCCCCTTCGCCTGGAATTTCGCTCTCAAGCCGTATCAGAAGGAGCGCATCGTCATCTTCCTCGATCCCCAGCGCGATCCGCTCGGCTCCGGCTATCAGGTCACGCAGGCGAAGATCGCGATCGGATCGGGCGGAATCACCGGCAAGGGATTCAAACAGGGAACGCAGGCGAAGCTCGAGTATCTCCCGGCACGCCACACCGATTTCATCTTCGCCGTCCTCGGCGAGGAATGGGGATTCGTCGGCGTCGTCGTGGTCCTCACCCTCTATCTGTTCCTCATTCTCGAATCGTTCTTCATCGCCAAAGCGTCGCGCGATCGCGGGGGAACTTTCCTCGTCGTCAGCGTCATTTCCTTCTTCATCTTCCATGTCGTCATCAATGTCGCCATGCAGATCGGCCTGCTGCCGACGACAGGCATTCCTCTGCCTCTCATTTCCTACGGCGGCTCATCGACCATGATGTTCTTCATGGGCATCGGACTGATTCTCAACGTCGATTACCGGAAGTTCGTGAACGTCTGACGGGAGAGGCGGGGCTCAGGGCTCGGGGCTCGAGGCTTCGCGAGAGGCGAGAGACGAGAGGCGGGGAGCCTGGGGAGTCGCTTTCCGTCTCTGCCATCTGTAATCTGCCATCTGCAATTCGTTCTTTTCGAGCCTCGAGCCTCGAGCCCCGAGCCTCGCCCCTCGCACTATGGAACGTCATCGAATCGATCACTGGCTGAAACTGGTCTGTCTCTTCAAGCAGCGCTCGGACGCAACCGAGGCCTGCCGCGGAGGTCATGTCCGGCTGAACGGGCAGCGCGTGAAACCGGGCGCTGCGATTCGTGAGGGCGATGTCGTGGAGATCACCGAAGGGAGATACCGGAAGGTCGTCGTGCTCGAGCTGCCGCAGCATTCCGTATCGAAGGAGGTTGCGCGAACAATGTACCGCGACGAAACCCCGGAGACGCCGAAGGGCGAGCAGACGCCGATCCGGCGCGACCGTGGCAGCGGCCGCCCCACCAAAAAAGAACGGAGGGAGATGGACAAGTGGCGGTGACCAGGGGCGAGGGGCGAGGCTAGAGGCTCGAGGCTAGCGGTAGTTTACGAGAAAAGGGCTTGACTTGGTCGCAAGCTGAGCAGGGACAAGCGGATGAGGGAAGGAGCGGTGTATTACCTACCGCGCCGCAGTGAGCGAATCAAGCCTGAGAGAGCGGAGCA
This sequence comes from Thermoanaerobaculia bacterium, assembly GCA_035546335.1. GTDB lineage: Bacteria > Acidobacteriota > Thermoanaerobaculia > Gp7-AA8 > Gp7-AA8 > DATKDP01. The sequence continues at coordinate 45 of DATKDP010000046.1, read as the reverse complement.
GAATCTGCTGAGTGATGTTGTCAGGGGTTTGGACTCGAGCCGTTC
>DATKDP010000045.1:0-3429 GCA_035546335.1 Thermoanaerobaculia bacterium | reverse complement strand
CCTCTCCCGCCGGGAGAGAGGAATAGACAGTAGAATGAGCACTTCGCGATGCAGCTCGCTCCCGGCTCTCGCCTCGGACATTTCGAGATCGTATCCTCCATCGGCGCCGGAGGGATGGGACAGGTGTATCGCGCTCGTGACCATCGTCTCGGCCGCGACGTTGCGATCAAGGTGATGATCGAGCTTAGCAACACGGACGAAACCCATCTCCTCCGCTTCCAGCGCGAGGCGCGCGCGATCGCCGCGCTCTCCCACCCGAACATTCTCGTGGTCTACGACTTAGACACCGATCCCGAGAGCGGCGTCATGTTCCTCGCGACCGAGCTGCTCGAAGGCGAGACGCTGCGGATGCACCTCACGCAAGGCGCGCCGGACTGGCGCCGAACCGCTGCGATCGGCGCTTCGGTCGCCGAAGGTCTCGCGGCGGCACATGCGAAGGGAATCGTCCATCGCGATCTCAAGCCGGAGAACATCTTCATGACGTCCGACGGACAGATCAAGATTCTCGATTTTGGCCTGGCCTCCAACAGGCTTTCTGAGCTCGCGGAAGTCGATGACGCTGGCGAGACGGAGCGCATGCTGACGCAACCCGGGCAGATCATGGGGACGGTCGCCTACATGTCTCCTGAGCAGCTTCGCGGACAGAAGCCCGCCGCAACCAGCGACATCTTTTCCCTCGGCTCGATCCTCTTCGAGTCGGCTTCCGGCGCACGGCTCTTCGCCCGCGCGAGTCAGGCCGAGACCGTCGCTGCGATTCTCCGGGAAGACCTGGCCTTCGGGCCGCTCGAGGCGGCGGCACCTCACGAATTCGTATCGATCATCAGACGATGCCTCAGCAAGTCGTCCGAGGACCGCTACCAGTCGGCGCGCGATCTCGCGTTCGACCTGCGCGCAATCAGCAGCACGGGTGCGGTCCCTCGAGCCGAGGCAGTCGATGCTCGATCCATCGCAATTCTTCCGTTCGACAATGCGAGCTCCGATCCGGATGCCGAATACTTCAGCGACGGCATAACCGAGAGCATCATGGGCAAGCTCTCGCAATTGCCGGCGCTGCGCGTGGTGGCCCGCAGCACGGTATTCCGATACAAGGGCTCGCACGTCGACCCGCAGGCTGCCGGAGCTTCACTCAACGTCCGCCTCGTGCTGAGCGGCCGCGTGCAGCAGCGACGTGACCGGCTCACGATCGCAGCGGAGCTCACCGACGTCGTCGACGGGCGCCAGTTGTGGGGCGAGCGCTATCACCGCTCTGCCGAGGACATCTTCGCGATCGAAGAGGAGATCGCGTCCGAAATCTCCGATCGCCTGCGGATCCGCCTCACTGAGGATGAGCGTGAGCGCCTCGGGCGGCGGCACACAGGGAACACCGAGGCGTATCACGCGTATCTGCGTGGCCGCTTCGAATGGAACAAACGAAGCGAGGCCGCGCTCCATCGGAGTGTGACAAGCTTTCGTGAGGCGCTGGAGAAGGATTCTGGATATCCGCTCGCATATGCGGGCCTTGCGGATTCCTACAACATCCTCGGCTTCTACAGCCTCCTTCCGCCGAGCGATGCGTTCCCGAAAGCGGAAGCCGCTGCAATGCGGGCGCTCGAGATCGACGACATGCTCGCCGAGGCGCATGCATCGCTCGGCTACGCGCTGTTTTATCATCGATGGGACACGGCACGGGCGACGGAGTCGTTCAAAAAGGCGATCGCGCTGCGGGAAGATTATCCGATTGCACATCAGTTCTACGCGAACTTGCTTGCAGCTCTCGGACGCTTCGACGAATCGCTCGCACAGTTCCATCGTACCGTGGAGCTCGATCCGCTCTCGCTCATCGCGAATGCGGCGACGGGATGGTGCTTGTACATGAGCCGCGACTACGCCGCCGCGGAAGAGCAGCTGCGCAGAACACTCGCGATCGATGATTCGTTCGGCCTCACGCACATCTGGCTGTCGCACGTGCTGCGTGTTACAGGCAGGACGGATGACGCGCTGATCGAGGCGCGCAGCGCTGTATCGATGAAAGCGTCGTGGATCGAATCGCTGGCCGCGCAGGCGTGTGCGCTGGTCGCTGGAGGCGATTCGGGCTCCGCGCGCGAAATTCTCGAGCGTCTGCTCGCGGACCGGGCGCAGCGATTCGTCCAGCCATACGAGATCGCGGCGATCCAGCTCGCGCTCGATGACCGCGCTGCGGCACTGCAATCGCTCCATGAAGCGCTGGACATTCGATCCCACCGGCTGGTGTTTCTCGGGGTCGATCCGGCATTCGACGCGCTGCGGGGCGAACCCGAGCTCGAGCGGCTGCTGGGGCGGGTCGGCCTGGCTTGACGCATACGACGATCCGCCATCTCCGTCAGACGGGAAGGCCCATCTCCCGTGCTGACTGTCTCTGAGCATCGTCGATCGTCACGAATCGATCGAGGGGCTCGGCCTGATGGAATGAGAGCGCGGTCCGGAGGTGGGCGAGATCGAGCGATCTGGGGGTCGTGACGACGGGCATCGAGTTGGACTGACACAACTCCAGGGTCAGCTCATGTAGCGCGAAGAGTTCCGCGTCGAGGTCCACCCGCTCGAGGCACTCCCGGAATTGCGGGTTCGTCAGCGTTCCCTCCCGGGCCAGTCGGACCAGATTTCGCCTGGCTTCCAGAACCAGCAGAACGCTCGAGAGGAGCTCGGCTCCCTCGGTCTCGCGGGCGAGCTCCTTCCATCCATCTTCCGCCAGCAGGATGCAGAGGTATGCCGACGTGTCGAGGTAGAGCCTTCGTTGGCGCACTGAATCAGGGGCGACGCTCAACGCCCGCCTCGATCCTCGAGCAGGACGGCTAGATACCGTCCCCTGGTTCCGCGACGAAGAGCCGGAGCGAGCCCACCCCTTCCCACCCTCGGCCCTCGCCGCACGTGTGCCTGCACGGGTGGACCGAGTTGCGCAACCGCTTGACTGTGCCTTGTGATCAGAATTCTGCTTCCCGACTCCGCTTCGGCGACCGCCGCTGAAAGTCTGGCCTTCAGGTCCTGAATCGACATCTCTTTCATGGCCTGAATCATAGCATTTTCTGGACCAGATTATGGAGCTGTGACAGACCATATGGCGGAGTGAACCGTGGAGGGCGGATGGGATTGGGCCTGAAGAACTCCACGGGAGTGAGGGGGGCGCGGGCTGAAGGATTGAGAATTCAGAATTCAGAAAGGCGTTGGTTGCCCTGAGCACTCGCTAATGGGGTCACAGGTTCGGCGCGGACAATCAGGTTGACGGTGTCGCGGTCGGTGCATTCCGGATCGCCTTCACATGAAAGAGCCATCAAGTCGGTCATCGCCCGTTGGAGCCGTACCTGTTGTCCGATCAGCGTCAGCCTGTCACAGAGCTCGAAGGCCGCTTCTTCTTCGCGCACCGACCCGTCATCCTGCTGCAATCCCATGTAGCAGGCGCGGTCGCCGAGCGTGAGG
>DATKDP010000044.1:0-36603 GCA_035546335.1 Thermoanaerobaculia bacterium | reverse complement strand
TCTACCAGGCGAGACGAAGGATTGCCTTCACCCTCATTCCGATGGCCTTCGTTCTGACGACGACGCTCTGGGCTCTGGTGCGTCTGATGATCGGCAACTTCGAGCTGGCGAAGAAGAGCGGTGCAACCGTCGAGCTGGTCAACAGCATCACCTCGCTGATACTCATCGTTCTCGCGCTCTTCGTTGTCGGTCGCGCCTTCGTCGCGCTGCGCGGAGAGCGGAAGGGAACGCTGCTGCCGGAGACGGCGTGAGGAAACCAGGTGGACTAGGTTGACGAGGTGGCCGAAGTGGACAAGGCGAGTCTCGAGATGTCCGGCTGCACGCCGGCGATTGTACTCCGTCGTGTCTTCGGCATGCCGGAATCCATCTCGGTGTGCTCGTGCGTCCCGCCATGGCTCGCTGCCTTGAGATTCAGCCGCGTATCGCCGATGTACGACCGCCGAAGTCAAGCCCTTTGGCGCTCTACAGGGAGTAGAAAATTTGGTGTTCCCGCAGCGGCGCCATAGAATCTCCTCATCCGAAGTCGAAATTACGAATGAGAAGGAGTCGAAAAATGAAAGTCTCTCGTTGGTTCAGTCTCGCCCTGGTGGCGATGTTTGCCGTGACGGCGGTGTCCGCCGGGGAACAGAAGAGCGCTCAGTCGCCCCCGATGGATAAGAAGGCGATGATGGAGGCGTATGCCAAACTCTCCACGCCGGGCGAGGGGCACAAGATGCTCGAGCCGATCATCGGAAGCTGGAACGTGGTGGTGAAGAGCTACATGCAGCCGGGAGCGCCTGCGATGGAGAGCAGCGGAACCTCGGAGCACCAGTGGGTTCTCGGAGGCCGCTACGTCGAGCAGCGCTTCGACGGAAGTTTCATGGACCAGAAGTTCCATGGAATCGGCTATTCGGGCTACGACAACACGAAGAAGGAGTACTTCTCCACCTGGATGGACTCGATGAGCACCGGAGTGATGGTGGCCACGGGAAAAGGGAAGGAAAAAGAGAGAGGGATCGAGCTGACCGGAACGATGGAGGATCCATTCCAGGGAACGATGCAGATCACCGAGAAGCTGAAGATCGTCGACAACGATCATCACACCTTCGAGATGTGGACGCCGGGTCCCGACGGCAAGCCCTTCATGATGATGGAGATCGCGTACAAACGAAAGAAGTAGCCGGTCGTCAGGTGGCGCGGGAGCGCGGCTCTTCGGCCGCAGTTCCCGCTGGCCCGGGACTCCCAGACATGGGCCCCGTCGTCATCTGAACGAGGGCGGGGGGAGGTGTGAGTGAAGGATCTGCGATCGGCAACCGTCCAAGAACGCAGATCCTTCACTCACACCCACCCGTCCGCCTCGCGCTCAGGTTGACGCGGCAGGTGGTGCAATCACCTGGCTTGGGATGACGGCAGAGAATGCGTTATCGTCGAACAGTATCCTCATCGTCGCCCGGTTCGCGCAGCGCCTCGTCCACCGGGGTCATGTAGGCCTTCCCTTCTCGACCCGCTCTTCGCCGGCCCCAGAAGCTCCGCTCTTTCTCGTCTTCGAAGAAGTCGGGACGCTCGACACGGTCGGTCTGTTCCTCCGACTCGGTGAAGAGCCCGCGGATCGTCGTCTCGTAGTCGCTGGTGATCGGTCGATGATCGTACGGCGGAATCGCCGCCATCCGCGATGACGAGAGATGATTGACGTAGACGCGGCTGTCGTCATCGTCGAGATTGGCGCCGCCGATCGGCACGAGCACGTGACTTTTCTCCGGGATCCCGAGGATCTTCGAATCGAGCTCGATGTCGAGATACCGGACCTTCATTCTCTCGGTATCGACGACGAGCTCGTGGACCTTTCCGATTTTCTTCTGGTCGGATGAAACCACGTCCCATCCACGAATGTCGGGCTCGCCTTCGGCGACTCGGTACTTCGGCATCTCGTCGAGGCGGCGAAGCCTCGGTTCTCCGGCAACTTCATGCTTTCTTTCAGCCATTGCCTCGCTCCTTCCTGATTCGGACGTCTCATTTCACGGAATGCACCATACGCATCACTTCACACACGACGCGCCGCCGGCCCCCGCGGTTCTCATCCCACCATGGTGTATGCGAACCATGCGATGGCGCCGATGAGAAGAAGAATCAGGATCCAGGCCCACGCGGGTATTCCCTTTTTTCGCTCGACGCGAATCTCGGCCATCGGTCGCCTCCTTCACTTGCCGGACTGCGGTCCGGTCCTCGTCTCTAGATCACCAGCAAGGTGAATACCAGAAGAGACTGGCGCCCGCGGGTGGGTTGCATCGTCGCGTGTTGTGACAGGGGCGGGCGCGGGACGCCCGCTCTCCGCGCAGGCTGGGATAGCTCATGGCAAGCACCCGGACGAAGCTATTGCGCTGCGTTGCCGCGTTGCAAGCCCTCTGCTCCGGTCCTCGCGCAAATGCTTCTTCCCTACGAGGGGCGGTGGGTGGGTTGCATCGTCGCGGGTGCGACAGGGGCGGGCGCGGGACGCCCGCTCTCCCGGGGGGAGAAAGAAATGATGCCGGGGGTCGGTTGTGGTTGTCCGTGAAACGGGGGGTGAATCGCCGAATTGGGTGGAGAGCGGCGTTGTTGTTCGCCGGTCTGCTGAGCATCGCCGGTTGCCGGAAGACTGAAGGTGACGCGCCGCGGACGATCCTGCATCCGGGTGCGCCGGTCATCGTCATTTCGATCGACACTCTGCGCGCCGACCGCCTCCCTCTGTACGGCTACCAGGGAGTCGAAACACCGCACATCGATGCGCTCGCCTCCGACGCGCTCGTTTTCGACAATGCTTACACCCACTGTCCCCTGACTCTGCCGGCGCATCTGTCGATGCTCACCGGACTGCTGCCGCAGGAGCATGGAGTGAGGGACAACATCGGCTACGCTTTCGATTCGGCGCGGCATCGAACCATACCCGCACTGCTCCGCGAGGCAGGCTACCGCTCGGGTGCCGCGGTGTCGGCGTACGTGCTCCGAACCGCGACCGGGATCTCCTCCGATTTCGACGCCTATGACGACGCGATCTCCGTAGTGCCGGGCATCGCGGTCGGAAGCCTCCAGCGCTCCGGCGAGCAGAGTGTCACGATCGCCGAACAGTGGATCGGAGAGCAGGGAGACAGGCCGTTCTTCTACTTCCTCCATCTCTTCGAGCCGCATGCGCCGTGGGAGCCGCCCGAGCCATTCCGCAGCCGGTACGCCGATCCGTACGATGGAGAGATTGCCGAATCCGATCGGATCGTCGGTCGTTTCATCGACTACCTCGAAAAAAGCGGAATCTACGAAAAGGCAGTCGTGATCCTGATGTCGGATCATGGCGAAGGGCTCGGCGATCACGGTGAGGAAGAGCACGGAATCTTTCTCTATCGCGAGGCGATCCACATTCCCCTGATCGTCAAGCTTCCGAAGGGTGAGCTGCGAGGAAAGCGCGTCGTCTCGCCCGCGCAGCTCATCGACATTCTCCCGACGATTGCGGAGCTCACGGGAGCGAAGCTTCCTGCGGGCCTCCGCGGGAAATCGCTCGTGGCGCTCGCCCAGGAGAAGTCTCCCGCCGAGCGTCGCGTCTTCTCGGAAACTCTCTACCCGCGGATTCACCTCGGATGGAGCGATCTACGCTCGCTCGCCGGCCGTCAATACCACTACATCGATGCGCCGCGGCCGGAGCTCTACGACCTGACCGCGGATCCGGCGGAGAAGCATGATCTGCTCTCAACCGAGCGCCGAGTCGCCGCCGCGATGCGGAATGAGCTCGAGGAATACGGGCGTGAAATCACCGTACCGGAGACCATCGATCCCGAGGAGGCGAAGAAGCTCGCGGCACTCGGGTATCTCAGTCCCGCGAGACCGACGATGGCGTCCGATCTGCCCGATCCGAAGGACCGCATCGGCGACATCGAAGAGGTGAAGAGAGCCTTCAGTCTGTCGAGTGAGGGGAGATTCGACGACGCGATTCGGGCACTGACCGCCATCCTCGAGAAGAACCCGAACTGGAGCGACGTCTGGAACCGTCTGGCGATGACCTGGGAGGAGGTGGGCGAGCTCGAGAAAGCGGCCGAAACGTATCAGCACGCGATCCGTGTTGCTCCGAGCCTCGCACCGGAGCTCGCCCTCTCGCTCGGAGCCGTGCTCGAAAAACTGGGACGCTTCGACGAGGCCGAGGCGCATGCCGCTCTGGCGATGGAGACGAACCGCCCTGCGGCGCATCAGCTGACGGGGCAGATCGCATTGACTCGCGGCGATCTTCCGCGCGCCGAGCGCGAAGCGAGGGCGGCCGCTGCGTTCGAGAGCCATCGTCTGACCGGTACGCTGCTTTTGGCTCAGATCCATGCGGCGCGCGGCGAGCTCGCCCAGGCGCTGGCTGTCGCCGTGGCGCTCGAGAAGGAGATCATGGCGCGGAACGGGCCGCCCATGCAGAATCTCGCGTTTCTGCGAGGAGATCTCCTCGCGCGGATGGATCGCACGCGCGAAGCGGAGGCAGCCTTCCGGCAGGAGATCAGCGCATTTCCATCGAATCGTCAGGCCTACGCGAATCTGGCACTCATCTACTTCCTTCAGGAGCGGACCGCCGATGGTCATCGAATGCTCGAGGAGATGGCGGCTGCGAGCCCGGGAAGAAGGTCGTACCTTCTGGCGGCGAAGACCCTCGACGCGCTCGGCGATCCTCGGGGTGCCGGGGTATGGAGACGCCGGGCGGGGGAGGCCAGGTAGCTAGAGGCTGGAGGCTGGAGGCTCGAGGCTCGAGGCTCGACGAGAGGTGAGAGACGAGAGGTGAGAGACGAGGGGTGAGAGACGAGAGACGAGAGGAGCCATTTGCGAGCGGGACGCCAGAGACGCTTCCCGGAATGCTGACGGTAATGGCTTCACCGCACGCGCAACCGACGGCGCAAGCTTACTGGCGACGCCACTGCGGCGCTACAGTACCTCTCTCTTGTCGAGCCCCCGACCCCCGACCCCGAGCCCAACCCCGAGCCCCGAGCCTCGAGCCCCGAGCCTCGACCCCCGAGCCTCGACCCTCTCAATTGCGCGAGGTGAGCATCTGCCAGTCGCTCGCGGCCGCCGGATGGGTGGATGAGGGATGCGGTTCCATCGCGTGAACGTCGTAGGCGGTGTCGACCAGAAGCTGAAATTTTTCGAACAGGGAGCGCTGGATCGAGAGTGGAAGCTGCTCCATCTCCTCGGCCAGGTGTACCACCGCCTTGTCGCGTTGCGTGACGGCCCAGAAATCGAGGACGCTCTCCAGCTCGCGGCCGAAGAACTGGCGCTCGTTGACTCCATAGACGGCGAGCAGCTTGCGGAGCTGCCGGATTTTCAGCCCGTCGATCCTCGACCCGGTTTCCAGCGAGCTGATCGTCTTTTCGCTGATCCCGGTCAGACGCGAGACTTCCCGCTGCGTCAGTTTTCTCATCTTTCTCAGTTCACGCAGTTTCAATACGATGTCCATGACAGCCTCCCTCTGTCTCGTTCTCTTCAGAAACGCCTCATCAGCCCGACGACCACTCCCTGGATCGAGACATCCGCCGCCGGGGCGATGATCGGCATCATCGCGACATTCGCCGGTTGCAGGCGGATGCGGTCACCGTGGCGGTAGAAGCGCTTCAGAGTGACCTCTCCATTCACGAGGGCCACCACCATTTCTCCGTTCTGCGCTTCCTGCCTGCTGGCGATGATCACGAAGTCGCCGTCGTAGACCCCGTCGTCGATCATCGAGTCGCCTCTCACTTTCAGCACATAGTTCTCGCCCCGGCTGGTCAGCTCTTCCGGAACCGCGATCCTCTCGTCGGAGGGAGCCACCTCGATCGGCCTGCCCGCAGCGATGTAGCCGAACAATGGCAGCTCACGCACGCGCGGCGCGGCCTCCGGCTCTTCGACGAGCTCGACGCCGCGTTTCTGATTCCAGTCCCGCCGGATCAAGCCCTTCTGCTGCAGGAGCGAGAGATGCTTGTAGACGGTACCGTACGAGGAGAAGCCGAATTCTTCGCAGATCTCCCGATGGGTGGGCGCTACGCCCTCCTTCTTCTGGTACCTCCGAATGAACTCGAGGATCTCTTTCTGCCGCTCGGTGAGATACTTCACACTCGGTTTCTCCTCCAGACAAGATAGGCGGTAATCGGGCGGAAGTCAAGGGGAATGGCGTGAATGGGGCGGGAGTGAGGGGCGAGACTCGAGGCTCGAGGCTCGAGTCTCGAGACACGAGAGGCGAGAAAGTGGGGGCTAACCATTTGCGAGCGGGACGCCAGAGAGGGCTTCCCGCAGTGCTGACGGCAATGGCTTCACGCGCCGCCCAGTGCAAACAACCGATGGCGCCAGCTCACTGGCGACGCCACTGCGCCGCTACAGCCTCTTCGTGTCGAGCCTCGAGCCCCGAGCCTCGAGCCCCGAGCCTCAGTGCTCGGCGACTGCGAACGAACGGCTGACGAGCGAGGGTGTCCAGAGCTCGATGCGGTTGCGGCCTCGATCCTTGGCGGTATAGAGGGCGCGGTCGGCTCGCTCGATGAGCGAGGAGGCACCGAAGAGGGCTTCGTCGGGAACGCTCTCGAGCCCGGCGACGCCGATCGAGGTGGTGATGCGGACGGAGAGATCAGCACAGTTGAACGAAGTCATTTCCACGCGCCGGCGAATCCGCTCCGCTACCGGCATGGTGTTGTTGACGGGGGTCTCGGGGAGCATCAGGCAAAACTCCTCGCCGCCATATCTCCCAGGGATATCGTAGATGCGGCAACTGTCACGGAGAACGTGACCGATGGCCTGGAGGACCTGATCGCCGGCCGGATGGCCATACGAGTCATTGATCTGTTTGAAGTGATCGAGGTCGATCATCAGCAGCGACAGCGGTGAGCCGTGACGCCACGAGCGATTGAGCTCTTCTTCGATTTTCTGGAGCACGTACCAGCGGTTGTAGAGGCCGGTCAGGGCATCGCGCGACGAGGCCTCGGCGAGAGCGCGATTCTTCATCGTCAGATCGACATTCTCGCGCTCGAGGGCACGCAGCCGGTTGTCGAGTGCTTCCTGTTCCTCATCCGCGATCAGACTCTTCTGGATCAACCCCAGCAGTTCGCCGAGGAAGCGCCGCTCGTGGGCGGAGTAGCCGCGACCGTCGATGGTGCGGATGGAGAGAAGCTCACCGTGCTCGGTCCGCGAGACGATGCCGCCATTGTCTTCCGCTCCGGCGGTCGTCAGCTCGAGTCTTCGGCCGAGAAGTTCGGAGACGGATTGAATGGCCCGGAGAATCTGAGGATCTAGATCCCGCATTAGGGCACCCTGCCTGCTCAAAAAGATTGCGTAGTATACCCAGCACTCTTCTCGGCTGGCAATGCAGGAATATGGAAAGTCGATGCGCGCCCGGCTCGCTGGAAAAGCACCCCGCACGCTCGCCTTCCGCGGAGCCGTTCGCGAACTCTCGGACGCCGAGTCAGGCCATGCATCGCATCATTCCGACCACGCGACCCTCTCCAATCGTCATGCAACATTGGTATCATCCCGCAATGCCCGCGCTGCGATGCTCGAAATGCAACCAGGCCTACGACGTTCCTGCCTCTGTCGCGATGAAGCTTCCGATCGCCATTGCGCGCTGCACCTGTGGCGAGTGGCTGTCCGGAAGCCGTGCCGCCCTGCTCTCGCGGATGATCGACCCTGATGATCTCGAAGAGATCGACATGAGGATGTTCCGCATCTCCGATACGCCGCGGACGGATGAGAGAGTCGAGAAGATCCTCGCAGAGTCGTTCACCTTCAGCGGCCCGCGCAGCGTGCGGGTGATCGCACGCGGCGCCGACGAGTCGGTCAATACGGTGTTCACGATCGGCGAGCATCCGCTCTTCATCGGTCGGAAGGCCTCGCACATCGAGATCGACGACGCGGAGCTGTCGATCCGGCACTGCTCGATCTCCCGCCGTCGCAGCGATCTGATTCTTCGCGATGAAGACTCGCACACCGGGACCTTTCTCGACGGCGAGCCGGTCACCGAGGTCGCCCTCGGCGATGGAGTGCACATCGTTCGGGCCGGAGGCGCGATCATCAGCGTCGAGCCGGTGTCGGAAGCCGGGATTCCCGTCGAGCCGCTCTCGCTCGAGGTCGGCAGTATGTTCGAGGCGCCGCCCGAGCTGATGCGGAGGGCGGCCCGGCCGGGCGTGGAGGCGAAGAACTTCCTGCTGGTCTGTCTCGAGGGGCCGTGTCAGGGGAAACGCTTCGAGATCCCTGACGAGGGGCTGATCATCGGCAGAGAAGGAACGCTGCCGGTCAAAGACGACTACCTCTCGCGCAAGCACTTTGCGGTCTCGCACGATCCCGAGGGAGGAATCCGGCTGCGCGATCTCGGGAGCCGGAACGGGACGTTCCTCAACACCCTCCCCGCGAGAAACGCCCGCCTTCATCCCGGCGATGAGATCCGCGCCGGCGCGTCGCTGTTCCGTCTGGACGAAGTGGTGCCGGAGGAGTAGAGGCTGGAGGCTGGAGGCTCGAGGGTGGAGGCTCGAGGGTCCAGTCACTCGCCGCTCCCCCTCTCATCTCTCGCCTCTCGTGTCTCGTCTCTCATTCGAGCCTCGAGCCTCGAGCCCCGAGTCTCTCATTCCAGCCTCTAGCCTCCAGCCTCTAGTCTCCAGCCTCTTCCCTCGATTACACTGCACGCATCCATGAATGGCTCGAGCGGAGAGACGACGACTCGATTCCCCATCCGGACGAAGTTCATCGTTGCGGTGACGGTGTTGACCCTGATCATCGCCGTGCTGATTCTGAGCTTCGAGCAGATTCAGGTTCGCCGGACGAGTCTGTCTCAAACCGTCGCCCAGGGAGAATCGATCGCCGATACGATCGCTTCGACTGCGGGCTACTACGTGATCTTCGGACTCACGGACGATCTGAATGCGATTGCGGCAGACCTGAGGAAGAACGAGAACGTCGAATACGCCGACTTCCTCTCGGCGGACGGGACCATTCTGGCGGCGACCGCTGCAGGGAAGATTCCCGAGGCGCTGCGCTCGGCGAGGCCGGCACGCGACTCGCCGCGACAGGCGACGGTCGATGCCCACGGTCAGCCACTGGTCGTTTTCGTGCGACCGTTTTATGAGAGTCGCGACGAGGCGGACGATGCGGCCGCGACCCCGCGCGGCTATTTTCGCGTCGCGGTGAATCAGCGCGCAGCGGCGAAGGCGGTGCGCAGTCTCGCGGTCATCAATAGTGTCGTGCTCGCGATTGCTCTTCTGGTCGGCATAGGGCTGGCGATTCTCGCCGCTCGCCTCATCGTCCGCCCGATTTCCAGCCTGGTCGAATCGGCGGACCGGATCGCAGCGGGCGATCTGACGGGCAAGACGGCGGTCACGACCAACGACGAGCTCGGAAGCCTCGCCTCCTCGTTCAATCGGATGACTCTGAACCTTCAGAAGACGATGGGAAAGATGACCAGCTCGCAGGCGAAGCTCAGTTCGGTCGTCGAAACGGTCGGCTCGCGTTCCCGCCTGGTGGTCGAGAGCGTCGACCGGCAGGGGGGAGCCCTGGACGAGGCCTATTTTTCGATCGACAAGCTCAACCATGGGATTCAGAAGATCACCGAGAACGTCGAAGCACTCTCCGCCTCGTCCGAAGAGACTTCCTCGTCGATGCTGGAGATGGTCTCTTCGATGGAGGAGGTGGCTCGTCACACCGATTCGCTCTTCCAGTCGGTCGAAGAGACGTCCTCGGCTACCAACGAGATGGTGACCTCGATCAACGAGGTCGATCAGAACGTCGATTTTCTCCAGAACTTCGTCACCGACACCTCCGCATCGATGGAGCAGATGAGCGCATCGATCGGACAGGTGGAGTCGAATGCCGCTCGATCGTACGATCTGGCGCTCGCCGTCGCGGAGGCCGCCGAGTCGGGGATGAAGGCGGTTCGCGAGACGATCGAAGGGATGGAGCACATCCGCAAGGCCGTGCTCGACTCGAACGCGGTCGTCTCCCGGCTCGGCGAGCGCTCGGAGGCGATCGGGAAGATTCTCAACGTCATCGACGACATCGCCGAGCAGACGAATCTTCTGGCGCTGAACGCCGCGATTCTCGCCGCGCAAGCAGGCGAGCAGGGGAAGGGATTTTCCGTGGTCGCCGCCGAGATTCGCGAGCTCTCCGAGCGCACCGCGAGCTCGACTCGGGAGATCGGGAGTCTGATCCGCTCCGTTCAGGAAGAGGTGGGGAATGCACTCAAGACGATGTCGTCGGGGGCGCAACTGGTCGAAGGGGGTGTCGATCTGTCCCACGATGCCGGGCGCGCTCTGAACAACATTCTCGATTCGGCGATGAAGTCTTCCAATATGGTCAAGGAGATCGCCTCGGCGACCAGGGACCAGGCGCAGGGAAGCGAGACGGTGGTGAAATCGATCGGCCGCGTCCAGGAAATGGTCAAGCAGATCAATGCGGCAACCACGCAACAGGCTCAGGGCTCCGACCACATTCTGAAGGCCGTCGAGACGATGCGAGAGGTCACACGCTACGTCCGGCAGGCCACAGTCGAGCAGAAATCGGGCTCGGTGATGATCTCCAGGGCCGCCGAGCGGATGATCGACATGATCCACGAGATCTTCGAAGTCGCCGCCAGTCAGGCGAAGGAGAGCGAAAAGATCGTCCACACGATGGAGCAGGTGCGCGAGCTCGCCGAGCTCAACCGGCGTTCCGCCGGGGAGATGAACGACACGATCGGGCTCCTCGGAGACGCGATGCGCGGTCTCGACGAGGAAGTCAAGCGGTTCCGTGTACGAGTCTGACGACCATGCCTCGTGAGATCCGGCTGATTGCATTCCTCATCGGCGGGGAGCCGTTCCTGCTCGACATCATGGCCATTCGCCAGATCGTGCCGTACAGTGGATCGACTCCGGTGCCGCAGGCTCCCGACTTCATCGAGGGAATCATCGTTCTTCGAAATCAGGTGATCCCGATCATCGATCTCCGCTCTCGTCTTTATCCTGATCGGACGTGGGATGCCGGGCAACCGCTCGTGCTGATCGTCGACACAGCCGACGGCGTGATGGGAATCAGGGTCGAAGACGTTCGTCGCATCCTGGCGATCGATCTCGATGCGATTCTTCCGTCGCCTCCCATCATCCGCGGTCTGGCCGGAGAGCTGTTCATCGGAGTCATCGAGCACAACGACGAGATCCATCTGCTGATCGACCTTCAGGCGATTCTCACGTCCGACGAGCGAGAATCGCTCCGCGAAGCCGACCTGGAGGGCGTCGCTCTGAAGGGTGAAGGGTGAAGAGGGAAAGGTGAGGGCTATCTCCTTCTTTTCTCTTCTCATCGTCACCCTTCACCGGTCACACTTCATCCATGCCCGAGACCGAGCTGATCGAAGGAGAGGATTTCTACCGGGAAGGAGAGCTGTTCGTCTTCACCGAGTCGTACCTCAGACGGCGCGGCTACTGCTGCGAATCGGGCTGCAGGCACTGTCCCTACGGTTTCCGCAACGATCGTCGGGCGGATGAGTCCCGGAGGGAATGACCACCCTTCACCCTTCACCCTTCACCCTTCACCCTTCACCCTTCACCCTTCACCCTTCAGTTCCTCTGCCCTCTCTCTCTCCACATCTTTGCTATTCTTGACATTCGATGTTCTATCGCACGCGACTTCTCGAGCTCGCCGGGAGGATGAAAGGGAGGCTCATCGTCGTATTCGGCGACATCGTGGCCGACCGCTTCATCTATGGAAGCCCCAAGCGTATCTCGCGTGAGGCGCCGATCCTGATCCTTCGCCAGTATCGCGACGATGTGCTGCTCGGGGGCGGCGGCAACGCGATTCACAACATTCTGACCCTTGGAGGCGTGCCGATCCCGGTGTCGGTCGTGGGCAACGACACGGCGGGCAACCTGCTCCTGGAGTCGCTCACGGCGAAGGGAGTCGACTGCAGCGGAATCCTCCGGCTCGATCGCTATACGACGCCGACGAAGGTGCGCATCCTCGGCGGGATGCCGCACGCCGCGCTCCAGCAGATCGTCCGCTACGACATCGAAGAGAGGGTGGTTCTCAGCGATGACGAAGTGGAGCGCTTCGCCTGGCTGCTTCGCGATCAGATGGGAATCGGAGAAGCGGCGCTGATCTCCGACTATGGCCATGGTGTGGTGACCCCGATGCTCGCTGCCAATCTCACCGGCTATTCGCGTGGCAAGCCGGTGACACTCGATTCGCGCCATGACCTGCTTCGCTTTCCCGACGTCACCGTGGCCACACCGAACGAAGAAGAGGCCGCCGCTGCCGCAGGAATGTCGCTGTACGAGAGCGAGGACGGCGACACCCTCGCGTTCGTCGGGCAGTCGCTCCAGCAGGGTCTCGACGCCGAAGCAGTGCTGATCACCCGGGGAAGCCGTGGCATGGCACTCTTCGAGCGCGGTGCGTCGAGTCCGCTTCTCATTCCTGTCTGGGGCAGCGATCAGGTCGCCGATGTGACGGGGGCGGGCGATACGGTGATTGCGACCTTCACTCTCGCCCTCGCCGCCGGCGCGAGCTACAGCGAGGCGGCCAAGCTTGCGAACTATGCCGGTGGGATCGTTGTGATGAAGATGGGAACCGCGACGGCCTCGAATGCCGAACTGGAATACGCCATCTCGCACGATGAGGATCTGGCATGAGCCTTTCGCTCCGTGAACCTGCATGAGCGCTCCGATTCTCGATCGTCAGGAGCTGATCCGGGCGCTCGAGCGCGAGCGGGCATCCGGGAAGACGGTCGCTCTGACCAACGGCTGCTTCGATCTGATTCACGTCGGCCATGTCCGCTACCTGCGAGGTGCCGCAGCGGTTGCCGATGTTCTCGTCGTGGCCATCAACGGCGATGAGTCGGTTCGCGAGCTCAAGGGAGAGGGGCGCCCGTTCGTTCCGGCAGAGGAGCGAGCCGAGATCATCGCCGCGCTCGGCGAGGTCGACTACGTCACGATTTTCGAAGAGCGAACCGTGGCCCCGCTTCTGCGCGAGATCCGGCCTGATGTTCACTGCAAAGGAACCGATTACACGCCCGAGACGGTTCCCGAGGCCGGCGTGGTCCGTGAATACGGGGGGGAGGTCGTGATCGTGGGGGATACGAAGAACCACTCGACGAGCGAGCTGATCTCGAAACTGAAGCGGCCCGTCTCGTGACGCGGGCGGCGACGGCCCCCCTTCTCGTCGTCCGGCTCTCCGCCCTCGGCGATGTGATTCACACGATGCCGGCGGTCGTCGCCTTGAGGACGGCGCTCGGGTCCGGCGTCTCGCTCGGCTGGCTCGTCGAAGAGCCCTATGGGGAGCTGGTCGAGCTCGTCGCGCCGGTCGACCGGGTCCTGACGGTTGCGACGCGGCGATGGCGGCGATCACCCTTCTCGCGTGCGACTCGCGACGAGCTGGCGGATCTCCTCGCCGAGCTGCGCGGGTTCGCGCGCGGGGCTGCAGCCGTCGATTTTCAGGGGCTGTTGAAGTCGTCTCTCTTCACGGTGCTGAGCGGGGCGTCGCAGCGAATCGGCTTCGATCGGAATGCAATTCGCGAGAAGGCGGCTCTGCTCCTGCTGAACCGCTCGGTGGCGATCGATCGAGCCCTCCATGTCGTCGAATGGAACATGCAGCTGGCGGCATCGCTGGGGGCTGACCCGAATCGGGTTCCGTGGCCCGACTATGGCGGATTCCCCGCCGATCCGACCGGTGTCCTTGGCGCGATGCGCTTCGAAGAGGCCATCATCGTCAGTCCTGCTGCGGGAAGAGCTTCGAAGACCTGGGGGATCGAGAGGTTCACAGGGGCGATTCGCGCATTGAGGAAACGCCAGCGCGTGGTGGTCATCTGGGGAGGAGGAGAGCGGGAGCTCGCTGCCGCGATTGCCGAGCGAGGGGGAGCCGAGCTGGCACCTCCGACGACCCTCCGCGAGCTCGCCTTCGTCCTGCAGCGCGCCCGTCTGCTTCTCGCGGGAGACACCGGACCGCTGCATCTCGCCGCGGCGCTGCGAGCTCCCGTCGTGGGACTGTTCGGTCCGACGCGCCCGGAGCGCAACGGGCCGTGGGGACAGCTTCATCACTGCGTCGAGAGCGGCGCGCCCGGGAGGCCGATGGAGGCGATCGCGGTCGAATCGGTCGTCAGGAAGATCGAGGAGGTGCTCGGGGAGAGGGAATGAGCTTCGGCGTGGCAGTTGGAACATTCGAGCTGCATCCGATGTAAAATAACTCGCGGAGTGCGCGTTGACGGCGTTTTTGCCCGAGTGCTAGACTCCGGACGACGGAATATCCTAACTATCTCATTTCAAAAGTGACTACGTCGCGCCGTGCCGAACCGTGCACGGCGCAGAGCGTTTTCGACTCAGTCCAGGGGGAACAGCGAATTCATCATGAGCATACGTCTCGGCGATCTTCTGACGAAGGCAGGTCTGATCTCGCAGGATCAGCTCAAGGAAACTCTCAAGCTCCAGAAAGAGTCGGGGGGGAAGCTGGGCGAGCTGCTCATCAAGCTCGGTTTCGTTTCCGAAGAGGACATCACCGAGTGTCTGTCGCAGCAATTCGGTGTGCCGTCGATCAATCTCGCCCACTTCGAGATCGACCCGACGGTGATCAAGCTCATCCCTTCGGAGGTCGCACGAAAGTACAACATCCTTCCGGTGAACAAGACCGGGGCGACCATCACCATCGCCATGGCAGACCCGACGAACGTCTTCGCCATGGACGACATCAAGTTCATGACCGGCTACAACGTCGAGCCGGTCGTCGCCTCCGAGCTCGGCATCAAATTATCGATCGAGAACTACTACGGCAGTACCTCGGCTCTCGAGCTGAAGAAGGTGATGGAGGATCTTCAGCAGGCCGAGAGCGCCGATCTCGAAGTGCTCGAGGAGCAGGAGGAGCTCGATGTCGATTCGCTGGCGGCCGAATCGGAAGAAGCGCCCGTGGTCAAGCTCGTGAACCTGATCCTGACCGACGCGATCAAGAAGGGGGCATCCGACATTCATCTCGAGCCGTACGAAAAGGAGTACCGTGTCCGGTACCGGGTCGACGGAATCCTCTACGAGATCATGAATCCTCCTCTGAAGCTTCGCGATGCGATGACTTCGCGCGTGAAGATTCTCGCCAAGCTCGACATCTCCGAGAAACGCCTGCCGCAGGATGGACGCATCAAGCTGAAGATGAAGCTGAGCGACAAGGCGAAGGAGCTCGACTTCCGCGTCTCCGTTCTTCCGACGCTCTTCGGCGAGAAGATCGTTCTGCGCCTGCTGGACAAAGACAACCTCCAGCTCGACATGACGAAGCTCGGATTCGAAGTCGAGTCGCTCGCGCGCTTCGAAGAGGCGATCTTCAAGCCGTGGGGGATGGTGCTGGTCACCGGGCCGACCGGCTCCGGGAAAACGAACACGCTCTACTCGGCGCTGGCCAAGGTGAACTCCCCCGAGGTCAACATCATGACGGCCGAGGATCCGGTCGAATTCAACCTTCCGGGAATCAATCAGGTCCAGATGAAAGAGCAGATCGGTCTGAACTTCGCCGCGACGCTGCGATCGTTCCTCCGCCAGGATCCGAACATCATCCTGGTCGGAGAGATCCGCGACTTCGAGACGGCGGAGATCGCGATCAAAGCGGCGCTGACAGGGCACCTGGTGCTCTCGACGCTCCACACCAATGATGCTCCGGCGACGATCAACCGGCTCATGAACATGGGAATCGAGCCGTTTCTGGTCGCAACCTCCGTGCAGCTCATCGCGGCGCAGCGGCTCGCGCGGCGCATTTGCAAGAACTGCAGGGAGCAGGTCGAGGTCGCCCCTCAGGCGCTGCTCAATCTGGGGTTCAAGCAGGACGAGGTGGGCACCTTCACGGTGTTCAAGGGACGCGGATGCGAAAAGTGCAACAACACCGGCTACAAAGGGCGCGTGGCGCTGATCGAGGTCATGTCGATCGACGACGATGTTCGCGAGATGATTCTGGCCGGAGGCTCGGCGATCGAACTGAAGCGTAAGGCGCTCGAGAATGGAATGATCTCGCTGCGACGCTCCGGATTGATTAAAATCAAGGAAGGATTGACCACGATCGAGGAGGTCGTTCGCGAAACTGTGCTCTAGATCACAGTTTCTCACTCTTTCAGGCGTAAAAGCGAGATTGGACAGCGATGGCACAAGTCACTCTGCATCAGTTGCTGAAGACGATGGTCGAGCGTGGGGGATCGGATCTCCACATCACCACCAATTCCCCTCCACAGATCCGGATCGACGGGAAGCTGGTTCCTCTCGACATGCCGCCGCTGGCGGCGCCGGAGACCAAGCAGCTCGCCTATTCGGTTCTGACCGATGCGCAGAAGCACCGGTTCGAAGAGAGTCTCGAGCTCGACCTCTCGTTCGGAATCAAGGGGCTGGCTCGCTTTCGAGCGAACATCTTCAACCAGCGGGGAGCGACGGCGGCCGTCTACCGGCAGATTCCGTACGAGATTCTGGGATTCCGGGAGCTCGGTCTGCCCACGGTGGTCGAAGAGATCTGCAACAAACCGCGCGGGCTGGTCCTGGTGACCGGACCCACGGGGTCGGGAAAGTCGACGACGCTGGCGGCGATGATCGACAAGGTCAACCGCGAGCGCCACGAGCACATCATCACCATCGAGGATCCGGTGGAGTTTCTCCACTCGCACAAGAACTGCCTGGTGAACCAGCGGGAGCTGCACGCCGACACGCACTCGTTCGCCAACTCTCTCAAGTCGGCTCTCCGTCAGGATCCCGACGTGGTGCTGATCGGAGAGATGCGCGACCTCGAGACCATCGAGTCGGCGCTTCGAATCGCCGAAACGGGTCACTTGACCTTTGCAACCCTCCATACCAATTCCGCTGCGCAGACGATCAACCGAATCGTCGACGTTTTCCCGGCGCATCAGCAGCCGCAGATCCGCGCACAGCTCTCGTTCGTTCTGGAGGGAATCCTCTGCCAGACCCTTCTTCCGCGGGCCAATGGGAAAGGGCGCGTCATGGCAATGGAGATTCTGGTCCCCAACGCCGCGATCCGCAACCTGATCCGTGAGGACAAGATCCATCAGATCTACTCGATGATGCAGACAGGACAGACCAAGTACGGGATGCAGACGTTCAACCAGTCTCTCGCGACGCTCTACTTCAAGAAGATGATCACGCTGCAGGTCGCCATCGGACGCTCATCCAATCCCGACGAGCTGCAGGAAATGATCGCGCGCGGTGCCGGCACGCTCCAGCCGGCGGGGGCGGCGGCCGGGCGGGCGCGAGGCGCGTAACGAACCGAGTGGTACGACGACACGAAGGAGAGCCAGATGCCGAGCTTCGAATGGAAAGGCCGGGGACGTGGAGGGCAGGATCAGACAGGGGTTCTGGTCGCTGATTCGAAGGATGCCGTGATCGCCACGCTGCGGCGTCAGCAGATCGTCGTCACCGCAGTCAAGGAAAAAGGGAAGGAGCTGGCGTTTCCGAAGTTCGGAGGAGGCGTCCCGCCGAAGCTCATCGCGATCTTCACACGGCAGTTCTCGGTCATGATCGACGCCGGTCTCCCCCTGGTGCAGTGTCTCGAGATCCTCGCCACCCAGCAGGAGAACAAGACCTTCAAACGGGCATTGCTGCAGATCCGGCAGGACGTCGAGTCCGGCTCCAACCTCGCCGATTCGATGCGCAAGCACCCGAAGGTCTTCAACGATCTCTACACCAACATGGTCGCGGCGGGGGAAGCAGGCGGTATCCTCGACACGATCCTCCAGCGGCTTGCCGCCTACATCGAGAAGTCGGTCAAGCTCAACGGGCAGGTCAAGTCGGCGATGATCTATCCGGTGGCCGTCATCGGCATCGCCATCATCGTGGTCATCGTCATTCTCTGGAAGGTCATTCCGGTGTTCGCTTCGCTCTTCGAAGGTCTCGGCGCCGAGCTGCCGCTGCCGACGAAAGTGGTCATCACCATGTCGCATTTCATTGGCGATTTCTGGTGGCTGATGGGTCTGGTCATCGCCGGCATCGTCTTCTTCCTCAAGCGCTACCACGAGACGTACAAGGGCAAGCGCGTGCTCGACAACCTCCTGCTGAAAGTTCCGGTTCTCGGCATGCTGCTGAGGAAAATCGCCGTTGCGCGCTTCTGCCGTACGCTCTCCACGCTCACTGCCTCCGGCGTGCCGATTCTCGATGGACTCCAGATCACGGCCCGAACTTCCGGGAATTCGATCATCGAAGATGCGATCATGGCGACGCGCAAGTCGGTCGAGGAAGGGAAGACGATCAGCGAGCCGCTCGGTGACACCGATGTTTTTCCGACGATGGTGGTCCAGATGATCGCCGTCGGCGAGCAGACCGGTGCTCTCGACGCGATGCTCTCCAAGATTGCCGACTTTTACGAGGACGAGGTCGACGCGGCAGTGGCCGGCCTGATGAAGCTTCTCGAGCCGATCCTGATCGCATTCCTCGGCGTGGTCATCGGCGGCATCGTCATTGCCATGTACATGCCGATGTTCTCGCTGATCGGCCAGCTCGGATAACGACAGAGCGGCTCCCGCCGCCAGCCCGGGACGTACCCTGTCCGGCTGGCGGCGATTGCAAGAGCGGGAACCTCGACCATGGCAACGCTGCACTCCGATTCGCGCATGCTCATCGCAGTCCGCGTCGTCGTCGTCACGACGCTGCTGCTCGCCGCGCTCCTCATCCAGTCGACCGTCGACATCCTTCTCCCCATCGACTATCTCTACGTGACGGCGGGCCTCACCTATGCGATGACCCTCCTCTACATCGGACTCGGAAAATGGGTCCGCAGCCGCGAGATCAATCTCGTGATTCAGCTCGCCGGCGATCTGATCATCGAGACCATGCTCGTCTACTTCACAGGCGGCATCGATTCTCCCTTTTCCTTCCTCTACCTCGCCACGATCATCACCGGCTCGATGCTTCTCTACCGGCGTGGAGGGCTGATCACCGCCTCCGGTGCCGCAATCCTCTATGGCGGCCTCGTCGATCTGATGTACTACGGAGTGATCCCCTTACCTTCCGTCACCTTCTTCTCCTCCGGCCCGTGGACGCCGATCCGACTCTATCTGACCATGGCCACCAACTTCGGCGGCTTCTATGCGACCGCGCTTCTGACTTCCTACATCTCCGAGAAGCTGCGCGTCACATTCGAGGAGCTCGACGCCAACAGGCAGAACCTCGCCGCGCTCCAGGCGCTCAATCAGAGCATCATCCGTTCGATCCCTTCGGGACTGATCACCGTCACCCACGAGGGGACGATGACCTTCATCAATCCCGCCGGATGTGAGATTCTCGGGCGAAGCGTTCAGGAGACGATCGGTCGCAGTATCGATTCGATCAATCTTCTCTCCCCGGATCAGTGGCGACACGAACGGCTGCTGCTCGAGACCACAGGCATCGTGCGCGGAGAGCTCGACTACCAGCGTGACATCGAAGCCCGCGCCCTCGGGTATGCGATGACGCGCCTGAACACCAGGCGGACGGATCTGTCGGGTGTGACGGTGATTTTCCAGGATCTGACGGAGATGAAGCAGCTCGAGGATCAGCTTCGCCTCAAGGACCGGATGGCGGCCGTCGGCGAGCTCTCTGCAGGAATAGCTCACGAGATCCGCAACCCACTCGCCGCGATTGCGGGATCGATCCAGATGCTGAGCAAGTCGGAACGTCTCACCCCTCAGGAACAGCGTTTGATGTCCATCGCGATGAAGGAGTCCGATCGACTCAACAAGTCGATCGCCGACTTTCTCCGCTTCGTCAGGCCGCAGGAGAAGCGCGCTACCGACTTCGATGTCGCTGCCAGCCTTGGCGAAACGCTCCTGCTTCTTTCGAATTCGCAGGAGCTGGGCCCCTCTCACACGCTGGTGAGCTCGATCGAGCCGCCATCGTTCAACATCTTCGGAGATCCCGATCAGATCCGGCAGGTCTTCTGGAATCTGGCTCGCAACGCGATCCAGGCGATGCCCATCGAAGGCCGTCTCGAGATCTCGACCGAGCTCGACGACCAAACCTATCGCATCATCTTCGCCGACAGCGGCCGCGGAATGTCCGCCTCGGATCAGCGCCGCCTGTTCCAGCCGTTTCGGACGAGCTTTCCATCCGGTACAGGATTGGGGATGGCCATCTGCTACAGGATCGTGCAGGAGCATGGCGGAACGATCTCCGTCGAATCCACCGAGGGACGCGGAACTCGAATCACCGTTGCTCTTCCCCTGGCGGTGGTGCATGCCCGCGGCATCGTCGTCGCCGTCGGCGCGTAATCGGTCTCGAACCGTTACAATTGCCGGCGATGAGCGACGAGCGGATTCTTTCTGCCGAGCCCACCGCGGAAGAGGCGGGAATCGAGCTCTCGCTCCGTCCCCGTTTTCTCCGCGAGTACATCGGCCAGGCGAAGATCAAGGAGAATCTCGAGATCTCGATCGCCGCGGCGCGGAAGCGGCGTGAGACCCTCGATCACATTCTGCTGTTCGGCCCACCCGGGCTGGGGAAGACGACGCTGGGCAACATCATCGCCAATGAGATGAGCGCCAGCATCAAGTCGACGGCAGGGCCCGTCGTCGAAAAGGCGGGCGACCTCGCCGCGATCCTGACGAATCTCGAGCCGGGCGATGTTCTCTTTATCGACGAGATTCACCGGCTCGCTCCCCAGATCGAAGAGATTCTCTACTCGGCGATGGAGGATTTCCGGCTCGACATCATCATCGGGCAGGGGGCCGGCGCGCGGACGGTGAAGATCGAGCTTCCGCGCTTCACGCTCATCGGTGCGACCACGCGAGCTGGGCTGTTGACGGCGCCGTTGCGTGCCCGGTTCGGGATCGTTCACCGGCTCGACTTCTACGATGTCGCGTCGCTGACGATCATCGTCAAGCGGTCGGCGGAGATCCTCGAGATTCCGATCACTGCGGAGGGGGCGACGGAGATCGCCCAGCGATCGCGGGGAACGCCCCGCATCGCCAACCGGCTTCTGCGCCGGGTGCGCGACTTCGCCGAAGTGCGCCGGGATGGCACGGTCGACGTCGAGGTCGCCCAGGATGCCCTTCGAATGCTCGAAGTGGATCAGTACGGGCTCGACGAGATCGACCGGAAGCTTCTGACGACGGTCATCGAGCGTTTCGGTGGCGGGCCGGTCGGGCTCGCCGCGCTCGCCTCGTCGATCGCCGAGGACCGCGGCACGATCGAAGACCTCTACGAGCCGTATCTGATCCAGATCGGCTTCCTCCAGCGCACACCCCGCGGCCGCGTCGCGGGCCGCGCCGCGTGGGAGCATCTCGGGTATGCGGCACCCGGCCGGGCAGTCGATCACCCGAAGCTGTTCTGAGCCGGGGACAGTGCGAGACCCTACCTCGCGGAGATCCCTCCATTCTCGTAGGGAAGGATGACGGCAAGGTTGTGCGAGTCATTCCTGCTGGGCGAAGCCGGTGATGATGTAGGAGCCCGATTTCGGATCCTTCTTGATGCGGATGATGTTGTTCTCCTGCGCGTCCTCGAGCAGGTTGCTGAAGGTGTCGTAGCCGTAGTATTCCTCGTTGAACGTCGGCCTCTTGCGCTGCATGGTCTGCTTGACCATCGATCCCCAGAGGATCTCCTTGTTCTCGCGCATGAGCGCCTTGATCGAGTCGATCAGCAGCTTGAAACATTCCGCCTGTTTCTTGTCCTTCCCTGCAGGGGCCGCGGTGCGCTGCGTGCGCTGAACGCGAACGAGATCCTCGTAGAAAATGAACTCGTCGCAGTTGTCGATCAGCAGGTCGCTCGAGGAGTTTTTCACACCGACGCCGATCACAAACTTGTCGTTCTCCTTCAGCTTGGAGACCAGGGGGGAGAAATCGGAGTCGCCCGACGCGATGACGAACAGATCGATGTGCTCCTTCGACCATGCCATGTCCATGGCGTCGACCGCCATCCGGATGTCGGCGGAGTTTTTTCCCGACCAGGCGCGCGCGGGGATGTCGATCAGCTCGATCGCCGCTTCGTGCAGCTCGCGCTTGTAGTCGGGGAATTTGTCCCAGTCACAGTAGGCGCGCTTGACCACGAGCTTCCCCTTTTCGAGCAGACGCTCGAGCAGAAGCGCGATCTCGAACTTCTTGTGCTTCGCTTCGCGAACGCCGATGGCGATGTTCTCGAAGTCGATGAAAAGAGCGATTTTCCGTTCGTTCCCGTTCATGAGATTCGGAGGTGACGGCAGAGCGTCCTCGTCCTCCTGATATGCCTCTCTTCCAGTTGTCGGCCTGCGTCGCATTCCCGGGGGAGAGTCTAACACTGGAGGCTGGAGGCTGGAGGCGAGAGGCGAGAGGCGAGAGGCGAGGGACGAGGGGCGAGGTTTGTCTCTCGTCACCAGCCTCCAGCCTCGTCTCTCGCCTCTCGTCTCTCGCCTCTCGTCTCTCGCCTCTGATTCCTCCCACTCCCGACTCCTGCTACGATCACGCCCGCCATGCCGGCTGTTCGTGACTACATCGAGCTCGCTCGTCCGTTCACACTCGTTCCGCCGCTGCTGGGAATCATCTCCGGCGCGGTTTGCGCATGGGGCTCGGTCCACAATCCCGATCCCGCCAGGGAGCTGACCGCGTCGGTCGTCCTGACGGTCGTTCTCGGATCTCTCTGCGCGGCGTTTCTCAATGCGGCTTCGAATACCCTGAATCAGATCCACGACATCGAGATCGATCGGGTGAACAAGCCGGCCCGGCCTCTGGTCACGGGAGCGATCTCTTCCGAACGGGCCCGGAGGATCATGTGGATCTGGTATGCGCTGGCGATCATTCCGACATGGCTCGTCGTCGTCCACCCGTTCGACAGCTTCCGCGAGAAGCTCTTCGCGCCACTCGCGTATCACGAGTGTTTCTTCATCTACGTCGCCGGAATGATCTTCACGTTCATCTATTCCGCTCCGGCGCTGGGGCGCACGAAGCGACATCCACTTCTGGCGAATCTGACGATCGCCGTTCCGCGCGGAATGTTGCTCAAAGTCGCCGGCTGGGCGATGGTGGCCAACGTCGTCTCCTCGGAGCCGTGGTACATCGGACTCGTTTTCATGCTGTTCCTTCTGGGTGCCGCGTCTACCAAGGATTTTTCCGACATCGACGGCGACCGCGCAGGAGGCGTGACCACGCTGCCGATCCGCTTCGGGGTCAGGACTGCTGCCTTTCTGATCGCACCATTCTTCGTGCTCCCATGGTTGCTGATTCCGATCGGCGCCCACCTCCGAGACCCTCTCGCCCCTCAGCACACGATTCTCACCGGCGATCCGACGCTCCTGGTCGTTCTCGGTGCGACGCTCGCTGTCTGGGGCTCCTGGACTGCCTGGCTCCTGGTCCGCCGTCCTGAGGAGCTGACGGCGACGGAGAACCACCCATCGTGGCGGCACATGTACCTGATGATGATGTTCGCCCAGATCGGCTTCGCGCTGGCGTACGTACTCTGAGCGGGGTCCCCGAGGGGGTCGGGCGTCCCCGCCCGATCGAGGCGGCGTCCTCGCCGCCCCTCGCGGGTCGGGACGATGTGAGCAGGCCTGCCAGCGATGGAGAGTTGGCGGTACCGATTCGGCCGGGTCCACCATGGAACGGCGGAAATCGCCGGCGACCTCGCTGATCGCCGGCTTTTCCACAGGCGGATCCCGCTCCGCCATGGCCTGTGAATTCTCTAGTCGAGCTCGGTTGAAATCCTTCGGAGCGGTGGCGGAAATCTCGCGGAGAAACTCGCTTCAGTGACGTTAGGAAAACCGCACAGCAAGCTGTGCAAAACATGTCCAGAATGTGCCGGAAACATGTGGATTTCGGCGGGACGTGCTGTTGAAAACTCTGCGGATTTCCTGTCGAGAAGCGGCGGAAATCATGTGGCTTTCCCTGTGGAAATGCTGTGGAGCTAAACTACTGAGTCTGGAGTATTTACACTACAGATTGTGTTCTCAGGAGGTAGGCGCCACAAGATGTTGTGTTTTCCCTTGACATCCCCTTCACACGGGTTTAACTTTCAATGCAACAAACAACAACCGAGGATCGTGGGAGGGCAAATGAAGCTTTCGAAGGGTCATGCGCGGCTTTCAACCCGTTCGCCACTCCGGTCAGTCTCGCTGCAGTTCCGCGACAACCAGGTGATCATCCGGGTCAAGACGCCGGTGCCTCAGTGCAAGCCTCAGATGTCCCGCTGACGAGCTCGTCGTTGCAGTAAACCGCTCCGGTCCGTGAGAGGAGCCGGGCGCGGCGTGAAGGGAGGGGGGAAGGAAGGCCGGTCGAACCAGAGGAACTCAGTCGCCAGGCTTGGAGCAAAGACAAATCGGTCGTCGTCCCTTCGCCCGGAACGACGCACAGCATCGAGACTCCAACCGACTCGGACGACGTCGCGGCATCACGGTTTCCTCAGGTTCTCCCGACTGTCCATCCTCGCGCGGTGATGAACAGACAAGAGTGCAGGAGAGGAGAATGGACATGACGTCGATCGAGATCAGCGACAGGCAGCGCGCCGAGCGCGTGCGCAACCGCTCGAAGAAGCCGACGAAAACGGGAGGAGTGGAGTTTCCCCGTTACTTCACCAGGCCGGGGATCGACGTCTATGACACGGTCGAGTGGGACCTCCGCTCGGCCGTGATCACCAATGAAAAAGGAGACGTTGTCTTCGAGCAGCGCGACGTCGAAGTGCCGAAGTTCTGGTCTCAGATGGCGACGAACGTCGTGGTGTCGAAGTATTTTCGCGGTCATATCGGCATGCCGGAGCGCGAGTCGTCCGTCCGGCAGCTGATTGGCCGTGTGGTGCGCACGATGACCCTGTGGGGACGCGAAGGCGGCTACTTCGCTACGGAAACCGACGGCGACAACTTCCGGGACGAGTTGACGCACATCCTCCTCTACCAGATGGCCGCCTTCAACTCCCCCGTTTGGTTCAACGTCGGGATCGAGCCGAAACCGCAGTGCTCGGCCTGCTTCATCAATTCGGTCAACGACACGATGGACTCGATTCTCGGGCTGGCAAAGACCGAGGGAATGCTGTTCAAGTACGGTTCGGGGACCGGCTCCAATCTCTCCTCCATCCGCTCCTCGCGCGAGCACCTGGCTGGCGGCGGCACAGCGTCCGGCCCGGTCTCGTTCATGAAGGGCTACGACGCGTTCGCAGGGGTCATCAAGTCGGGCGGCAAGACGCGCCGGGCAGCGAAGATGGTCATTCTCAACGCCGATCATCCCGACATCGCCGACTTCATCAACTGCAAGGCGCGGGAAGAGAAGAAGGCGTGGGCGTTGATCGACGCAGGATACGACGGTGCGTTCAACGCCGTCGGAGGCGCTTACGACTCGGTCCAGTTTCAGAATGCGAACCACTCGGTGCGCGTGACCGACGATTTCATGCGCGCCTACGAAAAGGACAGCGAGTGGTCGACCTGGACCGTAACCGAGCCGAAGCATCCGCTCGACACCTATCGGGCACGCGATCTGATGCGGCAGATCTCCGAGTCAGCCTGGATCTGCGGCGACCCGGGCATGCAGTTCGACACGACGGTCAACGACTGGCATCCGTGCCCCAACACGGCGCGGATCAACGCCTCGAATCCCTGCTCCGAGTACATGTTCCTCGATGATTCGGCGTGCAACCTCGCGTCGCTGAACCTGATGCGTTTCCACACCGAGAAGGAGGGATTCGACGTCGAATCGTATCGCGCCGCTCTCCGCACGGTGATCACCGCACAGGAGATCGTCGTCGATTATTCGAGCTATCCGACCGAAGCGATTGCGCGGAACTCGCACGCTTTCCGGCCGCTTGGAATCGGCTATGCGAACCTCGGCGCTCTTCTCATGGCGCGCGGCGTGCCGTACGACAGCGACGAGGGGCGCGACTATGCAGCGGCGCTGACCGCGCTGATGAGCGGCGAGTGTTACGCGCAATCGGCGCGGATTTCCGCGAAACTGAGTCCCTTTGAGGGATATCCGGTCAACGAGGAGCCCTTCCTCAGGGTGATCGACAAGCACCGGAGAGCGGCGCACCGAATCAACCCCAGGAGCGTCCCTCTCGATCTGTTCGAAGCGGCAAAGAAGAGCTGGGACGAGGCGTGTGAGCTGGGCCGCGAGCATGGCTTCAGGAATGCGCAGATCTCGGTCCTGGCCCCGACCGGCACGATCGCCTTCATGATGGATTGCGACACGACCGGTGTCGAGCCCGACATCGCCCTGGTCAAGTACAAGAAGCTCGTCGGCGGCGGTATGCTGAAGATCGTCAATCAAACCGTCCCTGTCGCCCTCAAGCGGCTCGGTTACGATCAGAAACAGATCAACGACATCGTCGGCTACATCGACGAGAACGACACGATCGAAGGGGCTCCGCACCTTCTCGATCAACACCTTCCGGTCTTCGACTGCGCATTCAAGCCGGCGAACGGGACGCGCTCGATCTCCTGGCGCGGTCATCTGAAGATGATGGGTGCGGTCCAGCCGTTCATCTCCGGAGCGATCTCCAAGACGATCAACATGCCGAACGACGCGTCGGTCGAGGACATCGAGTCGGCCTACTACGAAGCGTGGACGCTCGGTCTCAAGGCAGTCGCCGTCTATCGCGATGGCTGCAAGCGAAGCCAGCCGCTTTCGACGACGAAGGACAAGGGAGCCGAGGTCGTGACCGGTGCATTCGCGGCCGTCGAACCGACCGCCGTGCGGCGGAAACTGCCCGACGAGCGGGAATCGATCACCCACAAGTTCGCAGTCGGCGGGCACGAAGGCTACATCACCGTCGGCAAGTACGAGGACGGAGCCCCGGGCGAGATCTTCATCACCATGGCCAAGGAGGGCTCGACGATCTCCGGCCTGATGGATTCGTTCGCGACCATGACCTCGCTCGCTCTGCAGCACGGCGTTCCGCTTCAATTGCTCGTCGACAAGTTCACGCACACTCGCTTCGAGCCTTCGGGCTTCACCAAGAACCCCGAGATTCCGATGGCGAAATCGATCATGGATTACATCTTCAAGTGGCTGGCGATCAAGTTCCTCTCGCGCGAGAGCCAGACCGACGCAGGAGTCATTCTCCGCGACGATCCGCAACCTGCCAGCGGGCAACTCTCGCTCCCGCAGACCGCCACCGACACACCCTCCGATGCCGTCGGCAATCTCGTGGAGCTGACCCCCGAAGAGCAGAAATTCGTCAACAAGTCGGTTCAGCCGGAGATTCTAGGCTCGAGGCCCGAGGCGGGAGACGCGAGACCCGGCGAGAAAAAAGTCGGATTCGCTCCCGTCGCGACCAGGCCGGCCCCGAGACCGAAGTCGACATTCCTCTACCAGCAGGATGCCCCTTCGTGCGGCGAATGCGGATCGATCATGGTCCGCAACGGCGCCTGCTACAAATGTCTGAACTGCGGCAGCACGAGCGGCTGCTCATAGTCTGAAGCCGGCCGGCGGCCGGGCACGCCCGGTCGCCGGCCTTCGATCCTCGGGTGCGTGGGAGTGCGGAGTTTCAACGAACCGGAGCCATCGAGCGTCGAGCCTCGAGGACCCCCTGCGGAGGATTTGCTCAATGACCGCCCATGCACTTGCAGCCGAACGCTTCGACCTGACGTTGTTCGATCGTCTCGATTCCGAATCGGACGAGCTCGAAGAAATTCTCGCCCAGCATGCTCACGATCTGATCACCGCCTTCGAACGGTCGGCCGAGGCGGGGTCGATGCAGGATCCGGAAACGACATACTGGATCGAGGATGCGATCGTCTTCGCTTACGAGTACTTCGACGCGACTCCGGCGTCGATCGATGCCGACCGCTTCGCCGCTCTCCTCTGCGATGTGTTTCCGCGCAAGATCACCATCGAACGTGCCGAGCAGGCGGCCGCGGTCATCCCCGCCCTCCAGGCCTTCTGGAAGTGGCTCGGTCGCGAATACAAGCTCGCCAACGCTCCCGCGGTTCTCGATCTCCTCGAGGTCCTCGAAGAGGATTACCGCGAGATCATGAACGACGAATCGTCGTTCGGCCCCGGGAAGGCGTTCATCACCGCCGGAATCCGCGCTGGCTACGACATGACCGATCAGGCGCAGGCGGAGGAGTTCATGCTCCTCTACAAGGCGGCGCTGCGACAGGATGAAGTCTGGCTGCCGGCGGACGAGCCGTGGTCGTCGTCCTCGACGCCGGAGAAGAAAACGAACCGCAGGTCGTCCAAGGACAAGATCGCACGACGCGCGTCGCGCGCGAGGAAGTAGCCGGAGGCCGGACTCGAAGATCCGGCCGTTTCTGGATAGAAGCGGGCGGGAGGGAAACCCCGAAAGGAGGCCATGACCCGATGCTCACATGCCGCTGTCCCGCCTGCGACCAGATCCTTTTTCTCGATGACGTGCTAACCGCCGACAGCTGGATCTGCTGCGACCATTGTGACCGCGGCGTCCGTCCCCCCGACGCACTCTGCACCGACTGCTTCGCCCGCAATCCGTTCTTCCGCCGTGATCGCGTCTCCTTCGCCTGCATGGGCTGTGGGATCACACAGCCCGATTTCGGCGCGCGCAAGACGGCGTGATCCGTCCTTGACGACGGGCGACGGTGTCAGCAATCGCTCTGGATTACGGCGACCCTTCGCGCAGAAACGCCTCGATCGCCGGGAAGACGATCTCCGGCTTTTCGGCGTGCGGGAAATGCGCGGCGCCCGGCACACGGAGCATCCGTCCCTTCGGCAGCGAGCGCGCCCACTCCTCGACCATCTCCATCGAAATCGCCTCCTCTTCGCCATGAAGTGAGACGTCGTCTGCGATCGGCTGCTGCGCAGAACGCAGATCCTTCGCTCACGCCCACCCATCCGCCTCGCTCAGGATGATCCGAGGATGTTGCCACGAGCTCGCGAGATCCGTTGGATTTCGTCCTACAGCGGCAGCCAGTACGACAACTTGACGAGAAAGACGTCGTGCGATGGTGCGTCCGGAATGGCTTCCAGATCGCGTCGAAGTCGAAAATCGCCGAGTGGCACCGCGCCGGCACGGTTCTCGTTCCAGGCGAGGTAGAGCGCCGAGCCGGGCCGCAGCTCCCAGCGCATGACGGCGCTTGCTCGCACGCTTCGAAAGTTGAAATCAGGCTCCGCGATGGGGTCCGTAAAGGGGACATAGTCCGCGCTGCGCGCACGGGCCAGCGCGTGGTGATCATGATAATCACCCGAGGCGATGAACGGTTGCATGAAGAGTTGGAACGAGAGCCTCGCGTTGAGGGTCCAGTCGACTCGCGTGGCGAGCTCGAACGATCGCTGGTCCAGCTCGGAAAATACGTAACGACTTCCGAAGGTTTCCGTGGCGTTCTGGTCGGGAAGTGTCGCGATGTAGTGATGATTGTCGCGCGAGCGGGAGAAGTAGGGTGAGATGCTGAGAGTGAGGTTCGGTGCCGGGCGTGCGGTCAGCGAGATTCCGCCGGAGTGCACGTACGAATCGTCGCGACTCCCCTCGAAATAGCCATTGATCGAGAAGGAGAGCCTCTTTCGGGTATCGCTGCCGAAGCTGAGATTGGAGCTCCATCCGCTTTCTGTCCTGACGAGCGGACCGCCGCGCGTGAGCCGGTCGGAGAGCAATTCCGGCGAGACGAACAGCGCAGCGCGGTAGGTTTGGAAATTCCGGAGCGTGGCGAAGTGGTCGACGAAGACTCCTCTGCCGATCGTGTCGCCGTCGAAGTTGTTGTTGTTCCAGGATCCGAACCAGACGTGGCGTTCGCGATAGCTCGCTGAGGGCCGCTGATTCACGTACTGCATCACCGCATGCAGCGAGATGATGTCGGTGCGCTGCATGAAGCCGGCGTCGTTGGTCTCGAATCCGGGAGAGTTGGCGTGAACCTGAATGATCGGTCGCCAGTCGCCGGTCGCCTTCGAGATCATGGCGCGTCCCAGCCATCCTGAAAGAGACGTCTTCGTCGGATCGAGCTCGACATGTCCCGCGTCCGGACGCTGGTACTGGCGCGACGGCGACATCTGCGTCAGTGCGATGGCCTCACGGCTTCCGCCGACGCGCGAGCCAGCGGCAGACCATTCGAAGATCCAGCTCTTTTCGTCGAATGAGGTGTAGCCGTCGAGTCCGAGGGTGAGAGCGCTATCGCGCAGGGCGCTCAGCTCCTCGGGCAGGCTGCGCTCGACCGATGTGAGCATGAAGCCGATGCGGGAGCGAGCGCCGACCTCCTTTGTGACGCGGGAGACGAAGTAGTTCGTCCCGGGCTCGACCTGCCTCCTGCCGCCGGCGTCGCCGTCGGCGAATCGGGCGTGCTCGCTCGAGGTGAGCGCATCGAGGACGCCGATCGACCATCCATTGCCGAGCTTCCCGGTGACCTTTGCCGCGGCGATGATCGTCGTTTCCGAAGGAGCGACGACGTGAGCGGCATCGATGGTGCCCTGGGGAGCGCGCCCGATGCGGCGCGAATAGAAGAGACTCGGTGGAAAGAAGAAGTTGAAATGACTCGGCGCGGGCGTGTCGCCGAAGTCGAACAGGTTCAGCCCTTCGGTGAAGAACGGGCGCCGCTCGGGATAGAACGTCTCGAACTGCGAGAGATTCACGACCGCAGGGTCGACTTCGACCTGGCCGAAGTCGGGGTTGATCGTTCCGGTCAGGGTGAGGCTCGAGGTGAGCCCGTACTTCACGTCGAGTCCGCCGTCGGCGCGATGTTCGCTGCGGTCGAGGAGGGGATTGCTCCCGTCGGCCCCGCTGAGCACATCCGATCGCGCAACGGTGTAAGGAACGATCTCGAGAGGACGTCCGCGATGGATTCCTTCGAGTCCCTCGAGATCGGCGAAGTTGGAGACGAAGCCTGTGGCTCCCTTCGGCGTATTGACGATCCGCACCCACTCGTTGTTGCGCACGGTGCGTCGCGTGATGTTGATTCCCCAGACGTGGACGGGCTTTTGGGGAAAGCGAAGCTGGGAGAATGGGACGCGAACCTCCGCGGTCCAGCCGCCGTCGTCGATCTTCGTCGCCGAGCTCCAGACTGCATCCCAGGTGCCGTCCTCGCCGATGTCGTTATAGAGGATCGAATCGATCTGAACGTTCGCCGGGGTGATTGTGAAGGCCGCTCCGGAAAGACGGTCGTACTGCGAGTCGATGTTGATCGAAAGGAAATCGAACTGCGCGAACGAGTCGCGGCGCACGAGCAGTGCCGTGGGTGGATGGGAATCCTCCATCGTCGCGCCGAAGTAGATTGCTTTGTCGTCATAGACGATGCGGATGGCGGTGCGCATCGTCGCCGGCTGGCCGTCGTCGGGATCGTGCTGGGTGAAGTCGGTGAATTCCGGCGCCGCCGCCCACGCCGGATCCGACAGATCTCCGTCGATCGTTGGAGGAGTCTCGACGCGCACCGCACGAAGAGTCGGGCGATCGGGCCAGTTGGCTCCGCAGAGCACCGGCGTGCAGGCGAGGATCAACAGGAGGGCGAGAGCGTGTCCGGCGTTCATTCGCATCATGCAGCAAGCGAGTATAGAGGTCGTCGTGCCGCCTCGCGGAAACATCTTCGCAAACCAGCATCACTGAAAGGTGCCGCACTGGCACCGTCCGGCGCGCCTACTCGTTCTCCGAAGCGTAAAGCAGCAAATCCGTCGGCTTCGGGGCGATGCCGAGCTCGCGCAGTTTCGATGCGAGCTGGCCGCGGTGATACGTCGAGTGATTGACGACGTGAAGGAGCATCTCTCCGACGCGCAGGTGCCACGAGACGGTTCCGCTGAGATTCCTGTAGGTCACCTTCTCCTTCAAGGAAGATTCCGTCATGCCGGCCAGCAGCTCCCGCCGCTCCGCCGCCGTGCGCCGCATCTCCTCTGCGATCTCTGCGAGGCTTCCCTCGCGGCTCCACTGCGGACCAGCAGCCGGGCTGTTTCCCTTCCAGCGCTGGAGCCAAATCCACTCGGCGCCGGCGATGTGCGCGATCGTCTCGCGTACGGATGCGAAGCTCCCGGCGAGTGATCGCGTCAGCTGATCCTCGTCGATTCCGGCGAGCACCGCCAGCATGCGCTCGTTCGCCCAGTCGGTGTAGTCGAACATCCTTCGTATCGTCACCGGATCCATGGAATCACCTCGCTTTTCTGGAACGGAGGGAGAATAGCCGACCTCCGAGCGTCGGGCAAATCCGGCCTGACGTCTCGCTCCTCTCGATTCGAAACGTGAAGAGCCTAATCGCCGACGAGGATGTCGCGCTGGAGCGCCTCTCGCGTGTAGCCCTCGCGGAGGCAGACGATCGATTTCGGGATGTACATCGAGGAACCGCACCTGCGGCGGCACTGGTTTGAAGGATATCAGAACCGCGAAACGGCGCGCCGCGCATCCTTAGCGTCATTGAACGATTGGCCGGCGTCCGAGGGGGTCGGGCGTCCCCGCCCGATCGTGGCGGCGTCCTCGCCGCCACAGGCGAGTCGGGCAGATGTGAGCAAGCCTGCCAGCGATGGCGAGGACGCCATCGCGATCGTGCGAGGACGCACGACTCCCAGCTGCGGGAGTCGCCAGCTGGAACACCTCCTCCAGCGCCCCCTACCACTTGAACAGCAGTGCGGCAAAGAAGGCGCTGTCGCCCTTTTCGATGTCGGCTGATGCGACCTGATTCTTGTAGTCGTAGACGTACGACAACTTCAGCTCCGCGCGCGACGCCACAGTCGTCGCGATCCCGGCATCGAAATGGTAGAAGGCGTCGTCGAGATCGTCGAGCTTCCAGAGTCCGCTCAGGCGCTGTGTGAGCTTGCTCGTGGACGAGATCGACCACTCGAAGCTCTCGGCCCCCCTTCACCGCGCCGCTCGATTCGGATCCGACGATCTCGCCGCTCTCGAAAACCCCTCCCAGCGATCCGTCGATCGTCAGCTTGCGGGCGTCCGTCTTGACGAGATGACGCCCGGCACCGACCATCGGCGCGATCAGGTAGTCGATGTCTTTGAAGGGATCTCGGAGCCAGGAGATCTCACCGAACCAGAACGTTCGCTCGGAAAGGAGCCGTTCGTAGCGCGTGAGCGCCGTCGCCTTCTCGACTTGCTTCTCCCCCTCATTCTCTCCATAGAGGTATAGCGCCTCGGCCTTGAAGAGAGCGACCGCCTTCGGATCCCACGTCGTCGAGAAGGAGAGGTTGAAATTGCGCGTGTCGCTGTTTCCACTCGTGAGCGCAACGCCGAGCCCCGCGCTACTGGTCCATGGGCCGGCCGGCGGCGTATCGGACTGCGCGAGCATGGACGCAGGGCAGAGAACGAGGAGAGTCCACAGGAGTCGAATCCACATGAAGGGTCCTCCCAAATTCAAGGAGTTGCGGGCGTGCGTGTTGTTCCTCGGGCAGATGCGTGGCCAGCATGCAAAATCGATGACACGGCCGAGGACGGCGAATGAGTTCGCGACGAGCGTCCCGATCGCTCACACTGTCGCCCGTCACCGGGCCGAAGAAAGGAATCTTCGGCCACAGCTGCCCTTGCTGTGATCCCGAAGCGGGCGGGTGGGAAGGCGCGGGATCTCACCTCTTGTCCAATGCGTCCTGGTGGGGAGTGAATCCGCGAGCGTTGTGTTATTCTTTCGCGCACCTTCCCGCGCTCTGCGCGGGATCGGGGGACGAGGTCACGATGGCAAACGTCACGCGACAGACGCGAACGTGCAGCGGGTTCTCGAGGAGTCCCTGTCCGTAGTGTTTCCAACGAATCCGAAATACGAGAGACAGGGCAAACGCCCTGTCTTTTTTTTGGTAGGTCGATCATGAACGTACAGTTACCGGATGGCTCGATCAAGGAAGTGCCGGCGAATGCGACCGTTGCCGACGTCGCAGAATCGATCGGAAAGCGGCTCGCCAGAGACGCCGTCGCCGGACGTGTGAACGGAAACGTCGTCGATGCCTATGCTCCCGTCTCCGAAGGAGCGAAGGTCGAGATCGTCACGCCGAAGAGCGACGAGGGGCGCGATGTGATCCGGCACTCGACCGCCCACCTGATGGCCATGGCCGTTCAGGAGCTCTATCCCGGAACCCAGGTGACCATCGGCCCGGTGATCGAGAACGGCTTCTATTACGACTTCGCCACCGACCGGGCGTTCACAGAGGAGGATCTGCGGGCCATCGAGGAGAAGATGCACCAGATCGTCAAGCGTGATCTGCCGATCCGGCGCGAGGAGTGGTCGCGCGATGATGCCATCGCGGAGTTCGAGCGGATGGGCGAGCAGTACAAGGCAGAGATCATTCGCGCGATTCCGCAGAACGAGATCCTCTCGGTCTACCGTCAGGGGGAGTGGAAGGACCTTTGCCGCGGACCTCATGTCCCTTCGACCGGGCGGCTGGGGGCGTTCAAGCTCCTTTCGGTCGCCGGTGCCTACTGGCGCGGCGACGAGCGAAACGCGATGCTGCAGCGGATCTATGGTACGGCGTGGGCCGATCAGAAGGAGCTCGAGGACCATCTGAAGCAGGTCGAAGAGGCGCGGGCGCGTGATCACCGCAAGCTCGGAAAGGAGCTCGGACTCTTCGCCTTCTCGCATTTCGCCCCGGCAATGCCGATCTTCCTCCCGAAGGGAGCGGTGATCTACAACCAGCTCGTCGACTTCGTCCGCGAGTTCTACCGCCGGGACGGATACGACGAGGTGGTGACTCCGCTCCTGTGGGAGTCGGAGCTCTACAAGATCTCGGGGCACTACGACAACTTTCGCGAGTCGATGTACTTTTCCGAGGTCGACGAGCGGGAGTACGGGCTGAAGCCGATGAACTGTCCCGGGCATACTCAGATCTATGCGGCGGAGCGTCACTCCTATCGCGACCTGCCGATCCGTCTCGCCGATTTCGCCCGCCTTCACCGCTACGAGCGCTCGGGGGTGACCCACGGTCTGGTGCGCGTCCGCTCCTTCTCGCAGGACGACGCGCATCTCTTCGTCACTCCGGAGCAGATCGCGGAGGAGGTTGAGCGGGAGATTCGCCTGATCGATGAAATGTACGCCGTCTTCGGGTTCGAGAAGGTGAAAATCGCCCTCTCCACGCGTCCCGAGAAGTCGATCGGAACCGCGGAGATGTGGGAGCGCGCGGAGAAGGCTCTGGAGACCGCATTGAAAGCGCATGGCGTGGAGTACCACATCAATCCGGGAGAGGGAGCGTTTTACGGGCCGAAGCTGGAGTTTCAGGTCACCGATGCGATCGGCCGGCCGTGGCAGCTCGGCACCATTCAGGTGGACTATGCCCTTCCGGACCGCTTCGATCTGACCTACATTGGCGCCGACAACAGCGAGCACCGGCCGGTCATGATTCACCGGGCGATCCTCGGATCGATCGAGCGTTTCTTCGGCATTCTGGTCGAGCATTTTGCGGGCGCGTTTCCGCTCTGGCTCTCGCCGGTGCAGGCGAGCGTCCTGCCGGTCTCCGAGAAGTTTCTCGACTACGGGCGGGAGGTCGCGAAGCGGCTGCGCTCTGCCGGACTGCGCGCTGTGGCTGACGAGAGCAACGAAAAGCTGGGCGCCAAGATCCGGGCCGCACAATTGCAGAAGATCCCCTTCATGCTGGTCGTGGGGGAGAAGGAGCAGTCCGCCGGGAGTGTCAGTGTCAGAACGCGGAGCGGGGGCGATCAGGGAGCGATCGGGATTGAGGCCTTTGCAGCCATGGCAGTCCAGCTGTCGGAACGGCGTTCCTTGACTTTGGACGCTGATGTCTCGTAGATTGTGCCGGCGATTTTGCATCCTTGGCCGTTGGTTCGCAGCGACATCTGATTCCTCTCGTCTCACTGTAAGGAGCGGAGTGGATGTCTGTGCATTGATTTTTTCTTAGGAGGGAGTGAATATTTTTCCGCCACGCCGCTTCGACCGCAGATTCGAGAGAAAAGCAGGTCCCGAGAACAGAATCAACGATCTCATTCGAGTACCCGAAGTCCGTCTGATCGACGACGAAGGGAATCAGGTCGGCGTGGTGCCGATCGCCCAGGCGCAGCAGATGGCTCGAGAGAAGGATCTCGATCTGGTCGAGATTGCGCCGAACGCCGCCCCGCCGGTCTGCAAGATCATGGACTACGGGAAGTTCCTCTTCCAGCAGAAGAAAAAGCAGAGCGAGGCGAAAAAGAAGCAGAAGGTGATCGTGGTCAAGGAGGTGCAGTTCCGCCCCCGGATCGACGATCATGATTTCGAGTTCAAAAAGAACAACGCGGTCCGCTTTCTTCAGCATGGCGACAAGGTCAAGGCGATCGTCCGCTTCCGAGGACGTGAGATGACGCACATGGAGCTGGGGCGAGCCGTGCTCGACCGTTTGCTCGCCGAAGTGAAGGAAGTGGGAGCTGCGGACGGGAACCCCGACGTTCAGGGGAATCGGATGACGGTGGTCATCAGCCCGAACAAGTGAGGGGCCGAACGCAGGACCGCCTCAGCGGGAATCATCCTGCAATTCCAGAGGTTTGAGCGCAGGTCTGAAAGGGAGTGTCATGCCGAAGCTGAAAACACACAAAGGTGCCGCGAAGCGTTTCAAGAAGAGCGGGACCGGCAAGCTGATGCGCAATCACGCGTTTCACTCGCACATCCTGACGAAAAAGTCGTCGGGGAGGAAGCGGGGGCTCGCCGCCGAAACCGAAGTCTCGAAGGCGAACGAGAAGACAGTTCGCCGGATGCTTCCCTACTAGTGGAGTGTATTTGATGAATTGGTGCCAGATGGCGAAGAGATGGGCGACGCGAGCGAGGCGCGCCGACGCAGGCATAGCGGTGACTATGTTGAGGAGGCGCAACGAAGCTCACGGCGTCGAGATCGAGCCAGGCGGTACCAATTCATCAAATACACTCCACTAGCATCCGAATCGCGGGAATCGATCCCGCGGAGGAGCGCGTCCGGGTACTCCTGACCCGGCCGCTCGA
>DATKDP010000043.1:0-9185 GCA_035546335.1 Thermoanaerobaculia bacterium | reverse complement strand
TTCTGTGCGATGCGGTCGAGAAAGGCCTTGTGGTCATGCGGAGAACTGAGATACTCAACTCCGACCAGGTTCAGTCCCGAAGCAGGCAACCGGCGCCTTTCCCGAGCCCGCGCCCGGACCCGAGCCCGCGCCCGGCCTTTGACTCTCAAATTTCAAATATTTTTGGGCAGTAGTTAGTACTCCGCATGCGCGCATCGCACTTGCCGTCGCGCCTGTAGGGACGAAGCATTTGCGCGAGGGCCAGAGCGGAGGGCTTGCCACACGCCAACGCAGCGCAATAGCTTCGTCCGGGTGCTTGGTACGCTCAGACCCAAGCCTACTGGGAAGCGGGCGAACCCTCCTCGGCGACCGCGAGCACGAAGTCGTCATCGAGCCGGAGCGTGTCGATGCTGCCGGATCGACCGGCGGATACATAACGGAGGCGAAGCGCGTCTGCCCCTTCCGACTCCAAAGTGAACGCGACGCTTCGAAGAGTCGACAGAGGAATCGCCGATGCCTTCCAGGCAGCTTCCTTCGCCGCCCAGAGATGCATCATCCGGTCGGCGATGGCGAGCGACGCAAGCATCGCCGCCTCCTCATCGCTCAGAAAAAAACGCGTCGCCCGCTCGCTGATCGATCGAACTTCCTGAAGATCGATTCCGACAGGCTGCGCTCCCACCATGCCGGCCGACACGCCGCGCGAATGCGACAGCGAAACGAAGAGTGGAGCAGGCGAGCCGCAGACGAGGAGTGCAGGACGCCCTTCGATTCGCTCGATCTCACAATCGACGGCACGCTCCGCGACTCCGCTCGCAATGGCGAGCTGCTTGAGCGCAATCCGAGCCGCCGCCCATTCGTTCCGGCGCCGCGCCAGGCGGAGCGTAGCCATCATGCTCCGCTCGTGCTCGGTCAGTTGCGTCTCGAGATCAGCCTCGTCCACATCCGAGACGATCGCCACACGACCGCTCCAGTTGCGCTCGGGAATCGGGTGCCGCTTCATGGAACCTGCTCAGCGCGGATGGTCATCGCGTCTCCGCTTTTCCGCTCGACGACCGTCGCCTCGGCAACGATCTCTCCTTTGAGCACTTCGATCCGGAGAACATCGCCGAGCGTTTCGACGTCTCGAAGTTGAAACATCTCTCCCTCCTCGACCTCGTGCTCGACAGGCTGGCTCATAGGCTGTCCATCACCGCCGATGCCCGTGAGCCGCACGACGGCCGCCGTCTCGCCGAGACTCAAAATGCGGAGAGTACCGCTCCAGACGTTTCCCTCCGGCAGGCGAATCGCCGCCGGTTTTCCAGCAGTGAGAACATCCGCCTGCCCCGCCGCGCGGACGGCGAATCGCTTCCCCTCCCGCGATGCGTCGTAGGTCGTGGCCCTGATGATCGGTACGGCGGCTGCCGGATGTTCGATCCAGAGAGGGCCGAGCGTTTCCGGCGCATGAAACAGCGTGGTGACGACGTCGTCGAGCCGCTTCGTCGAGCCGGCGGCGATCTCGACGAGTGCTTCCCTCGAATCTCCACTTCCGTACCGCAGCCGCAGAAGAGTTGCCTCACGATTCGGATTCTGAACCGCGAGATCGGTTCTCCAGCGAGCGCCCTCGGCCCCGGAGATCGAGGCGATGGCCGGAAAGACGAGCCATTCCCATGAGGTGACCCTCGACGTAGCGGGCGGCTGCCGCGCGAGCTGGAGGTAGTGCTCGAGATCGATCGTCGCGAGCCCCTCCTTGCGCAATCGCAGCTCCACGCCGCTCCGCCTCATCAGAAAACGATATCGATCTCTCAGATAGGCGGCGAGTCCCGGCGCCCGGCTCTCGCTGCCGATGCCGTCGTACGGAGTCTCACGGGATGCGATCGGAACGAGGACGAGAGGCGTGTGCGATTCTTCGAGGGCCAGGATCGCTTCCCGCTGAAATGCAATCGGCGAGAGGATCGGCACCTGATAGAAACGCGTCGGGTTGGGCCGTTCCATGTGAAAGTAAAGAGCAGGCTGGTTGGTGAAATCGAACCATGGCTCATCCGGACCGATCGACTGATCGAGGCCCGAGCGGATGCGGATGATTCTCTCCGACACGCGATCGGCGTCGGGATGTGCGAGGTTGGGTGCGCCCGCCATCCGGGCGCGGTAGCGCACGACCTCGTCGAGCCGTGCGGCGAAGAGATCGGGAATCCAGAGCAGGACGCTCACCCCCGCAATGACCATCGACGAAAAGAGAAGAACGAACGCTCTGCCGCCGTCGCCGCTGTTCCGCCACAGCGAGGCGAGATGGCGGAAGAGGAGAACGAGGAGTGCGACCAGGAGCGGCCCGACGAGAAACGCGGCAAAGTACTGGTGCGGAAAATCGGCGCGCCCCACGGCACTTCTCTGCGTCAGCCCTCCGAAGATGGTCAGGATCAGGAGCGCTCCGCCGAAGGGCTCGCCGGCGCGCCGGACGAACCTCAGAAGGAGGAGGGTCGATGCCGCGGCGAGCACCAGAGGGGGGATCAGATAGCGCATTTTCTCGCTGAGCACGAACCGGGAGATTCCGACCAGCGACAGATCGCGCGTGAATTCCGCGCCGAGAGGGGGCCAGGGAAGAGACCAGATCGCATCGATGATCGATGGAACGACGACGAAGGAATCGCGAAGAAACGGAGTGAAGGCTCCGCGGGCGACGAGCCAGACGACGAAGGGGGCCGTCCCGATCGCGATGCCGAGAATGAATGCGGTGAAATGTTTTCCCGCTCCGGAGGTGACCTCTCCCGCACGACGACGGAAGAGATGAACGAGCGGAATCGCCAGCACGCCGCCGGCGATCGAGTACATCCCGATGTCGAGACTCTGGAAGAGGGCAAGAGCCGCGGCGGCGCCGGCAAGAAGAGTCAGCAGCGGCCGCCCCGGGAAGACATCCCGCTCCGAACCGCGTCTCAATGCCGCGATGAGCAGCGTCACGGTCGCCAGCTCGAGGAGCGCGCGCTGGTTGTCCCCCGAGACGACGAAGCCGCCGGCCACGACGAGGAGCGCCAGCGGAATCGAACGGAACATCGCGACTCCGAGAAACCAGAGAAGCGGAGCCGTCGCAGACGAGAGGACGACGATCCGATCGGTCGAAAGAGTGGGGTCGCGTCCGAAGGCCCTCATTAGCAGCGCGTCGGCGAATCCGTCGTCGAGAAGGCCGTGGAGCACAAAGACGTCTCGATACGGGATCTTGCCGCGCAGGTAGTCGGACGCGGGACCGAGCGATTCGCCGCGATGGAACAGATCGACCCAATGCCAGGGAGACGCCACCGAGGCGTAGGTTCCGCAATAGATCACGAAAGGTGCGAGCACCCAGATGAGAAGGCGGCGCAATGCGGTCGCCGGGAGCGCTTTGCGCGAGACGACGGCGGCGACCGCCGCGAGAATCGAGATCGCGATGGTCGCCATCGCGACACTGTCGGGAATCGAGAAGGAGAGGCCGGCGACCGGCAGGAGCGTGAGAGGAATCGCGCCGCTCGCCACGCTGCGAAGTGCGTCGCCGGCGTCCACGCCGAGCAGGCGGCCGGCGAGGCGCGCGATCAGAATCGCCGCTCCCGCGAAGAGTGCGAGAAACAGCAGAATGAACGTGACTTCGAGAAACAGCGTCGGATCGCGAGCGATCCACGTCCCCTTCCGGAGATAGCGATAGAGCAGCCACGCCGATGCCTCGACGAGCAGGAGCGCGTGCACGCCGCCGAGGTGCGGGGCGAAGAGCTCGCGAAACCAGGGCCGGCGCCGGTGGAGAACGACGAGGGCGAGGACTGCATGCGCGAGAATCGGCGGGAGGAGAAGACCCCACAGAGGCTTGGTCGTGGCGATGACCCAGAAGGGGGCGAGGGTGAAAGGAAGAAGCGATGCGAGCAGCGACATGCTCTCGATGGGGCGCGCATGGTCCTCCGGAGGGAGGCTGCGGCGGAACCTGTCTGCCATCGTGCAGCCGGCGCGAGAGAAGCCCCACGTCGCAAAGGGGACGACGAGAAAAAAGAGCGCGGCCGTCGCATAGTCGCGCATCTTCGAAATGCCGTCGAGCGTCACCCGTCCGATGCCGACGGCTTCGGTCGGCGGAAAAACGTCGAGCCTCGAGGCGACGATCAGAAAGATCGCGATGGCGTAGAGAAAAGAGGCGACGAGAAGGCCGCCGCGGACGAGCCGGGCGAGAAGCGGCTCATCGCCCACCCGATCGGCTGGAGCGGCTGCGGACATCCGGCGAGTGTAGTCGAGAGCGGCGCCGGTGAGAAAGGCAGGCGTGCATCATGAAAGGCTTTGATGCGACGAGCCGGGCACGGGCTCGGGCTCGGGAAGGGGCTCGGGAAAGGCGACGAGGATCAACGGGGGAAGGGGAGGCTCCAGATGAACTGCGCGAAGCGCAACATCGGCGGATCGGGAATCTCCTTCGCCGCTTCGTTGAAGTCCTTGACCTCTTCGTTGATGCGCGCGAGCTCCCGCCCGTCGACCCAGAAGCCTCCGCACGTCTCGCAGTAGTCGAGAA
This sequence comes from Thermoanaerobaculia bacterium, assembly GCA_035546335.1. Classification (GTDB taxonomy): domain Bacteria; phylum Acidobacteriota; class Thermoanaerobaculia; order Gp7-AA8; family Gp7-AA8; genus DATKDP01. Next base: position 4,720 of record DATKDP010000043.1, on the reverse strand, counting down.
TGATGTTGGTGGCCGTCACGAACTCGACCTTCTTCATCGACGTGCCGGGATCGCGGGGGCACTCGATCCGGCCGTATTCGTCATCGTGCTGAAAGGTGTCGAGGTCGATCGTCGAGAACTCGAGATCGCCGCTGGTCGGATCCGCAACACGGTTCAACTCTCCCCGCTCGAGGTACATCCCGCCGCAGCTCGTACAATGCTCGACGGTGACGTCGTTGATCGTTCGCGCTGCGAGCGCCTCGCCATCTCGTGGACAGTTCACGCGGGCCTCCTTTCTCCTGCGACTTCGACTCCCGTTCATGATGAACGATTCATGCCCGCCTGACCAGAGCGCCGCAACGGTGCGTGACGCGATGGCCCGATGCGGGGTAGAGTCACCATGATGCAGGTGCTCGGATGAAAGTCGATCGAACCGGTGACTCGGCGTTCACCGCCGAGTTCGACACCGAAGAGGAGCTGAGGGACGAGCACCGCTCGAACCTCTCCGTCGGCGGACTCCGTCTCCCTAGTTCCGAGAAGGTCGGACTTCAGACGACCGTCGCTCTGACGCTTCGCGGCCCATGGGGTGGCGAAGTCGCGCTGGCAGCAACGGTGGTCGCTGAGCTCCCTGATGCGATCGCGCTCGCATTCGAGGGCGATCCGGACGAGATTCTCCGGCGCCTTCTGGCGGGAGCGCCCGCGGCCGAACCGCGCACCGGAGCAGAGGACTCCGCGGCTCGCGTCCCCGATGGAGAGGACTCCGCGGCTCGCGCGCCGGAAGCGTCCGAGGGAAGGCAGAGCGTCTGGGATCGGGTGCGCGGTCTCACGCAGATGGAAAAGCTGCTGCTCGCGGTGAAGGCGGACCGGACCGAGCGGGCGCTTCTGGTCAACGACAGCGATCCGCGCGTGCTCCTCTCGCTCCTTCGCAATCCGCGGCTCACGGTGGACGAAGTCGTGCGGGTCGCGAAGTCGTCGTATCTCACCTATCAGATCGCCGACGTGATCATGAAGACGGGTCAATGGATGGGAGGTCTCGAGGTGCGGCTTGCGCTCATTCACAACGCCAAGACGCCTCCTGCGTTCGGCCTCCGGATCCTTCCGACGCTCCCCGATTCCGAGGTGAAAGCGATCGCCCGCGGCGGCACGAGCATGGCGCTCAAGCAGGCCGCGCTGCGGCGCCTGCAGGGAAAGCGGTGACCCCCACCGGAGAGCGGGCGTCCCGCGCCCGCCCCTGTCTCACTGCATCACACTGTCACCGAACGACTGTGTCGACACGCTGCATGGACCGCATGGGAGAGCGGGCGTCCCGCGCCCGCCCCTGTCTCACTGCATCACGCTGTCACCGAACGACTGTCAACACGCTGTATGGACCGCATGGGAGAGCGGGCGTCCCGCGCCCGCCCCTGGATCGTTGCTGTACGAGGCGACCGAACGACGCGCACCGCACCTATTTTGTCGTGCGCAGACCAGGAAAACCAGATCCTGTGTCCCTCTAGAGAGCAAGAGAGGAGCAAATGCCATGCGATGGGTCACACTTGTGTTCGTCGCGTTCATTTCCATGAACAGCCATGCCAATACGCTCGGCATCCGACCCGTGCGCCAGGGAACCGCGGTTTGGTGTTGGGTTGCAGTGGGACAGATGGTTTTTGAACACTTCGGGGTCCCTAACGTCAATCCTGCCGGAGACTACCAATGTGGAATCGTGGGCCTGCTGGCCGCGGGCACCATTCGGCATGATTGCGCCTATCGGTGCCAGAACTGCAGCGTTCCTGCGGGACATCACTCGACCGTTCAGCGAATGATCTCCGACTATCCCGAGCGGGTTGCGTTCGTCACAGGCGAGCAAGTATCCCGCCTGCGGTCCGGGTACTCGCCGAGTGCGCTCAGTGCCGAACGGCTCATCGCGGAACTCGATGATGATCGCCCCTTGATCGCAGGCATTTCACCGTCCGGAGCTCCTTCCGGAGCGACTTCCCAACATGTCGCCCTGATCGTGGGCTACGTCGAGGAAGACGAGCTGATGTTGCTCGTGAATGACCCATATCCATTCGGAAGCCAAAATCCCTACAGATGGGCGGGCGGCCAAAGCAACGGTGACGGCTCCTATTGGATCTCGTATGAATCGTTCCGCAGACGACTGGGATGGCGCGAGTCGATCACCGTTCGGCGGACTGGCGTCATCGACCCTCCGCGTATGGGTGACCACTGCTGCTTCGTCGGCCCGTTTGGTCTGGACGCCTGTCCGATGAACCTCTCTGGACGTCTTCCGCTCGGGTCTCCGTGCACGTGCACGTACCCCGCCGCGAGATTTGTGGGCAGAGTATGTAATCCCTGATTTTCGATCGTGACAGACTTGGAGATCAATGATGGCGAAATCTCCCGACGATTCTTCGCTCTTCATCACGCCGATCGCAATACTGCGTGAGGCCATCGCACATGTGCCTGCCGTGCGCTATGCGATGGGGGTGGGAGGTATTGCAGCGGTTGTCGCCATCATTCTCACGTGGTGGAAGGACGAGCCGCAGTCCGCGATACTCGGCGGTCTGATCGTCTTCGGGGCGATGGTCGTTCTCGTGATTTTTGCGACGCTCGCGCGAACCGGCTCGCGAGTGCTCAGACCCCTGGCGCTGTCGCTCGCGTGGACTTTCCTTACGATCACGATTTCGGTCGCCGGTCTCTTCGTGTCCTGCGCGTTTTTCGATAGACCGAAGTCTCTTCCGTGTCTTCTCCGAGGAGAGGGCTGTGGAGGACCACCGCCCCCGCCGCAATTGGATGTTGCAACGGCAGCGGCAATGGGAAAGACGATCGTAGAAGGGCTCTATGCACGTCGCCTGGAAGAGGTGTACGAGCAGCTGGCACCTTCGGTGCGAGAGACGTTGCCGTTCCCGAACTTCCGAGCGACGGCCATTCGCCAGCTGGCTCAAGTCGGCGAGGGACCTTTGCGTCGAGTGCAGCGGACGCCGGTACAGCAGGCAGGCTTTCTTTTCATTGCGTTCGACGCTGAGTTCGACGAGGCATCCACCTGGCTGGAAGGAGTGACATTCGTTCAGACTCCCGCTGGATGGAAGTTCTACCGAATCGATCTGCAGCCACGGACCTGGTCCGCGGCGAGCAATGCGAGGGTGCTTACCGAAGGGGATGCCGGCGACGTCCTGAACCGAATCAGGCAAGGAGCGCCTCTCAACTCCTACTCGGGCTCCTGGATACCCTCGGCAGGATGGCCCGTCTTTGTTGATACCGTGCTTGCTCGAAAGGGAGAAAGGACGTGCGATGTTCGTCTCGAATCGGGGGCTGCGGCTCTAGTCGCTCGCTCGGTTCTCGGGGGATGTGGGCTGACTCCCGGCGCTGAGATCTATGTCGTGGGAAGGATCGCAATGATCCAGGGCGATACGATCGAGCTCGAAGAGGTACGGTTTCAACCGAGTACGATTTGAACCGAGCGGCAACGTGACCCTTTTTCCCGATCAGCGATCGGCTCGTCGGGAGGCGGTTGCGCATACATGGGAAGCTCAGATGATAAGGCGGGCGTCTCGCGCGTCCGGGCGCAGTCGCAAGCCCTCAGGCGAAGCGATTGCGCTTCGTTGCAGTCGTGCGAGCCTGTTGCCCCGGCCGGCGCTCAAATGCTTCGCTCTGCGAAAAATTTGACGGTCAGGGAATCTTCGGCTACCAGGCGGGCGCGGGGTGGCCGCACCGTTCTGCTCAGGCGTCAGCCGGAACTGCGGTGCCCGACAGGAGATCCTCCGCGGACCTCCCCGAGATGGTGGCGTAGAGGACAATCGGGTCGAGGTCGGCGCCGTTGGGCCTGGGTGTCCCCAGCCCGATGGATCTTCTGGGTCTCGGGACATCGTCCGCCGGTCCCGTCACGGAAGGTTATCCGACCGCAAAGGCGGAATGAGATCCTACATCCTGGCCGTGGAAGACCTGCAACCTCCGGAGATTCAGCCAGATGCCGCCGACGGACTCGCCGGAGCGCTGGGAAGATATTGGTCAAAACTTTCTCAGAATTCGTTAGGTCAGCTACAATCGGTGACGAACAAGTTGGACTGACCTTAACTTAAGTGAGCCGAACGTCTCTTGAGAAGGTGACGAACGATGGATCAGCGAGGGAGGCGTCTGTTGTTTCTACTCCTGTTCGCGGTGGCGTTATTTCAAACTGGTGCTCATGCGAGTCAGGCGTTCGTGAACTACCCGGCGTGGAAGTACATCGGCATTGACACTTTCCCCGCGTATCACCGTGTGATGGCACCCCGCGCAGGGCTGTGGATTCTCCTTCCGCGCCTGCTCGAGCTCATACTGGCCGCGGCTGTGTTGCGCTATCGTCCGACGCCCCTCAAACGGGGTGCGCTTGTGCTCGCCATTGCGCTGGCACTCGTGGCCGTCATTTCCACGATCGTGATCCAGCGGCCGATCCATGTCCAGCTCGAAAGCCTCGGAAATACTCCTGAACTTCTTGCCCGTTTGCAGGCGACCAATTGGCTTCGCCTAGTCCCGGAGTGGATTAGAGCGGGCCTATACCTCTGGATGGCGTCCCTCCTAGTGTCCGTCACTCCGGAGGGAGCCAACGAGCGAAGGCCATGACAGGGAATTTCTGAGGTACGCGTTGACGGCGCTAAAGTGCGGCAGTCCAACAAGCGGCTGAAGCGGACGCGCTGAACGCGCGCCGCTTAGCCGCGGCGTTAGCGCGACTCGAACGGCGGTTGCCGGGCAGCGTGGAAAACCGTGAGCACATCGATCCGATCGG
>DATKDP010000042.1:0-2188 GCA_035546335.1 Thermoanaerobaculia bacterium | reverse complement strand
CTTCGATAAACGGCCGGACACGATGTTCTCGGTCGAGATTCTCTCGAAGATGCTGATGGCGTTCGCGCCGGTGTCTCTGTTCCTGGTCGCGCTCGTCTATCTCGACAGCTACAAGCTCGTGAGGCTGCGACGCATCCTTCTTGTCGCGGGGTATGGCTGTCTGATGGCGCTGGTCGCGTACGGCGTCAACGTGTTCCTGCTCCAGTGGATCGAGATACCGAGGGTCGTCCTCGGGCGCCTGGTCGCTCCGATGATCGAAGAGCTGCTCAAGGGCGCGTTGATCATCGTTCTGATACGTGGCAGGCGCGTAGGCTTCCTCGTCGACGCGACGATTCAGGGCTTTGCGATCGGAGCCGGATTCGCCCTCGTGGAGAATCTGTATTACCTCGGGGCACTCCCCGATTCCTCGCTGGGGCTGTGGCTCATTCGTGGGTTCGGCACCGCGATCATGCATGGCGGAACGACGGCGATCTTCGCGATCTTCAGCAAGGGGCTGACACAGAGTCTTTCGAAGCCGAAGCTCCGTTCCTTCGTGCCGGGATTTCTTCTTGCGGTGCTGATTCACTCGATGTTCAACAACTTCCTGCTCTCGCCGCTGCTCTCGACGCTGCTCGTACTCCTGATCCTTCCGTATCTGCTGATCTACTTCTTTAACCGTAGCGAACGGAAGCTTCAGGAGTGGCTGGGAGCCGGGTTCGACATGAATAACGAAGTGCTCCGGCTGATCAACTCCGGGGAGCTCACCCGCTCACCGATCGGGCTCTACCTCGGGTCGTTGCGCCAGTTCTACCCGGGAGAAGTCCTCGTCGACATGCTCTGCTACCTTCGCCTCCACACCGAGCTCGCACTGCGCGCCAAGGGTATTCTGATGATGAAGGAGAGTGGCTTTCCGGTGAAGCCCGACGCCGAGGTGCGCGCGAGTCTCGCCGAGCTCGCTCATCTCGAAGGCAGCATCGGACGGACCGCGATGTCGAGTCTCACGCCGATCCTTCGCGGGAGCGAACAGGATCTGTGGCAGCTCGAGATTCTCGCAGAGGCCTGATACTCATTACGGGAATTCCGATGACTCTCGGCATGGACGCATGGATCACTCTCGCGGTCACCGTCGTCCTTCTGATTGCGCTCGTGCTCGAGCTTGCCAGCCCGGACATCCTTCTGCTCAGTGCCGTCCTCGTGCTCATTCTGGCGGGCGTGATCTCTCCGCAGGAGGGATTGAGCGGCTTCGCCAACCCGGCGGTGCTCGCGATCGCCGCGCTTTTCGTGATCGCCGCGGCGGTCACGCGCTCCGGAGCGCTGTCGTTTCTCTATCCACTCATGATGCCGTCGAATCCCGGCGGCCTGCGCGAGTCGATCGCGCGGCTGATCATCCCGGCGGCCGCCATCTCCGCGTTCACGAACAATACGCCGCTGGTCGCGATCCTCACCCCGGTCGTTCGCGACTGGGGTGGGCGCGTCGGGATCTCTCCTTCGAAGCTGCTGATCCCGATGGCGTTCGCGACGACGCTCGGTGGCGTCATGACTCTGATCGGCACATCGACCAATCTGCTCGTCTCGGCTCTTCTCGCCGCCGACGGCCTCGGGCATCTGGGGCTGTGGGAGATCAGCGTCGTCGGCGTCCCGGTGGCGATCGCGGGGGTGGCCTATCTGATCTTCATTGCGCCGGCGCTCCTTCCCGAACGGATACCCGCCACCACAGGTAACGGAGCTTCCTCGCGTCCCTACCAGTTCGAGCTCACCGTTCCTCGCGACTCTCCGCTTCACGGGAAGACGATCGAGCAGGCCGCCCTCCGCAGTCTCGAAGGAGCCTTTGTGGCGCACATCCACCGCGCCGGCGAGCTGATCGGTCCCGTCAGCCCCGGACAGAAGCTCCGTCGCGGCGATCGCATCGCGTTCGTCGGCGATCACCAGATGATCGACGCGCTTCTCGAACGCGGCGATCTCGTCCGTCCGGTCGATCCGTCCGCGGCCGGCGAACCGCGGGAGCTCCCGATCTTCCACGCCGTCGTCGCCGCGCATTCCGCCCTCGCGGGGAAAACCCTCCGCGAGGTCGATTTCCGGTCCCACTACGACGCCGTCGTTCTCGGAATCCACCGTCGAGGCGAGCGCCTCGAAAGCTCGCTCGGCCGCACGAGGCTGGAAGCGGGAGACCTCCTGCTGATCGAAGGGCATCCGGCCTTCGAGACCGCGG
>DATKDP010000041.1:0-2521 GCA_035546335.1 Thermoanaerobaculia bacterium | reverse complement strand
GGGACTCCGACGGTCGAAGCGAAGCTCGGCATGATGCCGACGAACACGATCTCGGTATCGGAGCCTCAATCGCGCGCCGTCGTGAAGCTCCTCGAAGCACTCGACGACCATGACGACGTCCAGAACGTCTGGTCGAACTTCGCGATGCCCGATGAGATGAGCTGATCGCGACGTCGGGCTAGCGGTACACGAAGACGTCTACGTTCGCGCGCGCCCGAAGCTGTTCGGTCCAGCGCTGGATCTCGGTCTCCAGGCGCCCTGCGCGCACCAGACTCCGGATCTCCTCGGTCGCCTCGGCGAGGGAGGGCACAGTCAGTCCGCGCTCTCGCCGCTGGGGCGCGAAGACGTCCCGGTAATACGCTTCGATCTCCTCGATCGGCACGAAGATCAGCGGCGCGAATCGCTCTTCGATGTAGGCCTGTACCTGGAGCTGGCGCCGGATCAGGGCCTGCAGGTCCTCGGGAGTCATCTCGATGCGGAGCAGCGTTCGCTCGAACTCTTCCTGCGAGGGAAATCGCTCGATGATCTGCCGATAAAGCGACTCGATCGCGTCGCGGGAGACGTCCTGCGCACCAAATCGCTCCACGTCACGGTAGCGGAGGATCTGCGCAATGATCACATCGAGAACCCGGCGCCGGTAAGCTTCGTCGGTCTCGTCCGCCCGGCGCGCAATCAGCCGGATTTCGGCCACCTGGCTGACCTGACTCAGCGTTACGACCTGAGTGTCGACGATCGCGGCGATCCGATCGATGATTTCGGCACGGAGGGGTTGGCCCGCCAGTGAGGCAAACAGCAGACTCAGCATCAGAAAACGGCTCATCGACATCTTCTCTCCGATGCAAAGGCGAAACCGATGAATCCGGCAACGATCGGTGGCGGGGGTGGGAATCCCATAAAGCTCGGCCGGCGTTCGTTTTGGCAGCTCTTCCCCCGTGTTAAGATTAGCACTCGGGTTCGAGGAGTGCTAACGCCATGGTCCAACGACAGGAAGCAGTCGGCGAGGATCTCGAGCTCAGGCTCCGGGAAGTCCTTCGCGAGATCGTCCGTCGCTACGTCGCGAATGGAGAGCCCGTCAGCTCGCGCGCCCTCGCGAAGTCCGGCGCCTTCGATCTTTCGCCTGCCTCTCTCCGCAACGTCATGGCGGACCTCGAGGACCTTGGTTATCTCCATCAGCCTCATACCTCGGCGGGCCGCGTTCCGACCGACCGCGGCTACCGTTTCTTCATCAATCATCTCATGCGCTCCCGGAAGCTGAGCCCGCAGGAGAGAGATCTGATCGATGAGGAGGTGGGGAAGGCGAGTGAGCTCGACGAAGTCATGCAGATGACCTCGCGGCTTCTTTCGAAATTCAGTGATCAGGTCGGCGTGGTCTTCATGCCCACCCTTCACCATCTTCCCGTGCGCAGCATCGATCTGGTGGCGATCACGGACCACCGCCTCATGTGCGTGATCGTCGGCGCGAACGGCGTCGTCGTGAACAAGGTCGTGGAGACGGCGGAGCCGGTCGGCCGAGATGAGGCCGAGCGGATCGGGCGTTATCTCACTCACGAGTTCGCGGGGAAGTCGCTGCTCCAGATCCGCGACCGGCTCGCGGTCATGCTTCAGGAAGAGCGGGCACGCCTGGATGCGCTCTGGCGGCGAACGCTCGCTCTCAGTGCGGGGACCGTGGAGGAGCTTCTTCCCGCCGAGCACGAGCTGTGGGTCGAGGGCGCCATGTCCATTCTCAGCAAGCCGGAATTCGCCGGGGCGGACAGCGATGCCGTGCGGAAAATTCTCCGCGCCTTCGAGGAGAAGGAGCGGCTTGTCCAGATCCTGAATCGATGCCTCGGAGAAGAGGGGATTCAGATCCTGGTTGGATCCGAGAGTCCCTTCACGAGCAGCTATAACTTCGCTCTGGTTGCGACCAGCTACGGCGTGGACAAGGCTTCGGGTCTCGTCGCGGTGATCGGTCCGACTAGAATGGAATACGGCCGCGTTGTACCCGTCGTCGACTATCTCGGGAAAGCTCTAGGCCGTAAGATTAATGAATCATCCCAGGAGACTCACAGTGACTGATCGGAAAAGACCGGAGGACGAACCGTCCGACGAGGAGGTTTACGTCATCGACGACACGGGGGACCTGCAGGAAGTGCAGGACCTCGCCGGCTATCGCGAGATGCCGGTTCCCGTCGAGGAATCCGACGAAGAGCCGACGCTGGCTCGTCCCGGCTCGACGTCCGAGGGCGGAGAGAACGAGGAGATTCGGCGTGAGAACATGACGCTGCGCGATCAGCTTCTCCGCTCACGGGCCGACTTCGAGAACTTCAGGAAACGGGCAGAGAGGGAAAGGTCGGACTTTTTCAGATACGCGCTCGCAGATACCTTCCGGGAGCTTCTCCCCGTGCTCGACAATTTCGAGCGAGCCCTGGCCACCGGCGGCGAGGTACCTGACGAGTTCAGGACCGGAATCGAGATGATCTACAAGCAGCTCTCGGATATTCTGAGTCGCAGCGGTCTCAAGGTTCTCGAACCGAAAGGTGAA
>DATKDP010000040.1:0-2256 GCA_035546335.1 Thermoanaerobaculia bacterium | reverse complement strand
TCCGAGGATCGTTCTCATCGTCTTTCTGGTATTCTTCGCCATGGCCAATCTCCCTTTCTGGGCCCAGAGCCCGTTTTGACTGCAGAGCATAAATGCTACTGCGCTTCGGGGGGTTGGCCTTCTCATCCCATCTGAACGAGGTGGGCGGGAGGTGTGAGTGAAGGATCTGCGTTCTTGGACAGTTGCCGATCGCAGATCCTTCGCTCACGCCCACCCTCCCGCCTCGCTCAGGATGACGGCGAGGTTTGCGGTGTCATTCCCTCTTCACCGGCGCGGATCGCCGTTGTTTCCCTAGGATGACGCAGGGATGCGGTGTCTTTCTTCTGGTCACCCGGCGCGCAGGATCGTTTTCGATCTCAGCATGACGGAAGGAGCCATGTGTTGCAGCGTCCTGGAATGACAAGGGTCGACGCTCGACACATCACAGGTCATTTCCCGCCGCGGCGGGTTCGCAATTTCCGCGAGGTCGAGGAGAAACGCTCCGGCGCTATCATCCGTGCGGCCGCTTCGGCATTGATCAGCCCATGCCCGAAATGGATGTCGAAGCCGCTCGCGCCGAGATCGGTGGTCGTGGCGTTGATCACACTGCGGATCTCGGAGATGGATGCCTCCGGCCGCAGTGCACGCAGCAGGGCCGCGACCCCGCTGACATGGGGAGTGGCCATCGAGGTTCCGCTCAGGATTTTGTAATCGTCCGAGCGTGTGCCGACGAGGATGGTGACTCCGGCAGATTGAAGAAGTGCTTCGCCGTCTTCGAGAGAGATGCCGACGGTCAGTGGCCACGCGAAGGGGTCGCTGCCGAGCGTCCAGCTCGAGGAATCGCCGCCGGGAACGTTGTCGAAGACGACGACGGCGATCGCACCGGCACTCTTCGCGTTGCGAGCCTTTTCCGCGAAGGTGATCTCGCCGCGGCGGATCAATGCGATCTTTCCGGCCACTTGCGAGCTGAAGTCCTGGACCCGCCCGAGGCCCGAGAAAACGAACGTGCCGCTGACATTTCCCTCGGGCGACTGTTGCAGCAGATTCGCTCGAATCATCGCTCCGCCGTCGATGCGCACCTCGGTGACGACTGAACGGCCCCGCGGATAGGTCGAAAGGATCTGAACGCCGGGCGCCACGACATCGACCTGGCTGCCGGTATTGGAGAAGCTGGCGAGGGCCAGCGATCGGTCGACTGCTCCGACTGCCAGGACGCTCGAATATGCGGCAGGAAAACCGACCGGTCCTGCGTCGTTGCCCGTCGCGGCGATCGCCAGGACACCCGCGGCGAATGCGCGATCGAACGCCTCTTCCTCGAGAAGCGACGAGCCGTCACTGCCGAGCGAAAGATTCACGATGTGCATTTGGTTCGCGATCGCCCAGTCGATGGCGCGGATGACGTTCGAGGCGTTTCCGTTGCCGGCGGCATTGAGAACACGAAGGCCGTACAGCTCGACGAGCGGAGCGACACCGACCACGCCCTGAAGATCGTCCGCTGCGGCGATGGTTCCGGCAACGTGCGTCCCGTGCCCGTTGTCATCCTGCGGATCGTCATCGTTCTGAAGGAAGTCGCGTCCGCCGCGATAGCGCTCGCGCAGGTCGGGGTGTTCGCGGTCGATGCCGGAGTCGATGACTCCGACGCGAATCGTCGCCCCCCGCGTCACAGGCCACACAGCGCGTGCCGAAATCGCATCGATTCCGTAGGGGGTCGTCTGCGGAGCTGTGTCGAGCAGGCTCGCCGAGAGTCTCTCGGCGAGACCGATGCGAGCGCGGTCGCGGTCGATCGGTCCGATCTCCAGCGCTCGGCGCTCGACGTCGGGCTCGATGAACTTCACGTCGGGAGAATTGCGAAGCGCGCGCACCTCGTCGTCCGTCAGCCTGACAGCGAAGCCGTTGACGGAGCGGAAGGATTCGACCTGGCGCTCGATATCCCCATCCACCGTCTGAATCTTCACCACGCTCGGTGCCGGGCCCCTGGTCGCAACGAGGTACGGCTTCGAGTCGGCGGCGAAGAGGCCGCCGGCGGTGACCAGGGTCGTCAGCAGAAAGAGCGCTCGTTTCATTTCGTGTGGCCTCACCAAGGGAGTCATCGATATCGTTACTGAAATGGTGCTGCTTCGTCCGGAAATTCCAGCTTGCTGTCATCCCGAGCCTTTTCACAGCGCGCGCGCTGAACCTGAGGGAAGAAACCGGGTACCATGCCCGGCGGCGTGGCCCTGACGAGACCGTTTTCCCTCAGAGTCTTCCGCTCGGCCATGACCAGAAAGGGAGAGGCAT
>DATKDP010000039.1:0-29683 GCA_035546335.1 Thermoanaerobaculia bacterium | reverse complement strand
GAGCGGCTCTGTTACGGTAGCGACGAATGCCACATTTCATCACCGACAAATGCATCGGGTGCGGGGTCTGCGAGATCAAGTGCCCGACCAACACGATCTGGGGGGAGACCCGCGGGATGTACTACATCCACCCCGATCGCTGCATCGATTGCTCGGTCTGCGGCATCTACTGCCCGGTCGATGCAATTCAGAACCAGCACGGCGATCTGATTCCGCGGGTGAAGCCGAAGGAGATTCCGAAGGCGGAAGTCATCCGCGAGCTCTGCACCGGATGCGAGTTCTGCGTGGACATCTGCCCGTTCGACTGCATCGCCATGGTCGAGCCTCACGACGAGACGCTCGCGAATCACTACAAGATCGCCGAAGTCGATCACAAGAAATGTGTCGCCTGCAGACTGTGTGAATCGGTCTGTGACAAGGATGCGATCGTCGTCCCCGACGCGCCGACGCAGCTCAAGACCTACCTGCCCGATTTCGTCGTCACCGGCACAGGTCGATGAGCCCGCCCGCTCATGTCCGATCAGGCTGAACCAGCACGAGTCGAAACGGATGTCCCGCGCGATTCTCCGAGGACGATTCTGTTTCAATTCGTCCTCTTTCCCCTCGGCGTCGTGGCCATCGGAGTGCTCGTCTTTCTTCTCTTCGGAATGCTCGCTTCCGAGGATCATTCGGTTCGCGAGCACCTCGGCGACATTCGCAGCGGCAGCTCACACCGGCGCTGGCAGGCGGCCTTCCAGCTCTCGAAAGCGATCGCGAAAGGTGATGCGAAGAGCTATCCGAATCTGCAGTCCGAAGTCGCCGATCTCTACGTTCGGGCGCAAGACGATGATCCTCGGATTCGGCGGTATCTGGCGATGGTTCTCGGAAGCCTCGGCGACCGGCGCTCGGTGCCTGTACTGGTCGATGGGTTGGCGGACCGCGATCCGGAGACGCGCGTCTATGCGGTTCTCGCGCTGGCGGAGATCGGCGAGCCCCGTGCAGCCGGCCCCGTTGCCGCGCTCGTTGCCGACGACGACCCAGCGCTGCGCAAGAGCGTCGTCTATACGCTCGGCGTTCTGGGGCAGAAGGACTCAGCTGCCGCCGTCGCTTCCGTGTTGAACGATCCGGTGACCGACGTCCGGTGGAATGCGGCGATCGCCCTGGCGCGGCTCGACGATTCGCGTGCCCTTCCCGTACTGCACGAGATGCTCGACCGTTCTCGAACCTCAGGGGTGGAGAAGATTCGCGAGGACCAGATCGAAGCGGCGATGATGGGAGCGATGCCGGCGTATACGAAGCTCGCGGGAAGCGAGTCGCGGACGCTTCTGGAAACGATCGCGGCGCGAGATCCGAATCTGCGCGTGCGATCGGCGGCGCTGGCGGCGATCGAATCGCTGCGATAGTGCGGCCGGCCGTGCACCGGTCGTCGTGCGATCGCGGCGCCGACGAAGCGATTCGCCTTCGACGATGATCGCGAGCTCGATGTCCTGGCCCCGGCGAACTGCTTCGTCCCTGCGAGAAACGTGCGCATTGCGCTCTCATCTGGTCGTCGACGCATCACGCTGCCCGGTGATCCTTGACACTTCCCGATGAATGTCGGATATTAGCCCGCAAATCCTGTCGCTGCAGGAAAATCAGGCCCGAATGGCGAACGAAACCACCCCATACCAGATTCCACCGAAAATGCCACTGGCGGGAAGCGCGGCCGCGGACATCCGCGAGCAGGGAGAAGATGTCTCGCGCCGAAGTTTTTTCGGATGGTTGACCCTGGCATGGGTCGCGCTCGCCGCGGCCCTGGGCGGTCTTGCCAGCATCTTCGGACGATTCATGTTTCCGAACGTGCTCTTCGAGCCGGTGGCGAAGTTCAAAGCAGGCTCGCCGGCCGATTACTCCGTGGGCGAGGTCGATGAGCGATGGAAGGACAAGTTCGGAATCTGGATGGTGCGCGATGAGCGGATCATGTACGCCCTGATCACCACCTGCACGCATCTCGGCTGCACGCCGAACTGGCTTCCGACGCAGAACAAATTCAAATGCCCCTGCCATGGCAGCGGGTTCTACAAGACAGGGATCAATTTCGAGGGACCCGCTCCACGGCCCCTCGAGCGCGCCAGAATCACGATCGATCCGGCGGACGGCCAGGTCGTGGTCGACAAGTCGAAGCAGTTTCACCAGGAGCGCGGAGAGTGGAATGACCCCGAATCGTATCTGAGGCTCTGATCGCTCCAGCCTCCGATAGTCAGGGGAGGCTACCCGGTGAATCATCCGACTGTCAGCCGAGGAGAACCGAGCATCGATGAACGGATTGAGGCAACTCCAGCAGGGAATCGTCAACTCGCAGATCTGGAAGTCCATCTTCCGAGTCGGAGTCCCGAACACCAATCGCAAGCGGGTGCTCGCAGTGCTCGGCTCTCTGATCCTCCATCTCCATCCTGTGAAGGTGCGGCGCTCGGGTGTGCGCATGAGCTATACCTGGTGCATGGGAGGTACGTCGTTTTTCCTTTTCCTCATCGAGACGGTGACCGGGCTGCTTCTGATGTTCTACTACCGGCCCACCATCGAGTACGCCTTCACCGACATCCTCGATCTGCGCGAGCAGGCGCCGTTCGGCATCATGCGCGAGATGCACCGGTGGGGAGCGCATGCGATGGTGATCTCGGTCTGGCTGCACATGTTCCGCGTCTTCATGACCGGGTCGTACAAGCCGCCTCGTGAGTTCAACTGGAACGTCGGCGTGATCCTTCTCGTCCTCACGCTGCTGCTTTCGTTCACCGGCTATCTTCTGCCGTGGGATCAGCTGGCCATCTGGGCGATCACGGTTGGATCCAACATGGCGCGAGCGACACCGGGAGCCGGCACCGAAGGACCGTTGTCGAGTCTGGTCAAGCTCGGAGACGTCCCGTTGATTCACGCCGGAGACGACGCGCGATTCGCCTTGCTCGGCGGGCGCTTCGTCGGTGCGTCGACGCTGCTCCGGTTCTACGTGCTGCATTGCGTCGCCATTCCGCTGGCTGCGGCGTTCCTCATGTCGATTCATTTCTGGCGCGTCAGGAAAGACGGCGGGATCTCGGGACCGCTCTAGCGCCGGGAGCGATCCGAGACGGAAGCAGACAGACCGATGGAAGCGATCAAGAACCTCGTCAACATCCTCTCAGGAGCGTCGATCTCGTTCCTCCTGCTGTCGTTTGTTTTCGCCTTCGTCGTCCACTTCAATCTGATGGACGGGCGGACCCGATCGAAGACGGGCTACGCCTTCATCGCTATCGGCATCTTCCTGATCGTCGCCGGATTCTTCTTCCTTCCTCTCCTGATTCTCGGAATCACTTACCTGATCAGCATGTACCTGCTTGCGCGGCTCGGGCCTCGCCTGTGGGACAAGAAGGTCTGCCTGATCGCGATGGTCACCGGACTCGGCCTCTTCGGCCTGTCGATGTTCGATCCGCAGTTCTTCGAGATCGCCGCCAAGGCCGACAACGTTCCGATCGTCGCCATGATCTTTCTGCTCGGGTTCTTCACCTGGCTCGCGCTCCGGAAGGCGTACCTCAACGACCGGCAGATGGCTGCAGGCGGTATTCCATGGGAGAAGACCGAGTCGGACGAAAAGCTCTTCACCTGGCCCGACCTGGTCTACACCGAGCTGCTCTGCATGGTGCTTCTGAGCATTGTCATGATCGGCTGGTCGCTGGCTCTGCCCGCCCCGCTCGAAGAGCCAGCGAGTCCGACGAGCTCGCCGAATCCGGCGAAGGCGCCCTGGTATTTTCTCGGTCTCCAGGAGATGCTCGTCTACTTCGATCCTTGGCTCGCCGGCGTCGTCTTCCCGACGCTGATCATCGTCGGCCTGATGGCCATCCCCTACATCGACACCAATCCCCGAGGGAACGGCTACTACTCGTTCCGCGAGCGAAAGTGGGAGATCTCGATCTTTCTCTACGGCTTCCTGATTCTCTGGTCCTTTCTGATCATCACCGGCACGTTCCTGAGAGGGCCCAACTGGAACTTCTTCGGGCCGTTCGAGTACTGGGACGTGAACAAGCTCGAGCCGCTCGTCAATATCAATCTTTCGGAGCTGTTCTGGGTGAAATTTCTCGGCCAGCCGCTCCCGCGTCTCTGGATCATCCGGGAGCTCCCGGGCCTCGTGGTGACTGCGGCGTACCTCGGTCTGCCCGTCGTGCTGGCCCGAGGCCCCTTCCGCCGGTTCTATCTGAAGATGGGTCCGCCTCGGTATTATGTCGGCGCCTTTCTCTTTCTGATCATGGTCTCGCTTCCGATCAAGATGGCACTTCGCTGGCTGTTCAATCTGAAATACATCATTGCGATCCAGGAGCTCTTCTTCAATGTGTAGACATCCTCGAACGGCTGCTCCCGCCGATCGCAGCTGGGGGTCGTGCGTCCTCGCACGATCGCGTCCTCGACCTCGCCGGCAGGCCTGGTCAGATTTGCCCGACCACTCCGGGTCCGCGGGAGGGCGCTTCGGATGAAGCCGCAAGAGCCGATCCCTCACAACTACAGCATCTCGACGCTCAACAAGATCTT
The DNA here is from genome assembly GCA_035546335.1 of Thermoanaerobaculia bacterium. Taxonomy (GTDB): domain Bacteria; phylum Acidobacteriota; class Thermoanaerobaculia; order Gp7-AA8; family Gp7-AA8; genus DATKDP01. The sequence continues at coordinate 25,171 of DATKDP010000039.1, read as the reverse complement.
CGCGCTCTCGAGCCTCGGACTGCTCATGGGCGTGGGGGCGATGGTGGCCTACGACTACATCAGCGGCTGGAAGCGCTTCCAGGTCGGCTTCATGCGCCTCGAGGAACAGCGGATCCGTCAGGAGCTGCGGGCGGCGGAGGAGAGCCAGAGCCGAGTGGAGCTCACCCGGCTCGACGAGGAGATGCAGCAGCGCGAAGAGGAGATCGCCAGGAATCGCGAGGGCTATCGCAGCGCGCAGAACGAGCTCAGATCGTGGGAGGGGCGTCATTACGCGGCCGACCAGAACTTCCGGTTCGCGAAGGCGACTCTCGATGCGCTCCGCTACGAGGCGGAGGTCGCGGCTCTGAAGAAGAGGCGCAACGCCGACCGGAAACGAGAGGAATACGAAGCGCAGTCCGCACGCGTGGAAGAGCTGAAGCTGGAGCTCGAGGAGGTGACGCGGCGTCGCGATGCGGCGAAGGCGCGCGTCGACGGATTCCTCATGCGCGTCAGAGAGCTCGAAGACAGGAAGAAGGAGTCGACCGCGACGATCGAACGGCTGCGCAAGCAGCTCGAAACGGTCGCGCCGACCCCGGCGTTCCTGATCCTCAACGCACCGCTGCTCGATTTCATCAATCCGACCCTGCGCGTCGATCAGGTCGTCGTCGAAGACATGTTCATCGACATCAACTATCTCCACGTGCCGCGCGTCGACCGCTGCATGACCTGCCACCGGGCCATCGAACGGCCGGGCTTCGAGTCGAAGCGGGAGGCGGCCAGACTGCAGGCCGAGCTCCAGAATAAGCTCGAGACATTTCAGATTCCGCCCGAGCGAGTCGCCGAGACCGAGCAGCGGATCGATCAGCTCGCAAGGATTCAGACGCAGCGCGGCATTCCCAATCCCTACCGCACGCATCCCTTCCTCGACACGTTCGTCGGCTCGGCATCGGCACATCCGCTGGCCGAATTCGGCTGCACCTCGTGCCATCGCGGACTCGACCGCTCGACGAATTTCGCGCGCGCCGGGCACACGCCGATGAGCCGCAGGCAGGAGGCGCGGTGGAAGAAATCATGGCACTGGAAGGCGCAGAAGTACCTCGAGACGCCGATGTACCCGCGCCAGTATTTTCAGGCGGCGTGCGTGAAATGCCACTCCAATCAGATCACCGTCGACAGTGGCCCGGCGATCACGCGCGGCATGACGATGGTCGAGCTGTACGGCTGCCACGCATGCCACAAGATCGACAACTGGAGATTCACCGCTCTGCGCAAACCAGGTCCCGATCTGAACGGGATCGCCGAGAAGACGACTCCGCAGTGGGTGAGCCGATGGCTCGCCGATCCGCACTCGTTCCGCTCCACAACGAGGATGCCCGCCTTCTTTCACCAGCGGAACATGAACGGACCGGCGGTCTCGCAGCGGGAGCGCGAGCAGAACACACGGTTCCAGAACGCCGAGATTCAGGCCATCGTCTCCTACCTCTTCAACAATTCCACGAGACGACCGTGGAACGGAGGGGGAAGCGGTGATCCGGTGCGCGGCGAACAGCTCGTCGGCAGCGTCGGCTGCCTGGGATGCCATATCGCCCAGGATACGGTCGAGGACGAGCAGGGCGCCGTGCGCGAAGCACGACGCGACGACTTCCCGCTCGAGCGCCACTACGGCTTCAACCTGGTCGGAACGGGAACCAAGACGGATGCCGGATGGCTGTTCAACTGGCTCAAGGATCCGCGAAGGTACTACCACAGCGCACCGATGCCCGACCTCCGCCTGACCGATCAGGAGGCCGCGGACATCACCGCGTATCTGATGACGCTGCAGAAGCCGGACTTCATGCAGCGACCGCTTCCTCCGACCGAGCCCCGAGCCGTGGCCGAGCTGGCGAAGAACTATCTGATCAACACGATGACCGATCGGGAGGCGAACGAGCGACTGGCGTCGATGCCGCTTCGGGAGCAGCTCGACTACCTCGGGCAGAGGACCATCGAAAAGTATGGATGTTACTCCTGCCACGACATCAAGGGTTTCGAGGGGCTCAAGCCGATCGGTACCGAGCTGACGATCGAGGGATCGAAGACGCTTCACCTGTTCGACTTCGGTCTGGTTCACGACTTCGAGGCGCACGACGGGAAAGACGAGCACATCCTTCACACCGTTCCGTCGTGGATCTATACCAAAGTACGAGCGCCTCGCGTGTGGGACGATCACCGGGAGAAGCCGTATCAGGACAAGCTGAAGATGCCGAACTTCCGCCTCTCTCCCTCCGAGGCGCAGGCCATCACCTCGGTGATTCTCGGACTGACCAAGGAGCGGGTGGATCAGTCGAAGAACGCGCGGCTCGATCCTCGCAGCCGCGCTGTCGAAGAAGGGCGCAAGCTCGTTTCGCAGCACAACTGCCGGGGATGTCATGTCGTGGAAGGCTACGGCCGCGCCATCGAGACGACGCTCTCCGATCCCGGGCTCGCCCCTCCCGACCTGACTCCTCAGGGGAGTCGCGTCCAGTCGCCATGGCTTTTCCACTTTCTCAAGGATCCGACGGTGATGAATCTCCGTCCGTGGCTGTCGGTGCGCATGCCGACGTTCCATTTCACCGATCTCGAAGCGAACACGCTCGTGCAGTCGTTCGCCGCGGACGGGAACGTCCTGCAGTTCGACACGACGCGGTATGCCACACCGCATCCCCAGAACGTCGCCGTCGGCCAGGTCGTGTTCGAAATGCTGCGCTGTGCGCAGTGCCATCCGTCCGGTCCGGCGGCCGCGACGAGCGAGGTCGCCGATGCCGCCTCGCTCGCGCCGAATCTGAGCTTTGCGCGCGTGCGACTCCAGCACGACTGGATCCCCGACTGGATCCGCCGGCCGAACGAGATCGTTCCCGGTACGCGTATGCCGACGAATTTTCCGCGCGATCCCGAATCCGGCGACTTTACTTCGCCTCTGGGGATGGCGATCGATACCCCGGCTTTCTCGCAATACAAGGCACGCCTCTCACGCTACTATCCGAGCGACGAGGAGATGCGGAAGGCCCTCGATGACGTAGTGACCATCAGCGGATATCTGCGCGATTACATCTGGACGCTCGGCCCCTCGGAGATGCGCATCGCTCCGGCGACCGGCGAGCCGCGGCCGCAGCCGCCCGGGCGTCTGCAACCGACCATCGAGCTTCCAGCAGTCGGATCGACCGGCAGTGAGCAGGGGAGTGAGCGGCCGGCCAGGTAGCCGGACGCATTTTGCGCAATCGACGCCGAAACCAGAAATCAGGAGAATATCGACATGTCAGATCTCAGAAAGTTTCTTTCGATCATCGCAACACTCCTTCTCGTCTTTGCCATCGCCTGCGGCGGCGGACAGGAGACGGTGTACGACGACGAAGAAGAGGACGAGGGGGGTGAGGAAGTCGCCACGGCGACTTCTGCGGATACGGCGCAGCCGGGGGCGCCGGCGACGGCGGATGCGGGGAATGTCTCGGGAGTCGTCAAGCTGGCCGGAACGCCGGCGGCGATGCCGAATGTGGCGATGGGGGCCGACCCGGCCTGCCATCAGCAGCATCCGACGCCCGCGAAATCGAACGAGGTGGTCGTCTCCGCGGACGGCGGGCTTGCGAATGTGTTCGTCTACGTGCGCCCGCAGGACGTGAAGGGGAGCTACCCGGCGCCGAAGACGGAGGCTCTTCTCGATCAGGTCGGCTGTCTCTACAAGCCGCACGTGCATGCGGTGCACGTCGGGCAGACGCTGAAGATTCGAAACAGCGATCCGACGCTGCACAACGTTCACGCTCTGGCGAAAGCGAATCCGGAGTTCAACATCGGACAGCCGGTCCAGGGGATGGAGTCGCAGAAGAAGTTCGACAAGCCGGAGATCCTGATCAAGATCAAGTGCGATGTGCACGGCTGGATGAACTCCTATCTCGCGGTCATGCCTCACCCGTTCCACTCGGTCTCGAACGACGGCGGGGCGTTCAACATCAGCAATCTTCCGGCGGGGACGTACACGCTCGAGGCGTGGCACGAGAAGTTCGGCACGCAGTCGCAGCAGATCACCGTCGGGCCGAACGAGACGGCGCAGGTTTCGTTCACATTCAACGCCTCCTAAGACGCGACCACAGGAGATAGACGTGGAAAAGAGGCAGGTCAGAGTCGGTAACCAGTGGATGTACGCGAAGGATGCCGAGCGCGCGTTGCGCGAGGCGATGCGCGTCCAGAAGGAACAGGAGCGCCATGCGCATGGCGAGCACCACCTCGGCTTCTGGCGCTCCTACGTCTTTTCGACCGATCACAAAGTGATCGGAATTCAGTATGGCTTCACGGCTCTGCTGTTCCTTCTCTTCGGATTCGGTCTGATGCTGCTCATGCGCTGGCAGCTCGCCTTCCCCGGCCAGCCGATTCCGCTGATCGGGCAATGGCTCGGTGAGGCGAATGCCCCCGGGGGCATCATGCTTCCGGAGTTCTACAACCAGCTCGGCGCGATGCACGGCACGATCATGGTCTTCCTCGGAATCGTGCCGCTGGCGGTGGGAGCGTTCGGCAACTACATCGTCCCGCTGCAGATCGGCGCTCCCGACATGGCGTTCCCGAAACTCAACATGGCCAGCTACTGGTGCTACGTGCCCGGCGGGCTGATCATGCTCGCCAGCTTCTTTCTACCGGGAGGAGCCGCGAATTCCGGCTGGACTTCCTATCCACCGCTCTCCGTCGTCGCCACACAGGGACAGACGTGGTGGCTCATCGGGATGTTTTTCCTGATCAGCTCGTCGCTCCTCGGGTCGGTCAACTTCATCGTCACCATCATCCAGCTCCGCGCCCGCGGGCTGACCTTCATGCGATTCCCGTTTTTCGTGTGGGCGCAGTTCGTGACCTCCTTTCTCCTGCTGCTCGCCTTTCCTCCGCTTCAGGCAGCGGCGGTTCTACAGCTCATGGATCGTCTGGCCGGCACGAGCTTCTTCATGCCGAGCGGGCTGGTCGTGAGCGGACAGATCCTCGAGGCGGCCGGCGGTGGCAGCCCGCTGCTCTGGCAGCACCTCTTCTGGTTTCTCGCGCACCCGGAAGTCTACGTTCTGATTCTTCCGGCGCTGGGGATCGTCGCCGAGATCATCGCCAACAACACGCGCAAGCCGCTGTGGGGCTATCGCGCGATGGTCTATTCGCTGATCTTCCTTGGGTTCATGTCCTTCATCGTCTGGGCGCACCACATGTTCCTCACCGGCATGGGAACGGCGATCAGCGCGTTCTTCCAGACGACGACGATGATCATCTCCATCCCGTCGGTCGTGATTCTCACGGCGCTGTTCATCTCCCTCTGGGGAGGGTCGATCCGATTCACGACGCCGATGCTCTTCGCCCTCGCGTTTCTTCCGATGTTCGGCATCGGCGGGCTGACGGGACTGCCGCTCGGTCTGGCCGCTGCGGACATTCATCTGCATGACACCTACTACGTCATCGGTCACTTCCACTACGTGGTCGCTCCCGGAACGATCTTCGCGCTCTTCGCCGGCATCTACTACTGGTTCCCGAAGATCACGGGAAGAATGATGAACGAGCGTCTGGGGAAGATTCACTTCTGGTCTTCGCTGATCTTCATCAACGGCGTTTTCGCTCCGATGTTCATCCAGGGGCTGGCCGGTATCTCGAGGCGGCTCTACGACGGCGGCGCCCAGTATGCGCACGCAAATCCGGCATTCAAGACCAACGTCTTCATGTCGGTCTCGGCCTGGCTCCTGCTCGTCGCACAGATCCCCTTCATCATCAACTTCTTCATGAGCATGAAGCGAGGGATGAAAGTCGATTCCAATCCGTGGAAGGCGACGACACTCGAGTGGGCGGCGGCTCCGTCGCCTCCCGTGCCCCATGGAAACTTCCCCGAGATTCCGGTGGTCCGCCGCGGCCCGTACGAGTACAGCGTTCCGGATCACGAGCTCGACTTCGTGCCACAGCATGCAGCGGAGAGGGAGGCGTAGATGGAAATTCCGTACAACGTCGAGGCACGACCGGACACCGGCCTGTACAACGCCAAGCTCGGCATCTGGCTCTTCCTCGCCTCGGAGATCATGCTCTTCGGCGCTCTCTTCTCGTCACTCGTGATTCTCCGCACTGGTGCCGACAGCTGGCCTCACGGCTGGGAGATCCTGAACGTCAACATCGCGACCTTCAACACCTTCGTTCTCATCGCATCGAGTGTCACCGTCGTTCTCGCCTGGGCCAACCTCCGCCTCGGCGACCTCGCAAAGGGGCGGCTCTACCTCGGTCTCACGATTCTCTGCGGCCTGATCTTCATGGTCGTCAAGGCGTTCGAGTACGGCTCGAAGTTCCAGCACCATCTCTATCCCAGCTCGAGCACGTTTCTCGCGATCTACTTCACGCTCACCGGACTCCATGGACTGCACGTGCTCGGAGGGCTCTTCGTCTTCGCCTATCTGATCGGTCCGGGGGCGAAGATGTGGGCGACCGAGCCGGCCCGGTATACGAATCGCATCGAAGTCGTCGGGCTCTACTGGCACTTCGTCGATCTCGTGTGGATCTTTCTTTTCCCGATTCTCTATCTACTGTAGGGGGATTCGAATGAGCGGACACAGCGTCGAAGAGATCAAACGGGAGACGCGCGTCTACCTGATGGTCTTCGTGGGGCTCGCCATCCTGACCGTGGTCACGGTCGCCGTGAGCAAGCTTCACCTCACCACCGGCCCGGCCATCCTCGTTGCGCTGCTCATCGCCTCGGTCAAAGGATTTCTGGTGGCCGGCTACTTCATGCATCTTCTCTCGGAGAAGAAGCTGATCTATTCGGTGCTCGCCCTCACCGTCGTTTTTCTGCTCGTTCTGATGCTCTTGCCGCTCGGCTCCGCCTATGGCGGGATCGGAGGATGAAGCACGATGTCGCTCCGGATCTTCCACGTCATCTTCATCGTCAGTTCGATCGCGCTCTGCGGACTGGCCGGCGGATGGAGCATCCGGCGCTACCTGGAGACTGGAGCGGGGAGTCATCTCGGAATGGCGGTCCTTTTTCTCGCGGCGGCGCTCGGACTGATCGCCTACGCCTTCCGGGCGTTTCGGAAGCTGAGGGAGCTGCGATGAATCGTCGCCGTTTCACGCGCCCGGCCGTCCTGCTGGCATTCGCAGGCATCATTCTGCTGGTCATTCCGGAGATCGCGCTCGCCTGCCCCGTCTGTTACGGCGAGCCCGATTCGGCGATGACCAAAGGGATGAACAACGGCATCCTCGTGCTTCTGGGAATCGTCGGCTTCGTACAGCTCGGATTCGTCGCGCTCTTCTGGAGCTTCTGGCGGCGCGCGAAACAGATCCGCGCTCGCCGGGAGCAGTTTCATCTGATCGAAGGAGGACTGTGATAGCATCGCAGCCCCCTTCGAGCGTGACCGCGCAACAGACGCCTGCAGCGGACAGCGACACGCGCGCTTCCGCCTGAATCGGAGGAGGAAACAACCTGATGGAGAGCCTGCTCGCCCGCTACATGCCGACGGACGCGTCCGCCCACGGACCGGAGCTCGATTACATCAACGGGCTGGTCCACTGGATGATGTTCGGACTCTTTCTCGGCTGGTCCGTCTATTTCGTCTACGTTCTCTTCCGCTTCCGGGCGGGGCGCAATCCCAAGGCGATGTACCACGGAACGCACTCGAGATTCACTACCTACGTCGAAGGCGGCATCGTCTTCGCCGAGGTGATTCTGCTCGCCGGCTTCTCGATTCCTGCGTGGTCGCGATGGGTAACCCCACCGCCGGCATCGGCGAATCCCCTCGAGATTCGCGTCGTCGCCGAGCAGTTCGCCTGGAACATCCATTACCCGGGCACCGACGGGGTTTTCGGTCGCACGGATGTGAAGCTCGTCTCGGGGAGCAATCCTCTCGGACTCGACCTCGATGATCCGGATGCGAAGGACGACGTTACCACGGTCAACCAACTGCATGTCGAGCTCGATCGCCCCGTTACCATTCGGTTGACTGCCAAGGACGTCATTCACAGCTTCGGACTCCCGACGATGCGCGTGAAGCAGGATGCCATTCCCGGAATGGAGATACCCGTTCACTTCACTCCCGTGAGAACCAACGAGGGAGAGACGTGGGAGATCGCATGCGCACAGTTGTGCGGTCTCGGCCATTACAGAATGCGTGGAGCACTGACTGTGCAGACGAAGGCGGATTTCGAGGCGTGGCTGGCGGAGAATACTCCGGTCCTTTGATCCCTGAGCTGGAATGATCAGAACGAACGAAACGACACCCCGTTGGTTGCGCGGCTACACGAAATTTGTCGCCGCCGCGACCCTCTTTCTCATTTTCGCCGGCGCCATGGTGACCAGCACCGGCTCGGGACTCGCCGTGCCCGACTGGCCTCTCTCCTACGGAATGCTCTTCCCGCCGATGGTCGGCGGCATCTTCTACGAGCACGGCCACCGCATGATCGCCGCGAGTGTCGGCCTGCTCACCGTGATCCAGGCGTTCTTCCTCATGCGATGGGAACCGAAGCGATTCGTCCGCCGGCTCGGATGGATTGCCGTTGCCGTCGTCGTGGCGCAGGGGCTGCTCGGCGGACTCACCGTGATCTTTCTCCTTCCTCTCGCCATCTCGGTGAGCCATGCGGGGCTCGCGCAGATTTTTCTCTGCCTCAACATCGCGATCGCCTTCTTCACTTCTCGTTCGTATGAGCGGCTCGCCACGGGCGGCTGGCAGCGGGGCGCCACGCCTGCGATCTACATTCTTCCGCTGATCGTCTATCTCCAGATTCTCGCCGGAGCATTGATGCGCCACCTCGGTGCCGGTCTGGCCATTCCCGACTTTCCGCTCGCCTTCGGCCGCCTCGTGCCCGAACTGACGACGATCGGCGTGGCGATCAATTTCACGCATCGTATCGGAGCGGCGATCGTCCTCCTCGTCGTGGTCCTGACCATGCGGGAAATCCGAGGAGCGGGAGAGTCGTTCCGGCTGCTTCACCGGGGGCTGTTCGGTATTCTCGTCGTTCAGATCGCGCTCGGCGCGCAGACCGTCTGGAGCGGCAAGCACCCGATCACGACGAGCCTTCACGTCGTCACGGGAGCGCTGCTGCTTGGCACTGCATTCCTGTTGATGCTCGCGGTGCGCACGGCGCGCGCAGACGAGAAGAATGAGCCAGCGGCGATCGCGCGGGAGGTCGCAGCGTGAAAGGCACGTCCGAGCGACCCGCGTGGGCTGAGGCGCGGCCTTCCGAGGGGGCGCAGGTTTCGAGCCCGCTCAACAAGGCCGCGGATCTTTCCGCCGAAGTGCCTGCGCTCGCGCGACCGTCCTCACCTCTCGCCCTCTGGCGCGATTACTTCGAGCTGTCGAAGGCACGGATCGTTTTCATGGTCCTGCTGACGACGCTGGCTGGGTTGCTGATGGCTTCCTCCGGAGGAATCGATGCGATTCTGCTGGCCCATACGCTCCTCGGAACCGCACTCGTCGCGGGGGGGACGAACGCGCTGAACCAGTACGTGGAGCGCGACCTCGACCGCAGGATGAACCGAACGCGCATGCGTCCGTTGCCCGACGGGCGGATCACTCCCGCGGCCGCGCTGATCTTCTCGGTCACGATCTCGGTGATCGGGACTCTCTGGCTCGCCCTGCTCGTCAATCTGCTGGCCGCCTTTCTCGCACTCTTCACGCTCGTAACCTATCTCTTCATCTACACGCCGCTGAAGCTGAAGACGAGTCTGAGCACGCTCGCCGGAGCCGTTCCCGGCGCGATTCCGCCGATGATCGGCTGGGCCGCCGTGTCGGGGCGCCTCGACGCCGGAGCATGGATCCTCTTCGCCATACTCCTTTTCTGGCAAATGCCGCACTTTCTCGCGATCGGGTGGCTCTATCGCGAGGACTATGCGCGCGCCGGATTCGAGATTCTTTCGGTCGGCGATCGCGACGGGAGGGCGTCCGGCAGACAGGCCATGCTCTACACCGTCGGGCTCGTCGTCGTCAGCATCCTCCCGGCTTTCTTCGGAATCGCCGGTGCCGGCTACCTGACGGCTGCTCTCCTCACCGGTGTTGCTTTCCTCATCGCCTCCGCGCTCTTCGCCTCCGCCAGGACCCTGCGCGCGGCTCGGACGCTCTTCGTCACGTCGATCATCTACCTCCCTCTCATCATGTCGCTTTTGGTCGCCGGCGTTCCGAGGTGATCGTGCGATTCGCGAGGTTCAGGGCCCTCGCTCTCGGGCTCGGCGTCATCGCGTCGGCGTCAGGATGCAGGAACGAAGTGCCGCTCCCGTCGCTCTTCGCCGTTCCTGCGTCCGTTCTGACTTCTGATCGCGGGACCTCCGTCGACCTCTCGCAGTTCCATGAAAGAGTCGTGGTCTACGATTTCATCTTCACCAGCTGCGTGGGCACCTGTCCGCTGATGACGCGATCGATGGCCACGCTGGCGAACGAGGTCGCTTCGGACGATGTTCGGTTCGTCTCCATCAGCGTCGACCCCGAGCGCGATACGCCGGAAGTGCTTCATGCCTATGCTCAGCGAGCGGGGAAGGACGAGCGATGGATCTTTCTGACCGGCGAGCGGGAGGCGATCCACAGGCTGTCTGTCGAAGGATTCAAGCTGGCGGCTGGCGATCCCGGCGAGATGCCCGGAGCGGAAGCGGTTCTGCACAGCAACCGGTTCGCGCTCGCCGACCGGAGGGGGATGATCCGAGGATATTACGACGGAACGTCGGCGGAAGAGATGGAGACGTTGGTGCGCGATATCCGGACGCTTGTCCGCGAGCGATGAGAGTACTTCGCGCGAAGTTCGAGTATTCTCAGGAAGTCACCCCACGGAGATGCGAGACAGACGATGGAATGGCTGAAGATTCTTCCGGCGGTGAACGCCACACTGAACGCGACGAGCGGAGCTCTCATCGTCACCGGCTACCTGCTGATCCGGCGAAAGAACATCGCGGCGCATCGCCGCGCCATGCTCGCCGCCTGCGCCTGCTCGGTGATCTTCCTGGCGTCCTATCTCTTCTACCACTATCACGCCGGAGCCACGCGCTTCACCGGCACGGGATGGACGCGTCCTCTCTACTTCACGATCCTCGGATCGCACACGATCCTGGCGATGGTCATCGTTCCACTGGTCATCCTCTCGGTCTACAACGGTCTGAAAAACCGCGTGCCTCAGCACCGCCGCGTGGCGAAATGGACCTACCCCCTCTGGCTCTACGTCTCCATCACCGGCGTCCTCGTCTACTTCTTCCTCTACCACTGGTTCCCCTGAACGGATCTCCGCGAGGTCGTGTCGCGCCGCGCTTGCCGTGCCCCACGCAGGAACGAAGCATTTGCGCGAGGGACAGAGCAGAGGGCTTGCGACGCCGCAACGCAGCGCAATAGCTTCGTCCGGGTGCTAGCCATGAGCTACCCAGCCTGCGGGGAGAGCGGGCGTCCCGCGCCCGCCTCGGGTGGGAGGGCGGCGCGCGATCGCCGACGCGAATGTCACAGTTTCGCAAGCCCCCGGGCGAAGCTATTGCGCTGCGCTCCGGTAACGCGAGCCTGTCACCGCGGCCGGCGCGCAAATGCTTCGCCCGTACGAGAAATCACGGATCTCCGCGAGGTCCCATCGAAAATCCGTCGCTACTCCCTTCACTCGCCGGCGCAGCGGCTGTCGGAGACGAGGTCAGGGAGGGAGAGGCGCGAGGGGAAGAGAGCGGGGAGGAAGCCGATTCCGGCAGTGAGTGTCGTGAGCAGTGTCGCGAGCCAGCGCCGGGCGGCGCGCCGGATGTCGATCGGTGCTCCGTTGCTGGCCAGGACGCGGATGTCGAAGATCGCTCCACCGATCGTCTTTCCCCAGATCAACCACGAGCCGACGTAGTAGAAGAACGACAGGAGAAGGAGAAATCCGGTCAGGGCGGCGATTTGAGGCAGGTTGCGCTCGAGCGTCGTCTCGAGGTCGCCACGCCCGTCGAGCAGCGTCGTCATCGCGATCGCCAGGGCGACGAAGAGGGAAACATCGGTCAGATACGTCAGCGATCGCTTGAAGCGCGACGCGGTGCTAACCATAGTTCGGACAATAGGAGGAGGAGTCTCGATCACCGGCATTCCGGCGGAGAGGGCCTGCGGATCGACCAGCAGATCGATCTCGTCGAATCGTTTCATGGCCCACCCCCTCGCTCGGTGCTACCGCAGTGGAAGATATTTTACATAAATCCGGTACAGAAGGTCTTTTCCTTCGCCCTGGTATCGAAGCACCAGATCCTTGCTTCTTCGCGCCATCTCGTCATCCGGAGCGAGCTCGAGGGTCTCATCGAAGTGACGAACCGCCTGGTCATCGCGGTTCTCGCGCATCGCCGCAACACCGAGATTGAAGTGCGCGTTGGCCAGGAGCTGGACCACGTTTCGATTGGTTGGATCCTGCGAGCGGAGCTGCTCGAGAAGCTCGATGGCCTCGTCGTACTTTCCTTCGCCGAATAGAAGCATCGCCGAGTTCAGGCGTGTGACCTGCTGCGACGCTTCGGCGTGCTGGCTCTTCAGCTCGGGCGGTATCGCGCGAATTCCGGCGGCCTCGTCGAATGCCTGGTTGGCAGCGAGGTAGTCGCGCGCCTCGAACGCCGCGGTCGCTTTCTGCAGAAGCTCGGCGAAGACCTCCGTAGCCGGCCGGCCGCCGATCATTCCCGCCGCCTCGGCTTTTTTCCGTTTGTACTCCGCGATCAGCTCGAGCGCCTTGTCGTGCTCGGGATCGTCGGGCTGCAGCGCGACGAGCCGTTCGATTGCGCCATCGAAGTCGCCGCGTCTGGCGAGTGACTGCGCCTCGGCGATCGTCGCCTGATTTTGCGCCGCCGCCTCGCGCTCTCGCTCCGCGATCCTGGCCCACACCAAGTACGCGCCGCCGAGGATCAGCAGGGCACCGACGATCATCGCCGGAACCTTGAGCGGAGGAAGCGATCGGCGCGGCTTCTGAGAAGGCGGCGATGGTGCTTTCGACCTGGCCGGCTCCGGGATCGGCACGGGAGCGGGGACTTCGATCGAGCGGCGCGAGGGTTCGTAGTCCTCGTCGAGATCGAGCGCTGGCGGTCGCAGCTTCGGCTCGTCGAACGACACTGCCGGCGCCGCTGCGGTATCCAGTTTTGACAGATAGTCTCGTGCGCTGAAGTTCGAAGGATCGAGGCGGAGGGCTTCCTCGAATCTGGCGCGAGCCTCGGGGAAGTTCTTCTTCTCGAATGCCTCGGTCCCGGCGAGAAGTACCGCCTCGATGTCACCCTCGATATCGAGTCTTTTCCGCTTGGCTCGATCGATCCGTTCCGAGGCCTCGTCATTCGTGACGTCGATCAGAAAAATCCGAGACCAGACATCGATGGCTTTCTGATAGTCGGCGCTCTGGAATGCACGGTCGCCCTCCTCGAGATACTGGCGGATCTTCGCCTGATCCTCGGGACTCACATCGACTGATGCCGTCGTGAAATCGAACGTCTGTGCTTCGCCGACGATCGGGGCGCCGACGATCGGGGCGCCGACGATCGGGGCGCCGGCAGGCGGCTGTTCCGGAGCATCGAACGAGAAGAAGGAAGAGTCGGTCCCCGCCGAAGCCTCCTCTTCGAAGGTAAAGCCGAAGTCATGGACCGATTGGCTGCGCCCCGGCGCTGGAGCATCGAGAACGAACGAATCGCGGTGGTCGGGAACGGCGGGCGAAGCGGATGCTCCTTGTGGAGCCGCCGGCCCGGATCCACCTTCCGCGCCTCGAATCGCCTCTTCATGCCGCTCGATCTCCGGATGGCCGGCATCGAGAGAACGCACCTTTTCCAGGGCCGCGCGTGCCGCCTGAAGATTCCCGTTCTCGATGCTCGCCCTGCACTTCTCGAGAAACTGCTGGGCGAAGGGCTCGGCCTCGATCTTTTCCTGAGCTTCTCCCGCGATCCTCTGCGCCTCCTGATTGGTCATGTCCGAGCCGAGGATCGTCGTGGCGATGTCGGCTGCGCGCTGGAAATTGCGCTGCCGAAGGGCGTTGCGGGCCTCCTCGAGATCGCCCAGAGTCGGGTCGGGAGGAAGCAGAGAGTCGAGGTCGAGGCTGGCCGACGGGTTCTTCGACTTGTTCAGAAGTTTTTTGGCAGGATCGAACAGCGGATCCATCTTGAGCACGAACTCGCAGCCGGCGATCGTGTCGGCGAGGTTGTTGCTTTTGTAGAGCTCGAGGGCCTGTCGAAAGGTCGACATGACCCGCTCCTTGACTTCGGCGGGCACGGCAGGGTTTCCGGGATAAGCAATGGCCATTCGATCGCGTTCCTGGGCGGGCAGATTATAGCAAACGGCTCGTCGCGAGCCCCGCGGTATACTCGCTGCGACTCCACGATACACGAAGGAGGCAGTGATGGATCGAATCGTGACCGAGAGAGCGCCGACGGCGATCGGCCCCTACTCCCAGGCGATCCGGCAAGGTGAGTGGATCTTCACGTCAGGTCAGATCCCGATCGATCCCGCGACATCGGCGCTCGTCGATGGGGACTTCGATGCGAAGGCCCGCCAGGTCTTCGAGAATCTGCGCGCGGTGCTGCAAGCCGCTGGAGCGGACTTCGGCGATGTGGTGAAAGCGACGGTTTACCTGACGGATCTCGGCGACTTTCAGGCTCTCAATGCCGTCTATGCCGAGTACTTCGCCGACAACAAGCCGGCGAGGAGCACCGTCGGCGTCGCTCAGCTCCCGCTCGGCTCTCCGGTCGAGATCGATCTGGTGGCACACAGGGGGTAGCTGGCTCTGACTCCCACACGGCATCTGCATTGCAATCGAAACCCTCCAGATGCACCCGAATCGAATTGCCTCACGGCGTTCAATCGTCCTCTCGCTCGCCATGCTTCTCGCGGTTCCTGCAGCGGAGGGGGCGACGCGTCTGACCTACGAGATCGGCGGCAAACCTACGGCAATCGCCTGGGAGGCGGATGCGTTTCCCCTGCGCTACGTCGTCGACGAGCGCCTCGCCGCCGTGGCCGGCGGAGCAGCGACGGTCCGACGCGGTTTCGACGCGTGGGGAAGCATTACAGGGAGCCGCGTTTCCTTCGCCGACTCCGGCGTCCGCGCCGCCGCCGCGGGGCGGGATGGGCTCAACAGCGTTTCACTCTCGGATCCCCTGTTCGCGAACAGCGGATTCATCGCCTATGCGACGACGTGGTTCGACGATCGTGGAGTCATGACCGAGGCGGACATTCAGATCGATACTGCGGCAGCGGGAGAGGGGAAGCTCGCCGCTCTGATTCATCACGAGATCGGCCACCTGCTCGGGCTGGACCATTCGGCCGTCCTCTCCTCGGTGATGTACCCCTGGGTGGAGGACGATGCGACGATTCTCGACAGCGACGACCGGTTGGCGATTGCTGCGATCTATCCCACTTCACAATTCCCTGCCGAGAACGCGCTGATTCGCGGCACGGTTCGAGGACAACGCGGCGGAGTCTTCGCCGCCCAGGTCGTCGCCGTCGATGAGCGCGGATCTCCGGTGTCCTCCCGTCTCACGGGATCCGACGGAACCTTCGAGATGCACGTTCCGGCGGGTCGTTATCGCCTCTACGTCGAGCCTCTCAACGGACCGGTCGACGTCCGGAATCTCTCGGGAGTCTGGCGCCAGGCGGATGGAGAGGACTTCCGCACCGAGTTCTTTCCTCCGGGAGAGATTGATGTCGCTGGCGGGAGAACGTACGACGGAATCGAGTTGCGGGGAGAGGGGCCGGCGCTGCTCAACCCGAAATGGATCGGGGTCCACGCCGCCGGCGCCAACGAGATTCGGCTGTCATCGAGCGTCTCGGTGTTGAGAACCGGATCGGAGATGGCCGTGGCCGTCGGGGGGGATGGAATCGTCGGCGGCCTGACCGAGCTCGAGGTGATGAGTCGCGACGTGGTGCGGGTCTCGGATTTCCAATACGGCGCCAATTACGTCTGGGCGATATTTCGGGTCTCTCCGACTGCGCCGGCGACATCACTCGTCGTTCTGGTGCGCAACGGCAGCAACGAAGCGGCGCTGACGGGAGGGCTTCGAATCATCAACGGGCCGCCGCGCCGGCGAGCGGTTCGATAGCGGCGGCCAGGCGATCGAAATCCTCGAGTGACAGGACTTCCGCTCGTGTGCCTTCTTCGATCCCGGCGTCAGCGAGTGCGGTCTCGATCCCGGCTCTGCCGAGATCGCGGTAGCCGATCAGATTGTTGACCAGTTTCTTGCGGCGCATTCGAAACGAGGCGGAAACGAGCTCGAGAAGGTGCTCTTTCGAAACGCGCGCCGGCCGGCTGACGGGATCGAATACGATGACCGAGCTCTTCACCTTCGGCCGCGGGCGGAACGCTCCAGGGCCGAGCGTGGCGATGATCTTCGGTTGCGCGTAGAGCTGGACGAAGATCGTGAGAAAGCCGTAGTCGTCGTCCCCCGCGGCTGCCGTGATTCTGTCGGCAACCTCCTTCTGCACCATGAAGACGGATCGGCGGCAGGAGGGGCTTGCGATCACGCGCCGCAGAATCGGGGTCGCGACGTTGTAGGGAAGATTTCCGACGGCGCGGAAGGGGCGATCGGGCAGTGCGGCCCGCGTCGCATCGCCATGGATGATCGACAGAAGCGGCGAGTCGAGGCGGTGTTGCAATCGCTCGACGAGCAGAGGATCGATCTCGATCGCCGTCACCGGATGCCCGAGGCGCAACAGGCGCTCGGTCAGCATGCCCTCTCCCGGGCCGATCTCGACGATCACCTCGTCGCCAGCCGGCTCGATCGCATCGACGATCCGCTGGGCGCTCGCCGGATCGCGAAGGAAGTTCTGTCCCCATCGCTTGCGGGGCCGGTGGCGCTCTTCGCTCACGGCTGGCGTCTCACCCCTGACCCCTCCCCCCAATGGTCACAGTCTGCTCCGCAGTCGAGATCGTCGTGGGGGAGAGGGAAACGTATTGTAACCGTACTTGTCGCGGATGCCGGGAATGACCACGCAAGAACGCACGGCCCTCGCCTCGCATCCGCGACAAGATTCGGCCACTTCCCGCCCACCCTCCTCTCGTAGGGACGAAAGCAGTGAGCCGTGAGATGCCGCAGCAGGCTCGCTCGACCGTCGCAAGGCGAACAGCTTCGTCCGGCCCGGGCGAACTGTGAGTATGGGGGCGGAGCCTGTGGCCGAAGTAAGTCAAGTTAGTTTGAGGAGACCTGGCGGCGAATTTTCGGCGCAATGAGATGCGTTCTCCGATGGAGTGACTGGCGGACACCCGCCGCTCGAAAGGACACGGCAGCGAATGCAGGAACTGAAAGAGAGTGAATTCGAGGAGAAAACGTCGGGCGGCGTCGTACTGGTCGACTTCACGGCGGAATGGTGCGGCCCCTGCCGGACGCTGAGCCCGATTCTGCAGCGCGTCTCCGCCCAATACGATGGAAGGCTGCATGTCTTCTCGGTGGACATCGACGAGTGGCCGTCGCTTGCGGCGCGTCACGGTGTGATGAGCGTGCCGACCGTGCTTCTCTTCCGGGAGGGCCAGCAGGTCGACCGAATGGTCGGTGTCCTCTCGGAAGGGGAATTGAAGAAGCGGATCGAAGTGCACCTGGGAGCCGGCGGATGACGATCGAAGAAAAGATCGTCACCGATCGAATCAGCGCGGCACACGACGCAATCCGGATGCTCCGGGCGGAGGTGGGGCGGGCGGTCATCGGTCAGCAGAAGCTGGTCGATCGGCTGATCATCGCCCTTCTCATTCGGGGCCACGTGCTGGTCGAAGGCGTTCCGGGACTCGCCAAGACGCTCCTGGTGAAAACGCTCGCTGCGGCCATCGAAGGATCGTTCAAGAGGGTCCAGTTCACGCCCGACCTTCTTCCTGCGGACATCACCGGTACGCTGATCTTCGATCCGTCGGGCGGTACGTTCAATCCACGGTTCGGTCCGATCTTCGCCAATCTCGTGCTCGCCGACGAGGTGAATCGCGCGCCGGCAAAGGTGCAGAGCGCGCTGCTCGAGGCGATGCAGGAGCGACAGGTGACGCTCGGCGAGCGATCGTATCCGCTCCCCGATCCGTTCGTGGTCATCGCCACGCAGAATCCAATCGAGCAGGAGGGAACGTATTCCCTCCCCGAAGCCCAGGTCGACCGCTTCGTGATGAAAGTCGATGTGGGATATCCATCGAAGGAAGAAGAGACGAGAATGCTCGGTCTCTATCTGAACCCGGTCGCGGGAGGTCCCGAGGTGCGGAAGGTGCTGCAGCTCGAACAGATCGGGAGGCTTTCCTCGCTGGTCGCCGGCGTTCATGTCGACGAGAGGATTTCGCGGTACATCGTCGACCTGGTCGGTGCGACGCGACGCCCTGCATCCGTCGGACTTCCGGGACTGCAGTCTCAGATCGCGTTCGGAGCGTCGCCGCGAGCAACGCTCGCGTTCGCCCACGTGGCGAAGGGACATGCGTTCCTTCAGGGTCGCGGGTTCGTCGTTCCGGAAGACATCAAGGAAGTCGCGCACGACGTCCTGCGGCACCGCCTGATTCTCACCTACGAAGCGGCAGCCGAGCAGGTGACGGCCGATCGCATCGTCGAGCAGATTCTCGGCGTGGTCACCGTGCCGTAGTGCCCCTTCAGCCGATGCGATTGTTTCGACGACAGAAGCCGGCACCCTCGGAATCGATCGTCACCCGGCGCGTGCGCGAATTGGAGATCATCACCGCGCGCCTCATCCGTGCAGGTTTCGCGGGGGAGTATCACGCCGCCTTCCACGGGCGCGGCATCGAGTTCGCACAGGTGCGCGAATACCAGCCGGGCGACGACATCCGCACGATCGATTGGAACGTGACAGCCCGGAGCGGAGTGCCGCACGTGAAGGAATTCGTCGAGGAACGTGATCTGACGGTGATGCTCGTGCTCGATGTATCGCGTTCGATGTCCTTCGGCTCGGTCGACAAGAGGAAAAGCGACCTGGCGGCCGAGCTGGTAGCGGTTCTCGCCTTCGCTGCCGTTCAGAATCGCGACCGGGTCGGGCTCCTGACGTTCGGCGAGCAGATTCACTCCTTCCTGCCGCCGCGGCGCGGAAGGGTTCATGTGCAGAGCCTCGTGCGACGCGCCATCGAAGCGGAACGTCCCCAGTCGGGCGGCACCGCACTCGACGGCGTCGTTCGATTTCTCGAGCGCGTACTGATCAAACGATCCGTCGTGATCTTCGTTTCCGACTTTCTCGACTTTGCGTTCGATCGTCAGCTCGAGCGCCTGAACCAGCGACATGATGTCATCGCCATGACCATCACCGATCCCCGCGAAGAGCACTTCCCCACGACGCGCGCGCTCGTTTCGTTGACCGATGGTGAGACCGGTCAGCGCGTGACGATCGATCTCGCCAGAAACGACGTGAGACGGCGGGCGGAGGTGAGAAGCAGACGGGCGTCGGAGCTGTTACGAAAAAGCGGGATCGACTCGGTCATGCTCTCGACCGCCGTTCCATATGACAGGGCGCTGATGCGCTTCTTCGAGCAGCGCATCGCACGCAGACGACGATGATTGGCATCCTTCTCTTCCTCGGGCAGATGACCGTCGGCATCGGACCGGCGAGCCCCACCGTCGGCGATCGAATTCTCGTCGAATTTCCCGTCGAGGCCTCGGCCCGCATCGCGCTCGATCCGTCGCCTGACTACGAGCTCGTCTCCACGCAAGGGAATCGCGTCGTGCTTCGCAGCTTCAGGCCGGGAGATCTTCGGGTCAGCGGGCGCATCGAGCGCGACGGCGCGATGACCACCTTTCGCGATCTCGAGATTCGGATCGCGTCGGTGCTTCAGGCCGATGATTCGTTGCAGCCGGCGCCGCTGAAGCCTCCCCAGCCGGCTCCGGCCGACTCGTTTCCCCTGGTGATTACGGGAGCAGCGGGCGCGCTCGCCCTACTCGCCTGGCTCGGGGTCATTCTGCTCGCGGGCAGAAAGCCGAGCCCGGCCGTGCCGGCGCCGCCCACCGATCCGCGATCCGATTTCGAACGGATCGTGCGGGGGATCCGCGGCAGGCCGCAGGGACGAGGCAACTTCATCGTCCTCGGCGACGCATTGCGCCGGTACCTCGCTCGCATCGATCAGCGTCTGGGGCGGGAGCTGACGACGCGCGAGCTCGAAGAGCAGCTGCAGATCGAAGGAATCGACACCGAAACGGTCGAGCTCATCATCGAGATTCTGACGCAGGCGGATCTGGCGAAGTTCTCTCCCTGGGGGCCGGGGGAATCGAGTGCGATCGCGCTGGCCGAGCGGGCTTTGGCGCTCACAGCGCTCGCGGAGAGAGAGGCTGCGGCATGACGCTCTTTGCCTCGCCGGCCTGGTTTGTGATGCTGATCGGCATGGCCCTTCGGCTCTGGCTTCTCGTGCGCGACCGCAGGCGGGGCGAGGGGAGCTTCGAGATTTCGTCATTCCAGATTCTCGCCACGCAGCGATCGGTGTCGGCTCGGTTCGGATTCCTTCCGGTCGTCCTGGAGATGATCGGATGGACACTGCTCATCGTCGCGCTCGCGCGGCCGCAGCAGATCTCGTCGATCGCCGCCGACGATCGCTACGGCATCGACATCGTGATCGCCCTCGACGCGTCCGGCAGCATGGCCGCCGAGGATTTCCGCCCGAGGAATCGATTCACTGTCGCGAAGTCGCTGATCGCGCAGTTCATCGACAGGCGGGAAAACGATCGGATCGGCATCGTGACCTTCGGTGCGCGAGCTGCGACTCGGGTGCCGATCACCTACGATCGTGAGATCGCGCGGACCATCCTGCAGCAGGCGAGCATCGGGGAGAACGGCGACGGCACGGCGATCGGGCAGGCGATCGCGACATCGGTGAACCGGCTGCGCGGGTCGAGCTCGCGAAGCAAGGTGATCATCCTGGTGACCGATGGTGTGAACAACGCCGGCTCGATCGAGCCGATCACCGCCGCCGCACTGGCGCAGAGCTTAGAGATGAAGGTCTACACCGTGGGCGTCGGCAGCAGGGGCGAGGTGCCGATTCCGGTGAAGCGCCAGAACCCCTTCACTGGCGAGATCGACACCTTCTACCAGTTGATCCGGGCCGATCTCGACGAGAAGATGCTGACGGCGATCGCCCGGCAGACGGGAGGAGAGTATTTCCGGGCTGTCGATCAGGGAACGCTCGATTCGGTGCTGACACGGATCGACGAGCTGGAAAAAACGAAGCTGGTTGCGCCGAAGATCCGCACCGTGAAGGAGCTCTACCACGCTCCGCTGCTTCTCGGAATCGGCGCCCTCTGTCTCGCGCTGCTTTTCGGAGAGACCGTATGGATGCGCTTGCCGGCCTGAGCTTCCGCTCGCCACTTCTTCTCTGGCTGCTCCTCGCGGTCCCCTTCGTCCTGCTCGTTCTGTCGCGGCGCGAACGGGAACGCCGCCTCGCCTCCGAGCGATTCGTTTCCGAACGTCTTCGAGGGCGCGACCGCTACCGTGCCGGGCGCCCGGTGGTGATCTCACTGGCCCTCGCTCTCACGTTCCTGGCGCTGGCCGGACCGCGTTTCGGCAGCGAGACGATCGATGTCCCGCGACGTGAATCGAATCTCGTGATCGCTCTCGACATCTCCTCCAGCATGGACGCCGAGGACGTCGGCACGTCGCGCCTGACGGCGGCGAAATCGATCGTCCGGAGACTGGCTGCCGAAAGTGGACGGAGCGGGCTCGTGGTGTTCGAAGGAGTATCCCAGGTCGTTTCTCCTCTGACATCCGACCAGGATGCCCTCGTGGCGCTGGTCGACACGGTTCGCACGGGCGAGCTGAGCGAGCCCGGTTCGGACCTCGGAGGTGCCGTGTCGGAGTCGCTCCGGATCGCGCGAGCAGGTGTTGGTGCCGTTGCTCACGTCGTTCTCATCAGCGACGGCGAGGAGCAGGGAGGCGGAGGTGTCGATCAGGCGATTCGGCAGGCGAAGACGAGCGAGGTTCCGATCAGTACGATCATGATCGGAACTGAAGCGGGAGCGAAAATTCCGATGGCACCCGGACGATTTCTGAAGGACGAGAGCGGCAACGAGGTGATCACCCGCGCGCGACCATCGGACATGAGAATGATCGCCGAGTCGACCGGCGGGAAGTTCCATGCCAATCCCTTCTCCGAGCGCGCGATGCGCGAGATCCTGAGTGAGCTTCGGATGAGAGGTGCCGGAAGCGAGGAGGACGAGCAGGTGCACGTTCCGATCGAGCGCTATCAGTGGCCGCTGGGCGCTGCCTTCTTCGCCTTCGTTCTCGGTTCCCTGCTGAATCGAGGTGCGGAATGAGAGCGTTCACTCTGGTGCTCCTGCTCGTGTCGTTTCCCGACGTGCTGCTGCAGTTTGTCAGGCCGACCAACTCCGCGGCGGCATCGCGGCGCGGCGTCGAAGCGTTCGAAAAGGGAGATTACCGCGAATCGGTCGAAGCGTTCAGCGACGCCGCGCGGATCCGCCCCGGCCCGCAGCCGGCCTTCGCCCTCGGGACGGCCACCATTGCCGCCGGCGATCCGGCACGAGGCGCGGCCCTGCTCGAGCAGGCGCTGTCGGATGAAACGACGGCACCCGATGCGCACTTCAACCGGGGCAACGTGGCACTTCACGCCGATCGCCTCGACGAAGCAATCGCCGAATACGCCGACACGCTTCGTGCGAGGCCGGGCGATGTCGCCGCGAAGAGGAACCTGGAGATCGCGCTTCGCCGAAAGGAATCAGAAGAGAAGCAGCAACAGGAGGGAGGCGAGAACGCGCCGCAGCCCGATGACCAGAGCGAGCAGAATCAGGAAGGAAGCGGACAGCCGCAGCCTTCGGAAGGGAAGCAGGATCTCGAAGCGCTCCTCCGATCGATCGAGCAGCAGGAGCGCGAGGAGCTCTCGCGCATGCGTCGCTCACGGTCAGAGCAGAGAAGGGTCGGTTGGTGATGGGGAGCGAGGATCGGCTGAATCATCTCGCTGCTTCGAGCACAGGCCCCGTCATCCTGAGCGAGGGTGGGGGAGAGGGTGTGAGTGAAGGATCTGCGATCGGCCACAGTCTGAGAACGCAGATCCTTCGCTCACGCCCGCCCGTCCCCCTCGCTCAGGATGACGGGGCCTGGTGGAGGACGAGGCCGATCTTCGTTCTCATCGCCCTCATCGCCGCGACGCTTCAGGCCGAGGAAAGCTCGCTGACGGTTCGACCGCGCGTCGTGCAGCTCGGCGATCCGATCGAGATTCAGGTGCAGCTCGAGGGTTCCTTCGCCCGGATCGATACGTTCGACATTCCGGCGGACGGGGTCCGGCTTCGCGGTTCGCCTTCGGTATCCTCGGAGTACTACTGGATCGGGCGCCGGGCATCGCGCCGGAAGACGTTTCGCTACCACGCGACGGCTTCGAGAGCCGGCACTGCCAGAGTCGGGCCGATCATGATCTCCGACCGCGAGGGGAAGCAGCTCGTTCTCCCTGCGGTCGAGATCGAAGTCCGCGCCGAGATCGAGGGTCTCTCGAGCCCTTCGGAGATCGGCGCCGACATCGAGCGCGCTGCAAGAGAGCGCATCTTCATCTTCGCCGAGGCGACTCCCATGCGCCCGTGGGAGGGACAGCAGGTCATGGTCACCTGGTATCTCTACACCGCCGAGCCGGTTCAGGATCTCGAGCTGGGAGAAAAGCCGCTCCTCGAGGATTTCTGGACTGAAGAGCTGCCGGTCGAGAGCCGGAGGTCGAGCGAGGTGGAGATCGGCGGCCGGCGGTATCGAAAGATCCCGATTCGTCGCGTCGCCCTCTTCCCTCTTCGCAGCGGACGTCTCACGATCGGACAGTTCGAAATCATTGCGCACGTCGTCGAACCGCTACCGGACGTCTTTGGCGGGTTTTCCCGATTCGAGGGTCGCCTGACTCGGATCCGCCGCCGTTCCTCGGCGATGCAGATCGATGTCGTCCCGATGCCGGCGGGACGTGCCGTCGACGCCGTCGGAACCTTTCGCCTCTCCTGCGGACAACCGGTCGTCGGGGCGGACGGGCCGCTCTCGATCGATGTCACAGTGAGCGGCAGCGGGAATCTACGTGCCGCGGCCGCTCCCCGTTTCGTCGCTCCGGTCGATGCGAATGTCGACGTCGAAGAGAACGAGATGCTCGTAGATCGCGAAGCATCGGCGGTGATCATGAACAGATCATGGCGATTCCTGCTCTTTCCTCACGGAAGCGGCGAACTGCGAATTCCTTCCATCGAGCTCGTCACGTTCGATCCCGCCTCAGGGGGGCGGAGGACTCTGACATGCGGTGAAAGCACTGCGTTCGTGAGGAAAGCCGATCCGCTGCAGGTGGCGGCGACGGACGTCGTGCAGGCAGCGGACCCGCCGGCATGGTGGAGAACCTTCGACCGCGAGACGATCGCAGTGGCCGGATCGGCGATGCTGCTGGTCGTACTGCTCCTCGTGATCGGCAGACGGCGCAGCCGGTTCGACCGGAAGGAGCTGCAGAGTCTCCTGTCGATCGATGATCCGGTCGAGCTCCGCCGTTCGATCCACGAGGCGGTGGCGCGGCGAGGAATCGTCGCGACCACACTCCTGACCGAGCGCTCCGAGCTCGGCGACGCATTCCGTTCGGTCAGCTCATGGATCGAGATCCGATCGAAGGAGATGCTCACCGGAGATGCGAGCTGTCGCGATCTCAGAAAGAGGCTCGCCGAGCTTCTCAGCCGGCTGGACTCCGACGGGCGCGGAGACTCGTGATTTGTGCTGTCAGGGATCAACGCGCCACTGCAAACGCAGGTTCGTATTCAGGCAGTTCGATCTCGGTCTCGCTCAATCCGAAGCAGCCTCGGATGTATCGGGCGACCTCGTCGTGCGAGAGCGTGCGCACCGTTCGCTTTCCCGGGCGCGGGAAGGTGCAGAGAATCCCGAAGTCGAGCGGATCGATCATCAGCGCGTCGCCGGTGAAGTGCGGAGGGAGCTCGGAGAGATACTGCACGAATCCTGAAGACGGAATCGACTTGTCGAAGATCACGACGTCGACCTGTTCGGCCGGGTTTGCGTCCGCGAGTGCCACGGTCGCAGGAAAAAGGGCTGGGTCTCTCAGCAGCACGATCGGATGCTCGCAGGACAGCCGGTCCCACTCCGCAGCCTGCCGTCCTCCGTTGATCAGAACGATGGCGATGTGCTCTTTGTCTCGCATGGGTGCCCCCTTCTGAAGAAAGGAGTCGCCGGCGCGAGCCGAAAGATACAGGGGCGGACCATGCTGTCATCCCGAGCCTTTTCACAGCGCGCGCGCTGAACCTGAGGGAAGAAACCGGGTACCATGCCCGGCGGCGTGGCCCTGACGAGACCGTTTTCCCTCAGAGTCTTCCGCTCGGCCATGACCAGAAAGGGAGAGGCAT
>DATKDP010000038.1:0-3136 GCA_035546335.1 Thermoanaerobaculia bacterium | reverse complement strand
TCCATCTATTTTCCACTCGAGAGAGCCTTGGCGGAGCAGCTTCGGACGGCAGCAGAGACTCACGGAGTATCGCCGGAAACGCTTCTCAATCTCTGGGTTCAGGAGCGGGTGGCCGGAGAACCGCGGTCGAAATGACCGCCGCCTGACTCGCCCGCTGGGGGTCGTGCGTCCTCGCACGATCGCGATGGCGTCCTCGCCATCGCTGGCAGGCTTGCTCACACCGTCCCGACTTGCGAGGGGCGGCGAGGACGCCGCCTCGACCGGGCGGGACGCCCGACCCCCTCGGCTCCATCGTTCAACGTTCAAGCTGCGCCGCGTTTCCTGAGAGTGGGGCCCTGCGGCACGCCAGCGCGATCGAGGATGCTGCCGAGCCGCGGGTCGCTGCGAAGCGGATCGAATCGCGGGTCCATTCCGACATAAGTCAGCAGCGTCGAGCGCTCATCATATGCCTTCTCCAGCCACCGGATCGCGTCATCGTGGTTGCCGAGGCCGACGTGGATCAGTGCGAAGTGATAGGCAGAGACATACCGCAGCTTCGACTGCTCGTCCATCTGCGCCAAAATCTCCTGCGCCTTTTCTTTTCTCCCCGCTAGGGCGTAGACATGCCCGAGTGAGGCGAGCGTGTTGATGCTGCGTGGCGAGATCTCGATCGCCTTTTCGAGTGAAGCGAGCGAGTCGTCGAACTTGCCCTGTACCACGTAGCAGAGACCGAGACCCCAGTGAGCGACCGGGAATGCAGGATCGAGCTCGAGCGCCGTCTGAAGCTGTCCGAGCGCCTCGTCATACCGGCGCGCGAAGTAGAGAATCATCCCCTTGTTCGCAGGGAGCACGCGCGAGAGCGGATCGAGCTTGTGCGCCTTTTCGAGCTCCGCCAGCGCTTCCTCGTGCCGCCCCATCGTCGTCAGAAAGCGGCTGTACCAGTGATGGAGGTCGGCAAAACTCGGCTGGAGCTCGCGCGCGCGTCGGAATTCCTTCTCGGCTCCCGTCCAGTCCCAGTCGTAGTACAGCCTGATGTAACCGAGAGAGGCGTGCGCTTCCGCCAGAGAAGGATCGAGCTGCAACGCCTTGAGCGCTGCCTCCTTTGCCTGCGGAAACGACTCGCGTGGCGCAACGCTGCTGTAGAACGGAAGGACGCTGTAGTAATTCGCAATTCCGGCATGCGCGAGCGCGAAGCTCGGATCGACCTGCAGAGCCTCTCGATAGAGCTCGAGCGCGTTCTTCATCGACTCCGGCGTCCGCTTGTTCCATTCGAAACGACCGCGAAGGTATGACTGGGACGCTTCAGCGTTCACCGCCGGTCGCGCATCAAGCCGCGCCGCATGGCGCGGCGAAAGATTCCCTTCGATGTGGGTCACGACCGCCCGGGCGATCTGGGTCTGCAGCCCGAACAAATCATCCAGCCCCGACTCGAATGAGTGGGCCCACAGGTGTGAGTCCGTCGGTCCGTGCATCAGCCTGGCCGTGATCCGTACCCGACCGCCCACTCGCTGCACGGTGCCCTGAACGATTCCTTCGACGCCGAGGTCGCGCGCAATCTCCGGCAATCGTTTGTTCTGCGGTGCATAGGACAGGACCGAGGTACGCGAGATGACACGCAGCGATGGCACTTTCGCGAGCTCGGTCACCAGGAGCTCGGTGAGCCCATCGGCGAAGTACTCATCCGCCTCATCGCGACCGATCTCCTCGAGCGGGAGAACGGCGAGGGAGCGGATCGTCGGTGCGGCGGGGATCGTTGCATCGCGACGCTGGCTCCAGAGAATGAACGCTCCGGCAACGACGGCGAGGAGCACTGCTCCGCCGATCAGCCAGTGAGTCCGCCTGGGACTCGCAGCGGTGGGAGCCGGCGCGATGACCGCGGTCGGCGCGGTGCTGGCATCATCGCGCTCGAGATTTCTGAGGTCGATCAGAAGGTCACGGGCTGACTGGTAGCGCCGCTCGCGATCCTTCTCGAGGCACTTCCGAATGATCCGGATCAGCTCCGGTGGAGCGTCGTCGCTGAAGCGGCCGATCGGCTCCGGATCGTCATGAATCACCTTGCTCAGAGTTTCCGTCACCGACTGTCCGCGAAACGGGCGGCGTCCGGTCGTCATCTCGTACAGGACGCATCCGAGACTGAACAGGTCGCTGCGTCCATCGACGTCGCGACCGAGGGCCTGTTCGGGACTCATGTAGTCGACGGTGCCGATGACGCGCCCTGTTGCCGTACGAACTCTGGTCGGCTCATCGCCGCCGACCTCCTGCTGGAGTTTCGCCACACCGAAGTCGAGGACCTTGATGCTTTCTCGGCGGTCGATCACCAGATTCGCAGGCTTGATGTCACGGTGCACGACCCCGCGCGCGTGCGCCTCCTCGAGAGCACCCGCAACCTCGATTCCGATGCTGGTGATCTTTGCGGGTGGCAGAGGACCGGCCTGGAGTCGCGCGGCGAGTGACTCCCCCTCGACGTACTCCATGGCGATGTATGGCGCGCCACCTTCTTCGCCGATCTCGTAGATCTGCGCCACGTTCGGGTGACTGATAGCGGACGCCGCAAAGGCTTCCTGGCAAAAGCGGCGGCGGATCTCCGGGTCGGCCGCAGATTCGGGTGCGAGCACCTTCAGAGCGATGCGGCGATGGAGATTCGGGTCCTCGGCGAGGTAGACGCGCCCCATTCCTCCAGCGCCCAGGAGTCGCTCGATCCGGTAACGGGAGATTGCCTCCGGCACGCCGGGCTGCATATGCGGACAGTGTACTCCTTGGGCCGGACGGAACGGTCGTCTGGAAGGTGGATCCGGTCGCCAACACGAAACGGCCGCTGTTCGACGTCGATCGGTTGCGCCGGGCATTGGCCGCCGCGTCGCGGAAACCGGGTCAGCCGATCGCCCGGGCGGAGCTGTTTCTTATAGATGTTCGGTCCGGGAAGGGGCGAAAGGGTCAAGTCAGGACCTGACCCCGATTTCCCCCTTCCCACCCGAGCGCGGTAGAATCATCTCTTCCGCCATGGACCCGGTCGTCGCGTTCGGCCGCTATACCCTCGACGTGCACGAGCGAATCCTCCTGCGCGAGGGCGTCCCCGTGCCGCTCACACCCAAGGCATTTGCCACCCTGGTCTGCCTGGTGTCGAGCGCCGGTCATCTGGTCGACAAGGACGTGCTGT
>DATKDP010000037.1:0-2756 GCA_035546335.1 Thermoanaerobaculia bacterium | reverse complement strand
GAGCGCGACCTGCTGACCCAGTTTGATGTCCTCGGCGCGGTAGACCTCGCCCATTCCGCCGCGGCCGAGAAGGGCGATGATGCGATAGCGATCGGCGAGCATCACACCCGGCGTGAAGCGAGGTTGCTCCCGCGGCGCGGGCGGGGGAGGGGCGCTGGA
This sequence comes from Thermoanaerobaculia bacterium, assembly GCA_035546335.1. Taxonomy (GTDB): domain Bacteria; phylum Acidobacteriota; class Thermoanaerobaculia; order Gp7-AA8; family Gp7-AA8; genus DATKDP01. The sequence goes on along the minus strand of DATKDP010000037.1, from coordinate 2,597 downwards.
GCGAAGGGCCGTGGCGTCCTCTGCCGAATCGTCCTGCTCACTCATGGCGTGTACCGAATCCTACCCCAACGTCGCGGAATCCGGGAGCCACTGCTCGAGCGGGTGGTCACCACTCGATCGCAGACGCGACGACGTACGCGAGGGTCAGCGTCCTGGAGGATCAGCCGCACGGCGGTTCAATCCGTCGCCGGATAGAGCTTCTCGAATTCCGGATCTCCGAGAAGGATTGAAAGATCGGGATCCTGTCGCGTCCAGTTGGAATCGCGATAACCCGACTCCCATGCCTTCCTGATGGCGATGAGCGCATCCTTCTTGTTGTTCATCGAACAGAAGATGCATGCGGTGTTGTAGAGGATCATCGAGTCGTCCGGCCGGAGGATCATCGCGAGGTCGGCCTCACGCTTTGCGTCATCGTGGCGGCCGAGAAGTGCGTAATTCGTCGCAAGCAGAACGCGGGCGCGCGCATCTTCCGGATTTTTCCGGAGACTCGTTTCGAAGATCTCGACTGCGCGGTGATGGAAGTTGTTCAGCGCTTCTTTCTTTCCGAGGGCGCCGAGTGCATTGTGAATCGTCGGGATGACGTTGTAATTCTCTCCAGCGTGCGCGAGCGCCTCTTCCGTCATGTCGACGATCTCCTGGTAGTGGCCTGAGGCGAAAAGAGAGCGTCCGAGAAAGTAGTACCCTCCGTCGAGATCGGGCTTGCGCTTCAATGCGCCTCGGATCTTCTCGATCGCCTCGTCGTAGCGCCCCTCCACGAATGACAGGCATGCCTCTGCGGCATGGATCTCAGGTTCGTTCGAACCTGTGGCAGTGGCCATTCTCGTCGCTGCGATGGCCCGGTCGATCCACTTCTGCTGGCGCTCGAAGTAGTAGTAATACTGCGCACAGACCAGCGCCAGGCCGGCATGAGCGAGGGCAAACCCTGGGTCGAGTGCCACGGCGTTCTCATACATCTGCAACGCGAACAGGAGGTCCTGCCTGCCCACGCGCCGCGCATAGTCCCGTCCTCGGAGAAAGAGATCGTATGCCTGCAGGTTCTCGGTCGGCTTGGCCGAGAGCGCCTGCTGCTCCTGCGGGGAGAGTGTGATCCGAAGCGCGGCCGCGATCTTCTGCGCAATCTCGTCCTGCACCTCGAAGACATCCTGCATCTCGCGATCGTATCGCTCGGTCCAGAGTGGAAAGTCGGTTGTCGCGTCGACGAGCTGTGCGTTGATCCGCAGCCTGGTGCCGGCACGCCTCAGACTGCCTGAGAGAACGTAGGCTGCTCCGAGGTCCTTGCCGATCTGACCCGCCGTGACGGGCTTGTCGCGATAGGCGAGAACCATGGCGCGCGAGAACGTTTTCAGTCCCTTGATCTTCGATAGCTCCGTGGTGATGTCTTCCGTGATTCCGTCGCGCAGGTATTCGTCTTCGGAAACTCCGCTGAGGTTCTCGAAGTACATGACTGCGATCGGCTGCGCATCGGTGGTGGCGCCTGCTGCGGGGCGGCTTCCACTCGACTGCGATGCACGGGGCCCGGAATCGAGGTCACGCTGCAGGCGCTTGAGAGCAGTCTTGAGGTCTGTTGCCGTCTGATAGCGAAGATCGCGATCCTTCTCGAGCGCCTGAGAAAGGATGCGGTTGAATTCCGGAGGAAGTGCCGGGTTGTGCTGGGTGACCGGAACGGGATCGCGATTCAGGATCGCATCGAACACGACCGCCGAGGTTTCGCCGGGAAAGGGGAGGGCCCCCACTGCCATCTGATAGAGCACGGTCCCGAGAGAAAAGATGTCCGTGCGCGTGTCAGTGACCTGACCGCGGGCCTGCTCGGGCGACATGTAGGACACCGTGCCGAGAGTCGTGCCCGCAGCGGTCAGCTCGTCTCTGTGCACTGCCGTCGGAGCAGCAGCGAGTTCGGTTGCGTTGCGCGTATCAATTTTTGCCAGCCCGAAATCGAGGATCTTCGCCTGTCCCCGAGGTGTGATGAAGATGTTTGCGGGCTTGAGATCCCGGTGAACGATTCCCTTCGAATGCGCGGACTCGAGAGCATCGGCCATCTGAGTGCCGAGATTCAGAACGGTGCTCAGCTCCATCGGGCCGCGGTGCAGGGTCGAGGAGAGCGACTCGCCTTCGAGCAGCTCCATGACGATGAACTGCTGGGATTCGTGCTGTTCGATGCCATGAATCGTGCAGATGTTCGGATGGTTCAATGCCGAGGCGGCGCGCGCTTCGCGCTGGAAACGCTGAAGAGCCTCGCTGGTCGTCAGGTCGGGTGGAAGAAACTTGAGCGCGACGTGGCGGCCAAGGTTCGTGTCTTCCGCTTCGTAGACGACACCCATCCCGCCGGCCCCGAGTTGCGCAGTAATTCTGTAGTGAGAAACGGTCGTGCCGATCATCCCTGGGGCCTTCCGTGCGCGGGTGGAGAACGCGGCTCGGTTCCTGGCGGTCTCATAGTATCAGTAAATTGGGGCCTCATTTTGAGATCGATCAGCAGTATGCGCTCCGCGATGCTCCCGATGCAGTCAGGTACGTGGGTGAAGGGCGTGCGCGGGGCAAAGTCACGATCAGCATGACCTGAAAAACAGGCTGTTGCTCAGAGGACTTTTCAACAACCGGTC
>DATKDP010000036.1:0-21259 GCA_035546335.1 Thermoanaerobaculia bacterium | reverse complement strand
TCTCTACCAGTACCTCGACAACCACAACGACAATCCAAAACCCTTCATCTGGACCGCGAAGGCTTCCGACATCCTCGCGAAAGTGACTAGGGCGAGAGCAGCTCTCACTTAATGTGCTGACTGCGAGAGACACTACACTAGCCTCTCTTAAGCATCGGGATGTCGACGCCGCGCTGGCGGGCGACCTCGATTGCCTCGTCGTATCCGGCGTCTGCGTGGCGCATCACGCCCGTTCCCGGATCGGCCGTCAGAACGCGACGAAGCCGCTCGGCTGCCTCCGGCGTGCCATCGGCGACGATGACCATTCCGGCATGGAGTGAATAGCCGATTCCGACACCGCCGCCGTGGTGGACCGAGACCCAGGTCGCGCCCGACACGGCATTGAGGAGAGCATTCAGGATCGGCCAGTCGGCGATCGCGTCCGAACCGTCCCGCATCCCCTCGGTCTCCCGATTCGGGGAGGCGACGGAGCCCGAATCGAGATGATCGCGGCCGATGACCAGAGGGGCCGCAACCTCTCCGCGAGCGACGAGATCGTTGAAGAGGATTCCGGCCTTCGCGCGCTCGCCATAGCCCAGCCAGCAGATGCGTGCAGGGAGCCCCTGGAACTCGACCCGCTTCTGCGCCATTCGGATCCAGCGGTGCAGAGCCTTGTCCTCCGGGAACGTGCGAAGAATCGCTTCATCCGTCGCCAGGATATCCGCCGGGTCTCCGGAAAGAGCTGCCCAGCGGAAGGGCCCCTTTCCCTCGCAGAACAGCGGCCGTATGTAGAGTGGAACGAAGCCGATGACGTCGAATGCGTTCTCGACTCCCGCTTTCTGCGCCTGGCCGCGAAGGTTGTTTCCGTAGTCGAAGGTGATCGCGCCGCGATTCTGCAGCTCGAGCATCGCACGCATGTGGCGCGCCATGCTCGAGTACGAACGCCGGATGTACTCCGCCGGATCGGCGCTGCGCAGTGCAATCGCTTCAGCGAACGCGATATCCGCCGGGACGTAGCCGTTCAATTCGTCATGAGCGGATGTCTGATCTGTGAGGACATCGGGAACGATGCCCCTTGCAAGCAGCGTTTCGAGAAGCTCGACGGCATTCGCCTCCACGGCGATCGAAACGGCCTCGCCGCGCTCGCGCGCTTCGAGCGCGCGGGCGATCGCCATGTCGACGGTCGGCTGCAGCTCGTCGAGATAGCGTTTGTCGATCCGGCGCCGGATCCGGGCGGGATCCACCTCCGCGACCAGGCAGGTGGCCTCGTTCATCGTCGCTGCGAGAGGCTGTGCGCCCCCCATTCCGCCCAGCCCGGCCGTGACCACCAGCCGGTTGCGCAGCGAATTGTCGAAGCGTTCGCGTGCGACCGCTGCGAAACACTCGTAGGTCCCCTGGAGGATCCCCTGGGTTCCGATGTAGATCCACGATCCGGCCGTCATCTGCCCGTACATCGTGAGCCCGAGAGCTTCGAGCCGGCGGAACTCGTCCCAGGTTCCCCAGTGCGGGACGAGATTGGAGTTCGCAATTAGAACCCGGGGGGCTCCCTCGTGCGTGCGGAACACACCGACCGGTTTACCCGACTGGACGAGAAGAGTCTCGTCGCCGGCGAGCCGCTGCAGCGCGGATACGATCGCGTCGAAACACTCCCAGTTGCGTGCCGCTTTCCCGTTACCTCCGTAGACGATGAGCTCCTCCGGTCGTTCGGCCACTTCCGGATCGAGATTGTTCATCAGCATCCGCATCGCCGCTTCCTGCTGCCAGCCGCGACAGGTGATCGTCGTTCCCCGCGGTGCGGTGACGACGCGCGCGCCGCTCCGGGTCGTGATGTCGGTCGTCATGATTCGGGTCTCCCGCGGGAATCTTAGTACACATCTCGAAACCGTCCAGCCACTACGAGCGCGGCGGTAATGTTTGCGGGACACGTGTCTCGCAGGTCCGTCGGCTTCTCGTAGGGGCGAAGCATTTGCGCGAAAGCGCTGTCATCCCGAGCCTTTTCACAGCGTGCGCGCTGAACCTGAGGGAAATGACAAACCCCGTCATCCTGAGCGCGGCGGTTGGGTGGGTGTGAGCGAAGGATCTGCGATCGGCAACTGTCTAAGAACGCAGATCCTTCACTCACACCCGCACCCCGCCCTCGTTCAGGATGACGGCACGGCTAGTGTCATTGGAAGCGGGGCGGTGGGCGAGACGAGGAGTACAGCCACGCTGGGCGCCCCTGCCTCTCGCCGCCGATGGAACCGGGCTAGAATCGATCCCATGGAATTGCGAGCCGAACGGGTGGAGGAAATCGTGAGCCGACTTCGGAGGATGTATCCGAAGGCGAAATGTAGGCTCGATTTCGAGAATCCGTTCGAGCTCCTTGTCGCCACGATCCTCTCGGCGCAGAGCACCGACGCTCGCGTCAACCTCGTCACGAAAGACCTTTTTCGCAGGTATCCGACTGCGGAAGCGATGGCAGCGGCCGATTCGAGAGAGCTCGAGCAGGCGATTCACGCCACAGGATTCTTCCGCAACAAGGCTCGCTCTCTGATCGGTGCATCCCAGGCGATCGTCGAAGAGCATGGAGGAGAGGTTCCGCGGACGATGGAGGAGCTGGTGGCTCTCCCGGGCGTGGGGCGGAAGACGGCCAACGTCGTGCTGGCCAATGCCTTTCGAAAGCCCGTGGGAATCGTCGTCGACACCCACGTGACGCGTGTTGCCGCACGCCTGGGACTGACCGCCGAGACGGATGCGGTGAGGATCGAGCAGGATCTCATGCGGCAGATTCCGAAGAAGGAATGGACGGGCTTCGCGCACCGAATGATCCTCCACGGCAGGACGCTCTGTATCGCACGCCGCCCGAAGTGCGGTGAGTGTCTTCTGAACGAGGTCTGTCCGGGTGCTCGTGAACCGCTGGAGTGAGCGATGCTCGCGAAACGAAAGGCGGCTCTGCTCGGGCTCCTGCTGGCGATCGCGATGGTCAGCGGTGCGACGCTCGTTCGCGAGATGGTCGTGCCGGTCGGGCAGCGGACGTCCACGCGGTTGCTGCTCGCAGCGATCGATGCGTACAGGTCGCATGCGTCACGTCACGTCGGCCGTGTCGTGCAGTGCCGCTTCGAGCCGAGCTGCTCGCTCTTTGGCCGCGAAGTGATCCGGCGCCATGGCGCCTTCGCAGGAGGTTGGCGGGCGATCGTCCGAATCGCACGATGCAATCCGATGACTCCGATGGGAACGGTCGATCCGCCGGTTTGAAGGCAGAAGGCAGAAGGCAGAAGGCAGAAGAAAGCAGATAACAGATGGCAGATTGCAGAAAGGAAGGCTAGATGGCAGGGGGATGAAAAGATGAACGGCAGATGACAGGATGACGTATTTCTGCCTTCTGCCTTCTGCCTTCTGCTTCTGCCTTCTGCCTTCTGCCCTCTGCCTTACTCCTGCCTTTTCGCTTCGTTCCAGAGGTGGTCGAGCTCCGCGAGGGTGGTCTGCTCGAAGGAGTGTCCTGCGGCGCGGAGCGATGCCTCGATCGATTGGAATCGACTCATGAACTTCCGGTTCGATCGCTGCAACGCTTCCTCGGCGTTCACATCGAGCCGTCGTGCGATGTTGGTGATCGTGAAAAGCAGATCGCCGATCTCGTGCTCGATCGCCGTTCGATCGCTCGAATCCACCGCTGCCCGCAGCTCTTCCACCTCTTCTTCGATCTTGGCGAAAATGTCCTCGGGTCGCTCCCAGTCGAATCCGACGCGCGCCGCCTTCTCGGTCAGCCGCCCTGCCTTGAGCAGTGCCGGAAGGGCCGCCGGGACGCCGGCGAGAAGACTCTTGTTCTCTTCCTGCCGCTCGGCGTTCTTCAGCTTCTCCCAGTTCTGCAGGACGGCCTCGGCATCCTCGGCAATCGTGCCGGCGAAGACGTGAGGATGGCGCCGCACGAGCTTGTCGTGGATCGCGGTGATCGAGTCGTCGATCGAGAACCATCCGCTCTCACGCGCGATCTCGGCGGCGAAGACCGCTTCGAGCAGCATGTCTCCGATCTCCTCACGTAGAGCGTCGCGATCGTTCTGATCGATTGCATCGACCACCTCGTAGGCTTCTTCGATGATGAACGGCTTGAGGTCTGCGAGCTTCTGTTGGCGATCCCAGGGACATCCGCCCGGCCCGCGGAGCGTCTCCATGAGGCGGACCAGGTCGTCGAAGGTGCGTCGTTCCATGAGGCGTCATTGTACGTGCAGGAGACGCTTTGCGGGGCGGCTGGCGTTTTTTGACGGTTGGTGATCTGCCTCACGGATACCAGAGCGATCACGACCTATTTTGGTCCGTATGGAGGGGCGCATGCCGCGCATGGTGTGGTTTGTTCTGAAGGATGGACGCTCGATGATCGCGAGCTGCGACGGGATGACCCGGGAACGTCTCGGGGAAGCGCTTCGCGTAGATCGTATCCTCACTCTCACTGCAGACGATCAGGTCGCTCGTCTCGATGCGTCGGACATCCGCGATTATCTCCTCTTCGATTCGTACATCGAGCTGCCGCCCAACATCGCCGTCTACCACTTCGCTGCTGCCTGAGATTTCCCGAGGCACGCCTGACCTTTTCCTCGGTTCTGCTAACATCAGCTGGCGCCGTCTGCCTTCTGGCGGGCTGCGACGTCAGGCAGAGTGCAGGGCACCGCCGCTGAGAGCAATTTCCGCGTGCGGGTCGTGTCCTTTCTCTTCGACCACGATGGCCACGGGAGACTTCGAAACGCAATCGAGTGGGCGATCGTCCGCATCGCAGGGCCGCATTTCGACGCTCGCTCGCATCATCGAGGCATTTACTCGCACCCTCGATCTGGACGACGTTCTTCGCCAGATCGTGACCACGACGCTCGAGGAGTTCCGAGCCGATCGCGCCTGGCTTCTTTCGCCGGTCGATCCTGAGGCGGAGCTCGCCACGGTCGCTTTCGAGGCGACGACGCCTGGTCACGAGGGGGCATTCGCTGCCGGCCTCCCGGTGCCGCTCGCCGGCTCTCGGGACATCGTGCGGCGGGCCATGGAAAGCGGTCTGCCCGTGGCCAGCGATCCAACGACCGACGATCTCGATCCGGCGCTGGTCGAGACGTGGGAGATCCGTTCGCAGCTCGCGCAGGTCCTTCGGCCTGCGGGAGGTGAGATGTGGGCGTTCGGGATGCATCAGTGCACGCACCAGCGGGTCTGGTCTCCGGAGGAGATCGAGCTCTTCGCCGAAGTCGGCCGTTACGCCACGATCGCGCTGAACAACGCCCTTGCTCACCGGCGTGCCACGTCGGAGGCGGCGCTGGTCGATGCCGTGCTCGATCAGATTCCGGACGCTGTGGCACTCTACGACCGGAATGGGCGGCTCGACCGTCTCAACGAAGTGGCGAAACGCGAAACGGCGATGGCATTTCTCAGGGCCGATTCGGCGGAGGAGGGCGGTCTTCGCCATCTCGACGGACGATCGCTTTCCGACGTGGAGCTCCCGCACCGGCTCGCTCTGGGAGGAGCATCCGTGAGAGGAGACTACCTCACCCGGAGCGTCAAAGGAGACGAGCGGATCGTCCACCTGATCGCCTCACCAGCCGGTCCCGCGGGGCAGATCATTGGGTCGGTGGTCCTGGTGCGCGACGTCACCGATGAGCGGCGCAACAGGGGAGAGGAGCAGAAGCGGAGGAGTCGATCCGCGGCCCTCGCGGCCCTCGGTGCCGATCTGGTCAGCGGAAGTTTCTCGCTCGACAATCTCGATACGCCGGCGCGTACGATCGGTGAGGGGCGCCACGCGAACGTGCTCCTTTATCTGTACGACCGCTCGAACGATCAGCTCGAGCTGATCGGCAGCAATCTCACGTCCTCCTCCGGGCGGAAGCTGGTCGAGCTCGTCTCACGAAATCCGTATCGCTCGGGTGAAGGATTGCCGGGCACCGTGTTTCAGCTCGGACGGGCGTTGCATTTCTCGGAGATTCGAGGGGACGCAGTGATCTCGTTCGGGCGCACGGAGCAGGAACGCGATGCGATCGCGGCGCTCGGCGAGTCGAGTCTGATCGCCGCACCGATGGAGGCCTGGGGAGAGCGCATCGGCGCGCTCGTGATCTCGGCATCGGCCGGCGAGACGGCGCTCGATCGTGAGGATGTCGCCTTCGTCGAGACGGTCGCGGAGCGAATCGCGGCTGCGGTTCACATTCATCGATTGACGCGACTGTCACAGGAAGGGCATCGCGCGGCCGACGAGCTCGCGCGGAGGGAAGTGGAGGCCCGCTCGCGTTTCGAGGCTGTGCTCGATTCCGCTCCCATCGGAATCGCCGTGCTCTCTTCCGACGAGCTTCGCTTCGAGCTGGCGAATCCGCTCTTCGTCGAGTACGCGGAGCGGTTCGGCAAGGTGTCCGCCGACAGCAGGATCGAGGGACTGAGGGCCATCGACGTGATTCCCGATCTGGAGATGCCGTTGCGCGAAGCCGCCGAGCGGAGAGAGCCGAGCACGGAGTACGCGATCGAAGTGTCTGGCCAGGCGAGGCGCTGGTACATGAAACGAATCGTCTCTCCCGTCGTCGGGCGTCTCTCGGGACAAACCCAGAGCCTCACGGTGCTGCTGCAGGACGTCACGGGCCAGGTTCATGCGAACAATGAGATCGAGGCGCTGGCAAAGTTGATGGAAGAGCGCTCGGCGCGCCTCGATTCCATTCTCGGATCGATGACCGACGCGCTGCTGGTCTACGATTCGCTGGGGAGCGTCATCGACGTCAACCCCGCCGCGCTCGCCCTCTTCGGGCTCGGATCGCGGAGCGAGGCGATCGCACGCGGCGATCTTCGCGATTTCCTGTTGCGCCATCCCGACGGCGCCCCCGTACGGCATGAAGAGCTGCCGCATGCCAGAGCACTGCGCGGCGAAGTGGTTCCCGATTTCATCGTCTCCGCACGTCAGCTCATCACCGAGCGCGATCTGGATCTATCGATCGCCGCCGCCCCGATCGAGAGCGGAGGCATCGTTGGAGCGGTTCTGGTCATCCGGGACATCACCGCCCTGCAGGAGCTCGATCGGAAGAAGGACGAGTTCCTTTCGGTCGCTTCCCATGAGCTTCGTACCCCGCTGACCACGATCAAGGGATACGCTCAGCTCCTCGCACACGCCGCCGATCTGTCTGCGGACGATCGAAACAGCTACCTCGATTCGGTGCTCGGTGAAGTCGATCGCATGATGGGCCTGATCTCGGAGCTGCTCGACGTCTCGAGGATCGAGACGCGGCGGCTGGATCTCCATCCCCGTCCTGTGCGCTGGCTGGAGTTTCTCTGGACCCACATCGCCAGCTTCACCGTCCAGAATCCCGACCGGGAGCTTCGCTTCGATGTCCGGATCCCGGAGATCGAGGTGGAGATCGATCCCGACCGGATGCGCCAGGTCATCGATAATCTTCTTTCCAACGCGGTGAAGTATTCGGCCGAAGGGAGCTCGATCGAGCTGCGCGTGGAAGCCGATGACGAGCATTTGAGAACGCTGATCATCGACCACGGAATCGGCATCCCGCTCGACGAGCTCTCCCGGCTCTTCGACCGGTTTCATCGCGCCCGCAACGTCTCGAGCCGCTACTACGGCGGGCTGGGACTCGGACTCTACATCGCAAAAGCCATCGTCGAAGCGCACCGCGGCAGCATCTCCGTGACCAGCGACGAGGGCGAAGGCTCGACGTTCATCCTTTCGCTGCCGCTAGGGTAGGGACTCGTGCGCCTGAGAGGCGAGAGGCGAGAGGCGAGAGACGAGAGACGAGAGACGAGAGACGAGAGACGAGAGACGAGAGACGAGAGACGAGAGACGAGAGCACCCTTGCCGTGCTCCTCGTAGGGACGAAGCATTTGCACGAGGGACAGGGCCGAGGGCTTGCTACGGCGCAACGAAGCCGTCATCCTGAGCGAGGGTGGAAGGGAGGGTGTGAGCGAAGGATCTGCGTTCTTAGACAGTTGCCGATCGCAGATCCTTCGCTCACACCCTGCCCCCGCCCTCGCTCAGGATGACGGCATCCCCGCGTACTCGTTGCCGCAAACCTTGACGTTCCTCGTAGGGACGAAGCATTTGCGCGAGGGACAGAGCCGAGGGCTTGCTACGGCGCAACGCAGCGCAATAGCTTCGACCGGGAGCTTGCTATGCTCTACCCGATCTTTGCGGACCTACATCGAAGATTCGCTTGATTTTGTTAGGGCGAACCCGTCTCTCAGCCGGACGCGGCGAGGGACTCTTAGAAAACCGAGTATCCAATTAACGACCTTTTCCACCCGGAACAAAAAGAGCCGTTTCCTGCCCTCCGCTTCGATGGCTTTGAGAAGATTCTTGGCGTACTCACCCATCATAACCTTCCGGATTTGCTGGTTTCACGTAGGCGACATAAGGCTACTTACTTAAGAGACAAAGGCCGGCGGAAACGCAAACATCGGGCGATGCCGCCGAGCGGCGGATTGTAAGCACTGATACAGAAGGGGTTGTTCGGGTTGTGGACAGATCGCAGCAGCTCGATCGATTCCGGCCGAGCCGACGCCCGGTAAAGGGCTCTCGACCTGGGCAAACCTATGGCACTTCGATGCTTGCGAGCGGAAGGGGAACCTGCTGCGAACCACATCGTCTTCGATTCTCCCGGGAGCCTTTTTCGCAATCTATCACGAAACGGCTCCAGAAATCGGCAGCTCGTCGTCTCCTGCGTCCTCTACCCCTTGATTGTGGAACGTCCCTTTCGCCGCACCGCGGTGTCGAACGTGAGCTTGGAATGTGAATTTCACCAAATCGGCTGGGATCGCCCGCCACGATTGCGAGAGCGCCCCGTAGCCGGATGCCTGCGGGAGGTGTTTCGAGGACGGCCAAAGGGCCAGTGATTGGGTAGAGATGAGGGGTTGGGTAGCTTCGCGCAAATGCTTCGTGCCTGCGATGCACGTCAAGGTTTGCGGCAACGACTACGCGGAGATGCCGTCATCCTGAGCGAGGGTGGGGGCAAGGGTGTGAGTGAAGGATCTGCGATCGGCAACTGTCTAAGAACGCAGATCCTTCGCTCACACCCTCCCTTCCACCTCGCTCAGGATGACGGCTGCGTTACGGTGTGACTAGGCCTCGGCTCTGTCCCTCGCGCAAATGCTTCGTCCCTACGAGAAATGTTGCATTCATGTACGAGCCGATGCCCAGCCCTGGTTTCTGGTTTCTGGTTTCAGGTTCCACTTCCCTGCCTCGCTTCGAAGTGGTCGTACCCCCGCGGCTCGAGCTCGACCGTTCTCCCGGCGCGCTCGAGGAGGATCGGCGGGTCGGCGGTGATTCGTCCGATGGCGTAGACGGGGCGGCCGAGGCGGCTGCTCAATTCCGCTTCACCAAAGGGGGCGGTGAAGAGCAGAGCGTAGTCTTCCCCGCCGTGCAGGACGGAGTTGCCCACGTCGATGCCTAGGGCGGGACCGTATCGATCGAGATCGGGAAGGGGAGGGATCCGCTCCCAGTCGACCACGGCGCCGCAGTGCGAGGCGGAGCAGAGACGCCGGAGATCGGTCGACAGGCCGTCGGACAGATCGATTGCCGCTCCGATCGACGTGATCTCCGCGAGGCGCCGGCCCAGCTCGAGCTCCGCCTCTGGTGCGACATGCCGAATGATCGCGGCTCTTGCAAGATCACGGTGGACATATCCGACCTCGAGACTCTCCGGCGCTTCGACATTTCCTCCCGCATCGACGGTCCAGCCGCGCCGCAGCAACGCGAGCCCGGCAGCCGATCCGCCGATCGGCCTGCTGAGAAAAATCCGCTCGCCGGGACGCGCGCCCGACCGCAGCAGCGGATGTTGCGATGCGACGAGATGTCCGACTGCGGTAATGGAGATGACCAGCTCGTCCGCGGCGGACAGATCGCCTCCGGCGAGCGCGATCGATGCCAGGCGTGACGCGCGCGCGAGCGCTTCGATGAAGCGGTCGAACAGCGGCAGCCACGATGAGGGCATCGCCAGCGACAGCAGAAAGACGTCGGGAACCGCTCCCATCGCCGCGAGATCCGACAGGCTGGCCGTGAGGCTCTTTCGTGCGATGTGCTCGACGGGAATCGATCGTGTGAAGTCGATCTCCTCGACCAGCATGTCGGTGGTGAGGACGATGCGGCGCGTCGAATCGATGTCGAGAATCGCGGCGTCGTCGCCGATCCCGATCCCGCTGCGGAATCGGGGGAATGCCCGCGTGATGCGCGCCACCAGATCGTCTTCGCCGCTCATGGTTTTCGCCGGTGCACTTCGACGATCGGTTCGAGAGGACGATCGAACGCGTCGCCCGGATAGAGAACAGCTTCGAGAAACAGCCCGGAAGGTGGTGCCGTCGGACCGAACTTCGCGGCCTCCGGCTCGAAGTGAGCGGCGAGCTCCCCTTTCGTGAGGGTCCCCCGGCCGGCATCCGTGAGTGCGTGAACCAGTTTGCGGACCATCTTCCAGAGAAAGTGGGAAGCGGCGATGCGGACGAGAATCAGATCGCCCCATTCCGCGATGGCCGCCGATTCGACGATGACGAGAGTCGATTCCGCCTTGTTCCTCCGGTCGGTGAACGATGCGAAATCATGGCGTCCCGGAATCAGTGCCGCGGCATCCGCCATTCGTGCCACGTCGAGCGAATCGCGGATCCACCAGACGAACGGCTTGGCGAAGGCGGTCCTCCTCCGGCTGATCTGATAGAGATAGACTCTCGAGATCGCGTCGTGCCGCGCATGGAACCGATCGTTCGCCGGTGTGGCGCCCAGAATGTTGATGTCGTGAGGCAGCGCCTCGTTCAACATGCGCACGATCTCTGCGGGGGCGGCGCGTTTCTGCAGGCGCAGGTGCGCGACCTGCCCCGCAGCGTGAACGCCCGCGTCGGTACGCCCCGCACCGCTCAGATCGACCTCCCCGAACAGGTCCCGCGCCGCGGAGAGCAAACGTCCCTGCACCGTCTTCGGCGTGTTCGTCTGCGCCTGCCAGCCGGAATATCGCGTCCCTTCGTATTCGAGGAGCAGCTTGTAGGTCGGCATCCCTCGCTCTGGTCACCGCCGCAGCTCGCGCGACGCTGACATACAATCCTATGTCATGAGGCCGAAGTTCGTTCAGGTCATCGGCGATCAGCTCGCCGTCGTCTGGGACGACGGGCACGAATCGTACTATGGCGCCGAGGAGCTGAGGCGCGCCTGTCCCTGTGCCGGCTGCTCGGGCGAGCCCGATCTTTTCGGGCGCGTGTCGGGCGGAGGCCCTCAGCAATACTCCCCCCGCTCATTCGAGCTCACGAGCGTCGAACAGATCGGAAACTATGCCCTGCAGCCCAACTGGGCGGACGGCCACGCCTGGGGCCTCTGGACCTATGAGCGCCTCCGCGCCTTCTGCCGCTGCGAGCTCTGCACAGTTCCGGCAGGGTGACCCCCGCCCTGGTCCTACCCAAAAATATTTGAAATTTGAGAGTCAAAGGCCGGGCGCGGGCTCGGGAAAGGCGCGGGTTGCCTGCTTGGGGACTGAACCTGGTCGGAGTTGAGGATCTCGGTTCTCCGCATGACCACAAGGCCTTTCTCGACCGCATCGCACAGATACTGACCAAATTGATCACAAATCCCGGCGCCCAACCGAGTGAGCCACCCGCGCCCGGCCCGCGCCCGGCCCGCGCCCGAGCCCGCGCCCGAGCCCGGCATCTAAGATCAAACTCTGAGAGACGAATCCTCCGACTTCGGTTTCAAGAATCCGGTTTGTGAGCAGTATCACAGAACATTGGGAATACAGAACTTATCGTGATTCTGTGGACAGCCGTGGAATAGCTTCGATTCCCTTTCTCGTTTCCGACCGCAGCGGTTAAATTCAAAATAACTTTGGGCCAGACCATGACATTCATGCGGGTGTACAGGAGTTCGTGTCTCTTTTTTCTGCTGACCTTGCTCGCCGCGGCGCTCTCCGCCACGACCATCGTCATGCCGACCGATGATCAGTTGATTGACAAATCTCCCGTGATCATCGAAGGACTCGTTCTCGATTCGAGCCCTGTGGAGCGGAACGGCGGGATCTGGACCGAGACGCAGGTTGCCGTCACCCGCGCGATCAAAGGAGACGTCGAATCGACCGTGGTGATCCGCGAGGTCGGTGGCCGGATCGGCGATCGAATGACTGTGGTCTTCGGGTCGCCCGAGTACGTCGAAGGGGAGAAGGTTCTCCTCTTCCTCTGGCCCACGACGCGAGGCGACTACCAGACGAACGATCTCTTCGTCGGCAAGTTCACCGAGAAGCGAGGCATCGAAGGAAAGCGGTACTGGTTCCGGCCGGAGCTTCATGCCAACACGTTGCTGCTCGACGAGCAGTTCCGCGAGATTCATCCCCCGGACGATGTCGTGAGGGAGGCGGCGCGATTTGTCTCGTACGTCGAAGCGCGCGCAACAGGTGGTAGCCCGCGGGCCGATTATTTCGTCCCGAAGGCGGAGATGACGGGACTGACCACCTCCATGGATTTCACGCTGATCTCCGAGCCGACGATCTACCGATGGTTTGCCTTCGAGAAGGGAACGACGATTCCGTGGAGGCATTACGGAGCGCAGCCGGGCTACAGCGACGGCGGCGTTGCCGAGCTCAAGACCGGAATGTCGTCGTGGACGAGCTACAGTGCCGCGAAGATTCTCTACAGCCACGCGGGAGCGACGTCAACGGCCGGAGGTCTCAGCACTCCCAACGGAGTCAACGAGGTTCTGTTCGATGATCCTCTGAATGAGATCAGCGGCACGTGGACGGGGAGTGGCGGAGGCGTCGTGGGGCGCGGAGGATTCAACAATGCGAAGTCAGGTGGAAGCTGGACTTCGCCGTTTGCGGCCGATTCCTCGCACCCTCAGAAGACCTATAGCAGCACATGGGACATCACCGAGGGGAACCTGGTCATCCAGGACGGGGTGTCGCCGTCGACCGGGATCAGCAGCTCGACGCTCGCGGCGATTCTCGCGCACGAGTTCGGGCACACGCTCGGCTTCGGGCACAGCGCGGAGAGCAACGCACTGATGTATGCCACCGTCTCCGGAGGTCCCTCGCTCCGAAGCGATGACCAGCTCGCGGCGCGTTGGCTGTATCCCAGCGGGAGCTCGTCTCCCTCGCCCACCGTTCCGGCCGCGCCGTCGAATCTGACTGCCTCGGCGATCAGCACGTCGCAGGCGCAACTGAGCTGGATCGACAACGCGAGCGACGAAACGGCGCAGAACATCTACATCGCTCTCGGCAGTGGATCATTTTCGCTCGCCGCGACCGTCGGCGCCAACGTGACCTCGGCGACGATCGGCGGATTGACGTCCGGCCAGACCTACCGTTTCCAGGTGACGGCGCTCAACTCGGTGGGAGAGTCCTCCGGCTCGAACATCGCGCAGACGACGATGCCGGCCCAGGGCGTTCAGGCTGCGTTCACCTACACCCCATCGTCGGGGACGGCGGGCGTGACGACGTTCTCGTTCTTCGACCAGTCGACCGGCCCGGTCGCTTCGCGTTCGTGGAGCTTCGGTGACGGAACGTCTTCGACAGCGTCCTCTCCCAACAAGATGTACTCGACGGCCGGTACCTACACGGTCCGTTTGACGGTCACCTCGACGGACGGAAGCCTGTCGAGCACGACGCGAAGCGTGATCGTTTCCGCTCCGACCTCCACTCTGACAGCCAACTTCAGCTTCTCGCCAGCCAGTCCGACCACGGATCAGAGCGTATCGTTCACCGATCAGTCGGCGGGTGGCCCTTCGAGCTGGAGCTGGAGCTTCGGGGACGGGACTACGTCCACGCTCAAGAACCCGAGCAAGCGGTACTCGGCCGCCGGGACTTATTCGGTGAGATTGACGGTCTCGGATGGCTCGCGCACGTCGAGCTCGATCCAGTCGATCCAGGTGACTCCAGGAGCGCCGGCGACGCCACCAGTCACAGCCGACTTCCTGGCGACACCCTCGCCGGCGTCAGTCAATCAGTCGGTCTCGTTCCAGGATCGTTCGAGCGGATCGCCCACCTCGTGGACGTGGAGCTTCGGCAACGGACAGACGTCGACGCTGCAGAATCCCGCTCATGCCTTCGCTGCGCCCGGCGACTATCACGTCACGCTCACCGTTCGAAACAGCGTGTCGACCTCCAGCGCGACGAAGGTGGTCACGGTGAAGCCGGGCGTCGAGAAATTCACCTCACTGGTTCCCGTCTCGGCGCAGACCACCGGTGCCGGATCGAGCTACTGGAGAACGGAGCTGACGATCTTCAATGCCGGAACGTTGAGTGCGAACGTCGAGCTGATCTACATTCCGGCGGCAGGCGGCTTGCCGATGAGCCGGCAGGTGGTGGTGACGCCGAACGCTGCGAACACCTGGCAGAACGTCCTTCCCGAGCTGTTCGGAATCTCGAGCGGTACGGGAGCGATCGGAGTCGAGGCTGCCAGCTCGCTCGGCAAGCCCGATCTGAAGATCTCCAGCAGGACCTTCACCACCGGCACCAGCGGAACGTACGGTCAGTTCGTGCCGGACGTCGCCGACGATCTTCCGGCGACGATGTATCTGACCGGAATCGACTCCAATCAGGCGTACCGGACGAACGTCGGCCTGGTGAATCGCAGCGTGGACTACGTCGAATCGGTGCTGACGCTCTACGACGGGAGCGGGCACCATCTCGGATCGACAACCCGTTTGTTCGGTCCCAGAACCTTCCAGCAGTTCGCGCTGACGGCACTCTTTCCGGCTCTCACGGGCCAATCGCGCAGCGGGCTGTCGCTCCGCGTCTCGTCGAGCCTTCCGAACGCGGTCACCTCCTACATTTCGGTGATCGACAACCGGACGCAGGATCCTGTCTTCATGCCGGCCATCGCGCGGGGCAGCAATTCGATGATCGTTCCGGCCGTCGCCAGGATTCCGGGAGCCGCGGGCACTTTCTGGCGCAGCGACCTGACGATGCTCAACCCGACCACTGCACCGCTCAACCTCACCCTCCGTCTCTGGATCGCCGATCGCGACAACCGAGGCGCGGGAGGGCGGTCGCTCACCATCGGAGCCGGTCAGACGATCATGATCGGCGACGTTCTCAGCTGGCTCGGTGCGGGCGACCAGCGCGGTGCGCTGGAGATCATCACGCACGGCTCGACGATCGGACCGATCGTGACGAGCCGGAGCTACACCACGCGCAGTGCGGACGGCGGAACCTACGGTCAGTGGATTCCGGCGATCGAGTCAGCGCGCTTCGGCCGCGACGGGCTGGTCACCGGGCTGAAGTCCGACACGATCTATCGATCGAATCTCGGATTCGTCAACTCGGGGGATCAGCCGATCGGGATCAACCTCACGCTGGTGACCAGCTGGGGACAGACGGCGACCGCCTTCCTCGCGGTCCAGCCGCGCTCGCAGGCACAGGCATCGCTGCAGGGGCTGTTTCCCCAGTTCAATCCGCTGTCTCTCGGAAACTTCACGATCCGCGCGCACACCGACAACGCCGCGACGCTGTTTGCTTACGGCTCGGTGATCGACAACCAGTCGGGCGACCCGATCTTCATCGCAGGGCAGTAGGAGGTCGGGGAGCTCGAGCGGCGCATACGAAAATCTGACGGATCTCCGCGAGGTCGTGTGGCGCAAGCGCTTGCCGTGCTCCTCGTAGGGACGAAGCATTTGCGCGAGGGACAGAGCCGAGGGCTTGCTGCACCACGACGCAGCGCAATAGCTTCGTCCGGGTGCTTGCCATGAGCTACACGAGCCCTGCGGGGACAGCGGGCGTCCCGTGTGCCCGCCCCGGCTGCGAGCGCGTCGCAATAGCCGACGCGAATGCCACAGTCTCGCAAGCACCCGGGCGAAGCTATTGCGCTGCGCTCTGGTACCGCGAGCCTGCCGCCCCGGCCGGCGCGCAAATGCTTCGCCCCTACGAAAAAGTTCGTTCCTACCGGCGAGGGCTATCCCTACGGCACGATCCTCGTGCCTGTCTCGCCTTCCAGCCCTTCGCGGAGATGATCGACGTCGGTGATCAATACTTCCTGGCCGCTGGCTCGAACGAAGCTGATGGCTGCTTCGATCTTCGGACCCATCGACCCGGCGGGGAAGTGCCCTTCGGCGAGATACGTCTCGGCCTCGGGGACGGTCATTTGCGACAGAAGGGTCTCGTTCGGCTGCCCGAAGTCGATGGCCACTTTTTCCACGCCGGTCAGAACGATGTAGAGGGCGGCGCGGAGCTCGACGGCGAGCAGCGCCGAAGCGTAGTCCTTGTCGATGACCGCCTCGACGCCGCGCCACTGTCCGTCGCGGCCGCGGATGACCGGAATCCCGCCGCCACCCGCGGCGATGACGACCTGCTGCAGCGCGAGCGCCGATCGGATCAGCGGCATGTTGAGGATGCGAAGCGGCCGCGGCGAGGGGACGACCTTTCGCCAGCCGCGCCCCGAATCCTCGCGCATCGTCCAACCATAGTCGCGCGAGAGCGTCTCCGCTCGATAGCGAGTGAAGAAGGGGCCGATCGGTTTCGTTGGCCGCTTGAATGCGATGTCGTTCGGATCGACTTCGACCTCGGTGAGAAGCGTGGCGACCTCCGAAGGAAGTCCGAGCGCATCGAGACGGTTGCGCATCGCCTGCTGAAGCAGAAACCCGATCGAGCCTTCGGTCTGAGCGACGGCAACATCGAGCGTCTGCGGCGGGATCTTGGTCGACGCTTCCTCCGCCTGAACGAGGATGTTGCCGACCTGCGGGCCGTTGCCATGCACGATCACCAGGCGGTAGTCGCGGCGCGCGATCTCGGCGAGCCAGCGGGCCGCCTGTCGCGCACGCGCTATCTGCTCTTCCTGCGTTCCGCGATCTTCGGGACGCAACAGGGCATTGCCGCCGAAGGCGACGACGGCAATTCTGCCGGAAGGTGCTGTCGTTTCGGGCTCCATTCCATCGCCTCACACATCCTCGCGCTCGAGCGGCATCGTCATGCAGCGCGGGCCGCCTCGAGCCCTCGAGAGCTCGTGGCCCTGAATCTGGATTGCATACTTCTTTTCGTCCCACAGTTCCAGCTCGGTTCTGCCGAGAAGCAGATCATCCTCGTAGACGATGGTGTAGCCGTGGCGATCGAGCTCTGCTGCCGTCTGAATGTTGCGCTCGTAGAGCAGAATCACGCCCGGGGCGAGAGTGAAGGCGTTCGCTCCGTCGGTCCACTGTTCGCGCTGCTGGTCGATCGTTCGTCTGCCGCCGCAGAAGATCGGTTTCAGATCGAGGCCCTTCCTCTTCAGCGTGCCGAGAAGCGACTTCCTGCTGGTGTAGGTCAGCTCGCGGCGGCCGAGGTCGAGCTCGTAGACCTTGGCCTCGTCGGTTCCTCCCGGAAGGATCACCGGAGGGTAGATCATGCATTCGTCGCGGTTGATGATCGTGAAGACCGTGTCGAGATGCATGAACGATCGTTGCCGTGGGATCTCGACGACGAGAATCGTCTTCACGCCGGCGTCGGATGCCTTGAGCGATCTGGCAAGATGCTCGATTCCCGCACGATTGGTCCTTTCCGACAGCCCGACCAGGAGCAGATCGCGACCGGCGACGAGAACATCGCCCCCCTCGATCGTCGGGCGCCGCTTCACGGCGGCCGCCGTCTTCGGCCACGGCTGGTCGTACAGATCCATCCAGAAGAGGTCTCGTCCGCGGAACGCTTTGTGGTAGCGGAAGACGTAACGCGAGAGGAGCGACTCGCGCTGGCGCGCTTCCGTCGCCATCGACGAGATGGCGACGCCGTCGCCGATGACGACCTGCGGGTCGCGCATGAAGAAGAGGTTGGGAACCGGTGGAAGATCGAATACCGGCAGATGGGAGTTTCCCTGATCCTCGACGACGATCCCGCCGGCCAGAGTCTCGGCGAGGGTGTCGGGAGCGAGCGAGGCGAGCAGTTCGCGAAGCGCGGGCTTCAGCCCGTTGCGGTTGCAGAAGTCCTCGACGATGATCTGTCGCAAGTCGGACTCCTCGAACACTTCCTCCAGAAGATCCTGCAGATCGTGAACCTCCTCGGCCACGTACCACATCATCTGCTGGAAGCGGCGATGCTCCTCGCGCGCGAGCTGTCCGTAGAGGATGTCGTCGAAGAGGAGCTGCTCCATCATGCTCGGGATCATGACGTCGATCTCGCGGCCCGGCAGGTGCATCAGGACACTCTTGAGTTTTCCTATTTCACTCGTGACGTTCAGGCGCATGCGGCCTTGATTCTATCCGATCGAAAGATTCGGAGGCCCGGGAGAGCGGGCGTCCCGCGCCCGCCCCTGTCTCACCGCACGCCACAATCCACGAACGACGGCACGCTACATTGGACCTGCTTCGAGATCCCTCGCCTTCCCACCCAACCCACTCCGCTCGAGATGACAGCCCAGGGAGAGCGGGCGTCCCGCGCCCGCCTCGGGTGGGTGGAGGTCACTCGCCCGCGAGCACCTCTCGGTAGAGATCGATCAGGCGGGCCGCGGCGGGCCCGAGCCCGAAACGCTCGGTCGCCGCGGCGACGAGCGGACGCAGCTCTTTCGCCTCGCCGCTGCGGATCAGATCGATCGCTGTCGACGCCAGCATCGATTCGTCCTCCCGACCGACCACCAGCCTGGATGCGAGCGCACCCATCAGGGCGCCGACTCCCGGGATCGGAAAGCTGACCACGGGCGTTCCGCACGCCATCGCCTCGGAGACCGCGCGATGGCCCTGGTCGGAGCCGGTCGCGATGACCAGCATCAGGTCCATGGCGCGGTAATGATCGGCAAGGTCGTCCTCGTGATAACCGGCCCAGACGATCCGCTCGCCAATCCCGAGATGCGAGGCCTCGAGCTCGAGCGAGGCGCGATGAAAACCGCGGCCCACCACCAGAAATCGCGCGTCCGGAATCTCGCGTGCGATTGCCGCGAACACGTGCAGTGCCTCGTCGAAACCGCGGCCTGGAGTGATCTTGCCGATCACTCCGACGACCGGTGCGGCCGGTTCGATTCCGTGGGAACGACGCGCATCCTTTCCCCCGGTGTGGAACACGCGATGGTTCACCGGAGAGGGTGTGATGATGACGCGCCGGTCTCTGAGGGGCGGTTCCGTGAGAAGGGCCGGATTGACGACAGCCAGTCCGCCGGTTCTCGCGATCAGTGCCCTGGTGAGGGGATCGCGGTGCAGAGCACGCCGCGCATGAAACGTGCGGACGATGCGGGCTGCGAGCTTCCGTCGAGCGAAGAGCGCGAGCCAGTGGTCGAAGCTCAGATGGGCATGGATGATCTCGATGGACTCCGCCTGAACGAGATGGGCGATCGCGGAGGCGCTCCGAAGAAAAGCGACGGGATTCTGCGATCTGCCGATGCAGGGATGGACGAAGGGGAGCGAGCCGATCTTTCGTTCGAGCTTGTAGCCTCCGACGAAAGCGAAGCGGGCATCGACGCCTGCCTCGCGGAGCGCCTCCACTTCGGTGAATGCCGGAGCGATCGCTCCGGTCCAGCGGTCGTAGGATGCGAGATGCAGAATTCTCAGACGCACACCTCCACGATGCCTTCGAGCCTCGTGATAAACTTAGCGAATGGCCGTCGATCAACAGTTGCTCGAGATTCTAGCGTGTCCCCTCTGCAAGGAAGGCGTTACACTCGTTCCCCTTTCCGAAGAGCGCCGCGCCACCGTTCGCGACAAGTTCCGGGACAAGTTCCGCGGGGAGGAACCAGTCGTCGAGGAAGGGCTGAGGTGCGCGAAGTGCCGCCGCCTCTACCCCATCGTGAGCGACATCCCGGTCATGCTCATCGAGGAAGCGATCGAAGAGCCGTGAGCAACGCCTGATTACCGGCTCGGATGGGCGCTGGGATGACGGCCGCGGCATCGACCTTCCACCCTGAAGGGGGGCAGTGGCGCATGGGACGGCTGCTCGATCGGATCGTTCCGAGTGCGCTTCCTCCCTCTCTTCGCTGGGCGATTCTCTTCTATCTCGCTCACCTCGTCTGTCTCGGGTGGATCGCCAGTAGTTCGATCTTTCTGGGGCTCGCAGTGATCGCTGCCGCGCTCGCCTTTCGCCGCGGTCATCTGCAGATTCCCTTCAGTCCGTTGTACTTTCCACTGGCACTCTTTCTCGCCGGATCGACGCTCTCGGCGCTCTTCGCTCCCGAGCCGTTTCGCTCCCTCGACGAGGTGGGGGAATGGTTCAGCTTTCTCGCGCTGCCGCTCGCGCTGGCGCTGCATCACACATACCCTCGCACGATCACTCTCGCGCTGCGTGCGTTCATGGTGCTCGCGGTCATCGTTTGCGGCTCCGGCCTGGCTCAGTACTTCCTGCTCGGATACGACAGTCTCGACCGGAGGATCACCGGCCCGGCACCGCACGTGATGACGCTCTCCGGCATCCTCCTGCCGCTCGCGATCCTCTTTCTGGTGCTCGCGGTCGTCGAACGACACCGCATCTGGATGGTGGGCGCGTTTCTCACCTCGCTGACACTATCGCTCACCTTCACCAGAAGCGCCTGGCTCGGATGGCTCGCAGGCCTGCTCGCCGTCACGCTGCGCGCGCGACCTCGTCTCCTCGGATTCGCTTTGCCTCTTCTGCTGATCATCGTAACCCTCAGTCCGCTGCCCTTCTTCGGCCGTCTCGTCTCGACCTTCGACATCACGCAGACATCGAATCTCGATCGGATCCGGATGGTCGAGGCCGGGATGGAGATGATTCGCGATCGGCCTCTGCTCGGCGTCGGCCCCTCGAATGTGAGGGAGATTTATCCCCTCTATCGCGCCGCCGACGCGCCGCGCTTTCAGGTTCCCCACCTGCATAACAACATCGTCCAGATCTGGGCAGAGCGAGGCTTCCTTCCTCTGGCCGGTTATCTGCTGCTCGTCGGTTTCTTCATCACGCTCTGCGCGAGAGTCGGAGGGGATGCGCCGAGGGAGGCGAGAGAATACGCCGATGCCGGGATCGGAATCGCTGCCGGCCTCGCGGTGGCGGGAGTGTTCGAATTCAATTTCGGCGATACGGAAGTCCTGTTGACGATGCTCAACCTCTTCGCTCTCTGTGAGGCGGTGATCCGGGGCGGAAGAGTGAAGAGTGAAGAGTGAAGAGTGAAGAGTGAAGAGTGAAGGGGGAAGGGGGAAGGGGAAGAGTGAAGGGGTGAAACCAGAAACCAGAGAAACCAGAAACCAAAACCTGAAACCTGAAACCTGAAACCTGAAAAAAGCTAGCCGGGAGATGGTTACGTCGAAATGAGCGACGTTACTGACATCGCAGAGAAATTCAACTCTTCAGGTTCTTCAGGTTTCTGCCTTCACCCTTCACTCTTCACGCTTCACGCTTCACTCTTCACCCTTCACGCTTCACGCTTCACGCTTCACCCTTCACCCTTCACCCTTCACCCTTCACCCTTCACCCTTCACCCTTCACCCTTCACCCTTCAC
>DATKDP010000035.1:0-3262 GCA_035546335.1 Thermoanaerobaculia bacterium | reverse complement strand
GCGGCGCACCTCGTCGTTCTCCTTCAACTTCAGATAGTTGCCGAGGATGACGGCGCCGATGTTGTCCTCTTCGAGGTTCAGCGCGAGTCCGACGATCTTGTCACCGGTTTCGGAGGCCGTAATCTCGAGCATCTCGCCGGCAACCGCCTTGGTCAGGCCGTAGATGCGAGCGATGCCGTCCTTCACCTCGAGAATGGAACCAACTTCCTCGACGTTGATCGAGCCCAGCTCTGCGGCCTCGATCTCTCGAAGGAGAATGTCCTTGATCTCGGCAGGGCGGAGGGTGGTTTCGGATGCCATAACGCGACGCTCGGGAGGGGCGAAAGGGTGGAGGGGTCAGCTTGTGAAATTTATCACAAGCCGCCCGGTATTCAAGTGCCTCGGCTGTTCGCTACCGCAACGCCGCTCGTCCTGGCCCAAAGCCTTATCAAATCGTCCCCGCGCAGGCGGGGCAACGAGCTCGCTCCCCGTTCCAGCACACGACGCGCCATCCGCGAGAGCTGACTTGGCGAGGTGAAGCCAAGCAATCGGGCGACATCGGCGAGATCATACCCTGGGCACTTGGCAAGCTGTGCCGCGGAGAGCAACCGCACGAGGTCGATGGCCTCCTTGAGCGTCGGCGCGCCATGGGCGGCAAAGGTGCGACTCAGATGCTCGCGTGAGACACGGCACCGTTTCGCCACATCATTAGTGGATAACGTGCGGCCGGCGCTGGCCACAATCGCCCGCCAAGCCGAAAGCTGCAACCCCGCCGTTAATCCCAACGCCGGGGGCGGATCGTGCAGAGAGGCGGCAAACCGGTTGCTAAAGGCGAGCACGGCCGCCAAAGGTGCGATGACGGTCTCGTCGACCCCCTCGGCAAGCACGTCGGCGAAACCAAGCTCCGCGGCGCGTGCTACCATGGGGGCATCGCCAACACCGAACTGTCCACAGCCGAGAAACGGAATGAGCGGCATGTCTCGGGCGAGTGGAGCAACTACCGTCAAAGCCCCGGCCGCTCCCAGGTCGACGAGAGCTGCATCGACCAGCTCGATTCGCATTGCGGCGGCAAACCGCTCGGGACGCTTTACCGTGGTCAGACGCCATTGGCGACGGGGCAATGCCGAACGGGCGAGGGTGCGAAAACGCTCGCGCGGCGCGAATACGCACGCGTGCAGCAGCATTACTCGTCAGGCGCCCAAACCGCTCACTGCGCGTCGCGCGCCTCGAGCACGGACCCGCCGCCGGACGCGGGATCATCTCGATCATCCAGCATTCGCGCCGCCTGTCTAAGCACTTCGCGGGCGTTAGCGTAGGAGACGAGCGACAAACCCTCGTCGAGCGTGACCCATTGGCAGCCGGTGATCCCCTCTTCGCGCTGCGGGACGGTCTCACCGGTGGCCGATTCGATCAGAAAAAAGTGGCAATACTTGTGAATGAGGCGACCCCGGAATCGGAAATACCAGTCGATCTGGTTGACTTCTCCACGGAGCGTCAGGGACGACAGCCCCGTTTCTTCCTGGACTTCGCGCAACGCGGCGTGCTCGGCGAGCTCACCGCGCTCGAGATGCCCCTTCGGGAATCCCCAGTTGCGGTAGCTGTCGCGGATCAGCAGAAACACCGGCCGGGCATCGACGATCCGATAGACCACGCCTCCGGCCGAACGTTCCTCCCGGGCCCGCGTGCGCGTCACGCCAGATCCCCCGCTGTCACGGACTCCGGCTGCGGGAGATCGGACGCGAGGGTCGCCCGGCCTTCGATGAACTGCCTGACGATTGGATCGGTGGTGGCGCGGATCTCCTCGACGCTACCCACCTGCCGTACGCGTCCCTCGTACAGCATGGCGATCCGCGTACCGACTCGATAGGCGCTCCGCATGTCGTGCGTGATTATCACGCTGGTCACTCCCAGCTGCTGCTGCATACGGATCATCAGCTGGTCTATCACGGCGCTGGTGACCGGGTCGAGTCCGGTCGTCGGCTCGTCGTACAGGATGTACTTGGGCCTCAGCGCAATGGCTCGCGCAATGCCGACGCGCTTCCTCATCCCGCCCGAGAGTTCGGCCGGAAAATGTTCGCGCGCCTTTGGCAGATCGACCAGCTCGAGCGCCTCGTCCACCCGGGCGTCTATCTCGGCGCCACGCAGCGCGCCCTGCTTGCGAAGACCCATCGACACATTCTCGCCGACGGTCAACGAATCGAAAAGGGCGGCGAATTGGAATACGTAGCCAATGCGCGAGCGCAGCCTGTACAGATCGCGCCGCGATAGGGCATCCACCCGTTCGCCGTCGACCCATACCTCGCCGGCGTCGGGAACGAGCAATCCCACGGCATGCTTGATCGCTACGGATTTCCCCGTACCGGAGTAGCCGATGATGACCATCGCCTCCCCCTCGAGAACCTCGAGGGAGAAGTCGGCGAGTACCTCCTTCTCACCGAAGGACTTGGCAACGTGAGACCAGCGGATCATTCCTTATTACGGAGCTCCATGTCGAGATGAGAGGTGCGAGTTGCGAGAGGGTCGGCGCTTTTCTCGCAACTCGCGTCTCTCATCTCCGTGCTCTGAACATACAGCGGCCCTTCGCGGGGGAGCAAACCCACGAACCGGCGCAAAACAAGAGAGGGCGGGTGGATCTCTCCGCCCGCCCCGATGGTGTGCCGAGACGTCCACTCGTTATGCGGCGAAGCTGCGCAGGGCGCGGCCTACATCGCCTTCGCGTAGGCGCTTCAGGGCTCGGTCACGGAGCTGGCGCACGCGTTCGCGGGTTACGCCGAGCATGGAGCCGATCTCTTCGAGGGTATGCTCTCTTCCGCCGTCGAGGCCGAAGTAGAGGCGAAGGACCTTCGCATCGCGCGCCGGAAGGGTCTCGAGCGCCTCCTCGATCTCATCGTTCAGGAAGCGGTTCATCGCTTCCTCTTCGGTGTCGGGCATCTCGTCGGCGACGAACCGCTCGATAAGTGCGCGATCTCCCTCGGGGTCCATCGGTGCATCGAGCCGCACATCGCCGGTATTGAGCGCAGCGAGCGACTGAACGACTTCCACGGAGAGACCGGTAAGCTGCGAGAGCTCTTCGGGGCTCGGTTCGCGACGGAGTTTCTGTCGGAGGATTTCGGAGGCCTTGATGACGCGCGAGAGGTCAGCAGTCCGATTGAGTGGCACTCGGACGGTACGCCCCTGACGCGCCAGCGCCGAGAGGATGGCCTGACGAATCCACCACACGGCGTAGGAGATGAACTTGACGCCCTGGTCGGGATCGAACTTGCGTGCGGCGGTGAGCAGTCCG
>DATKDP010000034.1:0-14925 GCA_035546335.1 Thermoanaerobaculia bacterium | reverse complement strand
CGTCGCCCAGCCACCGAATGCGACGGTTCGTTACAACGATGACACGTTCCTCAAAACGATGAACCTGAAGTTGAACGCCCAGATCGGGCGGAACAACAGCTTCGTCGGCACCTACAACGACAACGAGAAATCGAAATTCGGCCGCGGCGCCAGCCCGAGCCGACCGCCTGAGACGACGTTCAATCAGAGCGGCTTCGGGCCTCCCGGAATCTGGAAGCTGGAAGACACACACATCTTCACGCCGAACTTTTACCTGACCGGCATGTACTCGAAGGTGAACCTCGGGTTCCAGTTGCAGCCGCAGGGTGACCAGAACTGCATGGACGGGGCATGCGCACGCACGCTGCCCCCGCCGGTTCTCGGCGTCGCTCAGGGTGCCTGGCGGAACTCCTTCCTCAGCTTCTCCGGACTCCGTCCCGCCGAGCAGTACCGTCTCGATGCCTCCTCGTTCTTCGAGACGGGTGGTTTGAATCACGAGCTGAAATTCGGGTTCGGCTACCGGACGGCGGGAAATACGTCGACGTTCTTCTGGCCCCAGGATCAGGCCATCATCGATCTGACCGGCCTCTCCGGCGTTCCGGACGGCCTCGGCATCACCTGGTTCTCGATGTCGTACAACCCCCAGTATGAGTATCAGTACACGGATCTCTATGTTGGCGACGTGATCTTGCTCGGTGATCTGACCCTGCATGTGGGAGCTCGGTACGACATCCAGGAGAGCACGTTCGGTGAGGTTTCCGGGCCGGCGCACCCGCTGCTTCCGGAGCTGCTGCCTGCGCTCACGATTCCCGCCGACCTCCCGGAGACAACGGAGTGGACGAGTATCTCTCCTCGGATCGGTGTGACTTACGCGCTCGGCGCGCAAAAGCGAACTCTCCTTCGCGCGGCGTACAACCGCTATGTCGACCATCTCGGATCGAATACCGGCGCGTCATCAGTGCAGCCGTATTACCGCACCGTCACCTTCTACACGTTGGACGCGAACCGTGATGACATCATCACCCGCGACGAGATTCTCGATCTCGGGGCCGGCCCGATCGATTGGACCGGTTTTGATCCCGCGAATCCGAATGCGATCGCCGCCAGCACGTTGCGTGTTGCGTCGGGATTCAAGCCCCCCAGCACGGACGAGTTCATTCTCGGTGCTGAGCACGAGTTGCTCCCGCAGTTCTCGGTAGGCCTTTCCTACAGCCGCCGGGAGTTCAACGATTTCGTCATCTCGCGAGCGGAGAAGACGCAGGGTGCAGGCGACTGGTACACCGCCGCCGACTATGTCCTCGATACGACCAACAATAACCTCACCAACGGCAATGCCACAGGGAGACTCCCCGACGGCACGCCGTACAGCGTCCCGGTGTACACGCTTCGCGAAGGGGTCGCCAGGCCGACGTTCTTTGCGTTGACCAACCGCCCCGGCTATTCGCAGAGCTATGACGGCATCGAGCTGACGCTGACCAAACGGATGGCGAACCGCTGGATGCTTCGCGGCGGTCTGACCTGGTTCGATTGGAAGCAGGCCGTCAGCGAGGACGGCTTCCTCAACGGCGATCCGACCGACTTCCGGCTTGGCACCGGTTCCAGTGGATGCTCCAACTGTGACGGCGGCGTTGTCGCCTCCCCGGTGGGAACGATCAGCGGCGCCAAGGGAGCGGTCTTCCTCAACTCCGAATGGCAGTACACCCTGAACGGCGTCTACCAGATCCCGTTCATCGAGACGAACCTCGGCTTCAGTCTCACCGGCCGGCAGGGTTATCCGGTCCTGTACGGCCATGGTGTTCGCGTCTCCGACGGCTCGACCAAGACGGTCATTGCCAGTGCCGCCGACATGGGCGGGCACCGCCTCGAGGACGTCTTCCAGCTCGATCTGCGGCTGGCCAAAGACTTCCAGTTCGGCCCGGTTGGTTTCCAGATCGGCGTCGACGCCTTCAACGTGACCAACGAGAACACGATCCTGCAGCGGCATCCGGAGCTCGTCTCCACGACGGGAGCGGCCGTGCCGTCCGCCAATCGCGTTCGCGAGCAGCACAGTCCGCAGGTCTTACGCGTCGGCGCACGGCTCACGTTCTGAGCCTCACGCCAGCAGGTGTTTCGGAGCCCGCCGGGATTTCCCGGCGGGCTTCATTGCTTTTCCCTGACATCTCCAGAGGAAAGAGGGCCCACGTTTGAGTCGAAAACTACTGTTGAGCCTGGTCATCGCGACGCTGCTTCCCGCCGGCGCCGCGTTCGCTCAGATCCGACTTCATGGCGAAGTCGTCGACGAGCAGAACAAACCAATTCAGGGTGCACAGGTCACCGTGACGTCGTCACGTGTTCCCGACGTACCACCCGCAAAAACCGATCGTCGCGGCCGCTGGGCGGTCCTGCTGCCGATCGCGGGGAAGTGGGACATCGACATCAACGCCGAGGGCTACTTGCCTTCGCTCGGCACCGTGAATGCCACGGAGGCTCAGCGGCTGCCCGCCATCCGGACCGTGCTCCAGAAGAAGCCGGAACCGGTTCCCCAGCCGCAGGAAGAGGTTCCCGTCGCCTCCACCGTTCCGCCGGAGGCGGTTGCCGCGGTCGAGATGGCCGAGGCCTACGTGCGGCAGGCGGAAGGAAAGGCGACCCCCGAAGATTCGCTTCGTCTCGGGATGTCGGCCAGCATCGCCCCCCTTTCCGTCGATGAGAAGAAGGCGCTCTACGCGAAGGCGGTCGGGGAATACGAAAAAGCGCAGGCCCTCCTCCCCGATCACCTCGAGCTGAAAAAGGCTCTGGCGCGCGCCTACTACGGGTCGGGAGAGCTGAAGCCGGCCATCGGTCTTCTGAAGCAGGTACACGCCGCGGAGCCGGAGAACAGCGGGATCTCGCTTCTGCTCATCAACCTTCTGGCCGAGTCGGGCGACCTGGAAGGGGCCCGTCAGATTCTCGACGGCCTTCCGGAGCAGGCGCTGACGGATACGACGGCGGTGGTGAACGTCGGCATCCTGTTTCTCAACAAAGCCGCCCCGAAGGAAGCGATCCTTTATCTCGACCGCGCCATCGCCATGGATCCGGCGAGGGCCGACTCTTATTACTACCGGGCCATCGCCCGGTTGCACATGAAGGACATGGTCTCTGCGAAGGCCGATCTTCAGAAAGTGATCGAGCTGGGGCCTGATACGCCCGAGGCGCAGGAAGCGCGAGATCTACTGAAGCAGATCAAGTAACCCGGACCGCCGAGTTGACGATGAACCAGCGATCGAATCTCATTGCGGCGATTCTGCTGGTGATGACGGGGTGCGGGGGAGGGGAGCTCCCGCCGCCGTCCGCCACGTCGCCGGTCATCATCATTTCGATCGATACGCTTCGATCGGACAGGTTGCCCGCATACGGCTACGAGCGGAATTCGACGCCGCACATCGACGCCCTGGCGGCGGATTCGCTTCTCTTCGAACATGCCTACACACATGCCCCGCTGACGTTGCCGGCGCATGCCTCGCTCTTCACCGGTCTTCTTCCCGCGGATCACGGAGTCCGCGACAACATCGGGTTTCGTGTTCGCGATGACGTTCCCACGCTCGCGGAGATGATGCGCGACCGCGGCTACG
The DNA here is from genome assembly GCA_035546335.1 of Thermoanaerobaculia bacterium. Lineage (GTDB taxonomy): Bacteria > Acidobacteriota > Thermoanaerobaculia > Gp7-AA8 > Gp7-AA8 > DATKDP01. The sequence goes on along the minus strand of DATKDP010000034.1, from coordinate 11,359 downwards.
CCACCGGCGCCGCGGTATCCGCCTATGTCCTGAGGAAGGAAACCGGGATCGCCCGCGGATTCGAGTTTTATGACGACGCGGTGCAGCAGAGTCCTGAGCATGCGCTGGGGATGATGGAGCGGAGCGGTCAGGCGACTGCCGACAGCGCTCTGGCCTGGATCGATCGCACCCAAAAGCCGTTCTTCCTCTTTCTCCACCTCTTCGAGCCGCACGCACCGTACGATCCGCCGGAACCGTTCCGCGCTCTTCACCGCGACCGCTATGACGGAGAGGTGGCGTGGACCGATCGGATCGTCGGCCGCTTTCTCGATGGTCTGCGGAGTCGCAACCTTTACGACGACTCCATCATCATTTTCTTGTCCGACCACGGAGAGGGCCTCGGCGATCACGGCGAATCGGAGCATGGCCTTCTCCTGTACCGCGAGACCGTCCAGGTTCCGCTGATCGTGAAGCTGCCGGGCCGTCGGTCCGGAGGGACGCGGGTCGTGCACCCGGTCCAGATCGTCGACATCGTCCCGACGATTGCCGAGCTGACCGGGGCCTCTCCGCCGCCGTCGCTCGCCGGCCGGTCGCTCCTCGGCGCGGCGGGTGATGCGCGCCGCCCCATCGTTGCCGAGACCTTCTATCCTCGATTCAATCTCGGCTGGAGCGAGCTCTATTCGCTGATCGAGGGACCGCATCACTACATCGAAGGGCGACGGGGCGAGCTGTTCGATCTGCAGGACGATCCGGCGGAGACGAAGAATCTCCTCACCGAGGAGCGGAAGAAGGTCGCTTCGATGCGAGCGGCGCTGGCCCGTTTCAAGCGGGAGCCGGAATCGCCCGGAGCGGTCGGCGCGGAGGAGCGGGCCGGACTCGCTGCTCTCGGATATCTCGGCGGCGGCAGCGCAGCGACGGGAGATCTTCCCGATCCGCGCGACAGGATGGAATCGTATCGCGCCATGCAGAGCGCGTTTTCGCTCTATCGCGCCGGCCGTCATGAGGAATCGCTGCAAGCGGCCGAGCGCCTTCTCCGCCAGGAGCCGCGAGTCGTCGATGTGTGGGATCTGAAAGCGCGTCTTCTCTCATCGCTCGGCCGGCCGGCGGAGGCGGTGGAAGCGGGGAAAAAGGCTCTGGCGCTCGCGCCTGACCGGCTCGATGTGGCGGCGCTGGTCACGAATCTTCTCGTCGAGAGCGGCAGTCACGACGAAGCCGCGGAACATGCGGAGTTCATCGCCCGCCGCTCGTCGACTGAAAGCCGCGAACGCGCCGCGGTGCTGCTGGTGATGGCGCGAGTGGAACAGGAACGGGGAAATCCCGACGCTGCGCTGGCGCTGCTGGATCAGGCCATTGCGGCGAAATCGCCGGCGAAGAAGCTTCCCGGGCTTCTGGCCGCGCGCGGCGACGTGCTGGCGCGGACGGGGCGGTTCGAGGAGGCGGAGCGCGACCTGCGAGCGGAGATCGCCGCGTTTCCGGAAGAGCCTGATGCGTACCGGTCGCTGATCATTCTGCTCGTCGCTTCGGAGCGGCTGCAGGAGGCGACGGCCACGGTGCGGGAGCTGATCGAGACCGCGCCGCGTCCGCCGAGCTACATTGCGGTCTGTGAAGCGCTGGAAGCGGTGGGGGATCGAAGAGGCGTCCGCTACTGGGCTCGCAGGGGTCTGGAGCGATTTCCGGCCGATCCGGCGCTGAAGCGGTTTGCATCGAGTTGAGGCGATGGCGAAGAAGAAGATGATCAAAGTCATTCCGCTGGCCCTTCTCGTACTGCTCGGATGCGATCGCAGTCGAGCAGGAGATGCAGGGGAGGCCCGTCTTTCGCGTGACCCCGACATCATCCTCATCACGATCGACACGCTGCGCGCCGACTCTCTCCGGTTCGCGGGAAACCACGATGTCGAGACGCCCACGTTCGACCGGCTGGCGGGGGAAGGCGTCGTCTTCACGAATGCGTACGCGCACAACGTCGTCACGCTTCCTTCTCACGCGAACATCATCACCGGCCTTCATCCATATCAGCATGGGATTCGGGACAACGCCGGCTACGTGCTGGGGGAAGAGCAGGTCACCCTCGCCGAGATCCTGAAGAAGAGTGGTTATGCGACCGGGGCGTTCGTCGGCGCCTATCCGCTCGACGCACGGTTCGGGCTCGATCAGGGTTTCGACGTCTACGACGACCGTTATCGCGAGGGAACGGCCCTGAAGCAGTTCGTGATGGCGGAACGCCGCGCCGGCGAAGTGGTGGATGCGGCGCGGAGCTGGTACGACTCGACCGCCGGAAAGAAGTTCCTCTGGCTGCATCTCTATGACCCGCATGCCCCTTATCAGCCTCCACCTCCCTACGATGCGGTATACCGCGAGCATCCCTATCTCGGGGAGGTCGCCTACACCGACGCCCAGGTGGGACGTTTTCTCGATCGGATTCTGGCGGGCCCGCGACCACCCTTCCTCGTGGTGACCTCCGATCATGGCGAAAGCCTCGGCGAGCACGGCGAGCTGACGCACGGTTTGTTCGCTTACGAAGCGACGTTGAAGGTGCCCCTGATCCTCCATGAACGCGGTCGTCTGAAGCCGCGCGTCGAGGGACGCAGCGCCCGCCATATCGACATCGTGCCGACGGTCCTGGAGCGGGTCGGGCTCCCTGTTCCGGAAGAACTGCAGGGACGGTCGCTGCTCCGGATGGAAGGCGATCGTGATACGTACTTCGAATCTCTCACCGCCTCGCTGAACCGCGGGTGGGCGCCGCTGGTGGGGATGATTCATCAGGGGCAGAAGTACATCGATCTTCCGCTGCCGGAGTTGTACGACCTTCCGTCGGATCCATCCGAGCAGAGAAACCTCGTCGGAGAGAAGCGGAGAGTCGTGTTCCGGATCCGTGAGCTCCTGACGAAATCGGCTCCGCGGGGGCAGTCGGTCGAGCGCAAGGTATCGCCGGAAGAGCGGTCGCAGCTTCTCAGCCTCGGCTACTTCGTCGGCGAGGCTCCGAAAAAGAACTACAGCGAGGCCGACGACCCGAAGAATCTCGTCCACCTCGACGCGAAGGCGCAGGAGATCATCGCCCTCTACCAGAAAGGGAAGATCGGCGAGGCCATCGAGGTGGGACGCGAGATTCTCGCCGAACGCTCCGATATGACGATCGTGCGGGAGATGCTCTCCTTTCTCTATCAGGAGAACGAGATGCCGGGCGCCGCGATCGCCACGCTGCGGGAGGCCATCGAGGCCGGGCATGGGAGCGACACGCTCGAGCGCCGTCTCGGCCTGGTGCTCAGCGAGAGCGGGCAGGCCGGCGAGGCGGTGAAGGTGCTGGCTCGATTCAGCGATGCCAACGATCCGGAGCTGCTGAACGCGTACGGCATCGCCCTCGCCGATGCGGGAAGGGGGCAGGAGGCGATCCGGCAGTTCGAGCGCGTTCTCCAGATCGATCGGACGAACGCTACTGCTTACCAGAACCTCGGCATCGTGGCGCTCCGCGCCGGCGATCTGCAGCGTTCCCATGGCTATCTCCGCCGCGCTCTGGAATTGAACGATCAGATGCCGATTGTTTTGAACACGCTCGGCGTCGTCTACGCACGATCGGGAAATGGCGCTCAGGCCATCGAGGTGTGGCGCCGCGCGGTGGCCATCGATCCGACCCTCTACGACGCGCTCTATAACCTCTCCGTGGTCGCGCAGAAGGAAGGACAGGTGGACGTCGCCCGCCAGGCGTTGCAGCAGTTCATCGAGACCGCGCCGCCGGAGCGTTACGCTGCCGATGTGACCGCCGCGCGCCAGATGCTGGCCCGCCTCGACCGGAGGCCGTCGTGAGAAGGACCGCCGCAAGCAAGCCTTCTCCCCGCTTGCGGGGAGAAGGTGCCCGAAGGGCGGATGAGGGGCGTTGCAGGAGAAGGCTTGCTGGCATGCTGATGCTTCTGCTGGTGGCCGGATGCGCGAAGTTGGGCGAGGCGCCCAAGCCTTCTACCGAGACGCCGGTCATTCTCATTTCCATCGACACGCTGCGGTCGGACCGCCTGCCGGCTTATGGCTATCAAAAGGTTTCGACGCCGCACCTCGATGCGTTCCGGCAGGACTCGATCTTGTTCGAGCATGCCTACAGCCACTATCCGCTGACATTGCCGGCGCACAGCTCGATGTTCACCGGCCTGCTGCCGCCGGAGCATGGCGTTCGCGACAATCTCGGCTACAAGCTCGACGAGTCGATTCCGACGCTCGCCGAGGCATTGCGCAAAGCCGGCTATGCGACCGGCGCCGCCGTCTCCTCCTACGTCCTCCGTCAGGAAAGCGGCATTGCACGAGGTTTCGACGTCTACGACGACGACACCGATTGGATCGGGAAGGCGCAATCGCTCGGTCTCATCCAGCGGAGCGGCGACCAGACCGTGGAGGCCGCGAATCGATGGGTGTCGCAGCAGACCAAGCCATTCTTCCTCTTTCTCCACCTCTACGAGCCGCATACGCCGTACGAGGCGCCCGAGCCCTACAAGAGCCGCTATGGCGACGAGTACGACGCGGAGATCGCCTGGGTCGATGAGCTCGTGGGCCGTTTTCTCCAGACCCTCAAGTCACGCGATCTATACGACCGCGCTCTGATCATCATCCTCTCCGATCACGGCGAGGGGCTGGGCGACCACGGCGAGCAGGAGCACGGATTGTTCATTTACCGGGAAGCGATTCAGGTGCCGATGCTGGTGAAGCTGCCGCGGTCCAGGCATGCCGCGGCGTCGGTGCCGACCGCGGTCCAGCTCATCGACGTGATGCCGACCGTTCTTTCGCTGACGGTCGGCGATTTCGACCGGGCCAAGCTGCAGGGCACATCGGTGATCGATTTCGTCGGTGCCCCCGCTCCGGCACCGCGCCGCGTGTACGCGGAGACGCAGTATCCGCGTCTTCATTTCGGATGGAGCGATCTCCATTCCCTGATCGACGGCACGCATCATTACATTCATGCTCCGACACCGGAGCTGTATCGCGTCGATCGTGATCCGCTGGAGAAACAGAACGTCTTCCAGGCCGATCGCCGGACGTATTTCGCGCTGCGGCGCGCCATCGAGCCGCACCTCGAAAAGGCGGCGGCACCGGCGGTCATCGACCCCGAAGAAGCCGCAAAGCTGGCCGCGCTCGGCTATCTCGGGGCCACGGTTCCCCTCGAGCCGGGGGAGGCGCTTCCCGATCCGAAGGAAAAGCTCGAAACCTTCCGCAGCATCATGCGCGCCTTCGCCCGCTTCCGCGAAGGGAAGCTCCTCGACGCGCTCGAGCTGATCGAAAGGAACCTTCGGGAGAACGAGCGGATCGTCGATCTCTGGAGCCTGAAGGCGAAGGTCCTCCGCCGTCTGGGACGGCTCGACGAGGCGGTCGAGGCGTCCAAAGGAGCGTTGAAACTCTCTCCTCAGATGCCTCATCTCGCCATCGACGTGGCGAACCTCGCTCTGGAGGCGGAGAGACTCGACGAAGCGGCGGCGCACACCGAGCTCTTCCGCGAATCGCAGCCCGCCAAGGCGCACGAGATCCTGGCCAAAGTGTGGATCGGAAAAGGAGATCTGGCCAAGGCGGAGGCGGAAGGGCGACTGGCCCTGGAGAAGGATCGGGAGAAGGTTTATCCGCTGATGACACTCGCCGAGGTGAAGAAGAAGCAGGACGATCTTCCGGCTGCCAGGAAGCTTCTCGACGAGGCGCTGCAGGCCAAGAAGGAGAAGCAGCAGGTACCCAACCTCCACCACATGCGCGGTGACGTTCTGGCCAGGATGGGGTATGGTCAGGATGCCGAGCGGGAGTTCCGGCGGGAGATCGCCCTCTTTCCCGAGGAGCCGCAGAGCTACAAGAATCTGATGCTCCTCCTCGTCGCGCAGGGGCGGCTCGAGGAGGGGACGCGTCTGATTTACGAGCTGATCGAAGCTTCACCCACACCTCCTTCCTACATCGCCATCAGCCATGCGCTGCAGGTGCTCGGCGATGCGCGCGGTTCACGCTACTGGGCGGTGAAAGGTCTGCAGATCTTCCCGGATCACCGGCAGTTGAAACAACTCGCTGCCGGAACCTATCGAGGATGAAAACGTCATGAGACTTGCCCGGATCGCAGTGAGCATGCTGTTGGTGGTGACAAGCGCCGTAGCCGCTCCTGAGGAGACGATTCAGGTGACCGTCGTCGAAGTACCGGTCACGGTCACGGACCGTTCCGGAAAGGCGGTTCGAGGGCTGACGGCGGAGAACTTTCAGCTCCTGGATGACGGCAAGCAGGTGGCGCTCGAGCATTTCGAAGTCATCGACCTGGCCCGTATCGCTCCGGACGAGCCGATCCATCCTGCGGCAAAACGCAACTTCCTTCTTCTCTTCGACCTCAGCAACTCCTCGCCGATCAACATCTCCAAGGCGCGTGAGGCGGCCGAGGCGTTCGTGACAAAGGAGATGAGTGACCGCGACCTCGCGGCGATCGCGACGTTCACCGTGGAGCAGGGCGTGCGGCTGGTCACGGCGTTCACCACCGATCGCGAGCTGCTGAAGAATGCCGTGACTACGCTCGGCCATCCGAAGTTCTTCAGGATCAGCGATCCCCTCTTCGTCTCCGCTCAGGTGGCGCCGGTTGCGGCGGGCGGCGGAGCGAGGGAGGAACGGGCGGCCGCCGAGCTCCAGAACGCCTTCGAAGAGCTGATCGACTCCGTGCAGCGATCGGAGCGGCAGGCGACGGACGAATACAGGCGCGCCCGCCTGAAGGCGCAGTTCGATCACTTCGGCACGATCGCCAGGGCGCTCGATGCGGTGCAGGGGCAGAAGCAGATCATCCTCTTCTCCGAAGGCTTCGATGCCAGCGTGGTCCAGGGACGCGAACAGGTTGCCGGCGCCGCGGCGGCCGCGGAGGCGGACGCTCTCTATTCGGGGGAGATCTGGAGAGTGGATCCCGACCAGCGCTACGGCAGCAGTACGTCGATGCGCGAGATCAACGACATGGTCCAGATCTTCCGCCGCGCCGATGTCGTGCTGCACGCCATCGACATTCAAGGTCTGCGCACGGACGTAGACTCGCGCGAGGGATTCCGTCGCAGCTCCACCGAGTCGCTCTTCCTCCTGAGCGATCCGACCGGCGGCAAAGTATTCAAGAACGCCAACGATCTGGGGAGCAGCCTTCGGGGGATGCTGGAAGGGCAGGAGGTCATCTACGTTCTCGGGTTCCGGGCCAGGCCGGCCGGACAGCCGGGGCGCTTTCACGACCTCAAGGTGCGCACTTCCGGCGTTCGCGGCGCCAGGGTGAGTCACCGCGCCGGTTACTTCGAGCCGGCGGCGACGGTTTCTCCGCTCGAACGGACTCTCTCGCTCGCCTCGATCCTGATCAACGACATCGCCGTCGATGACATCGCCGTCTCCGTCACCGCGCAGGCGTTTCCCGGCAAAGAGAAGCAGCTCGTTCCCGTGCTGCTGGAGATTCCCGGCCGGCGGCTCCTGGAAGGAGTCACCGGCTCGAGCGCCAGCGCCGAAATCTTCATCTATGCCTTCGACGACCGGAGCCGCGTACGCGACTTCCTTCACCAGAGCCTGCCTCTTGACCTCAGCCGTCTCGGCGGAACTCTCCGGGACGGTGGTCTCCGTTTCTACGCCACGATGCTGCTCGATCCCGGCCGCTACGACATCAAGGCCCTGGTCCGCATCGGCGAGACGAACCGGGCCGGGTTCCGGAAGGTCTCGCTCGACGTTCCGCCCCTCGATCAGCCGCGAGCGCTCGAGCCGATGCTGATGGCGGGGTCGGACCAGTGGCTCATGCTCCGAGCCCCCGCGCGGCCTGGAGCGGAAGGAGAGTATCCGTTCATGGTGGCCGAGGAGAGCTTCGTCCCGGAGATCGATCCGAGCGTCTCCACCGGCTCGCGGCAGAGAGTGGCGCTCTTCACCTATCACGTCCCGGTCGACGACCTGCAGTTCAAGATCGCCATGGAGAGCGAGTCAGGGCAGCAGCATTCGACGGATGTGAAGCTGCTGGGACGGACGTCGCCCGCCGATGACGGCAGCGTGAAATATCTATTCGATTTCTCCCCGGGCGATGTTCCGCCCGGACGCTATCGGCTCCGCTTCACGATGATGCCGAAGGAGAAGTCGCCGGTCGAAGCGGTCATGCCGTTCACCGTACAGGGAGGTTCCTCATGAGATCGCAAAGATTCCTCGTCGCCGCTCTCGTCCTGCTGGCCGTTCCTCTCGTTCTGCGTGCGCAGGATGAGCCGGTGGCCGCGGCGACCGTTCAGGTCAATCTCGTCGAGATCCCGGTGAACGTGATCGACCGCTCCGGGAATCCCATCCGCGGCCTCGAGCCGGAGAACTTCGAGGTCTACGACGACGGCCAGCGGAGAAGAATCACCCACTTCGAAGAGATCGATCTGGCCACCATCAGCACCGCCGAGCCGGAGCTCTCCATGGCCGCGGCGCGGCGGAATTTCATGATCCTCTTCGATCTGTCGCACTCCAGTCCGAGCACGATCCTGCGGGGCCGGGACGCGGCGCGGGAGTTCATCCACTCGCTTCCACGGCAGGATCTGGCGTCGGTGGCGACGTATTCGGTCGAGGACGGGTTTCGTATCGTCACTGCCTTCACCACCGACCGCGATCATCTCCTCAACGCCGTCCGGACGCTCGGCTTCACGCGCTTCTATCAGACTCTCGATCCGCTGCAGCTCAGCGGCGCTCCGGGGATGGCGGAGAGCCGCGGCATTCCCGATCACTTCGTGCAGATGGAGCTGGAGGAGATCGCAAAGCTAGCCCAGAGCCGCATTCAGGCCAATGAAGACAACATCCGCCGGAACAGGATCGAGCGGCAGTTGGAGAGCTTCGGCAATCTGGCCCGCCTTCTCAACAGCGTTCGCGGCCGGAAGCAGATCCTTCTTCTCTCCGAAGGCTTCGACAGCCGGCTTGTTCAGGGCCGCGAGAAGTGGAACACGCAGCAGGTCCAGCTCGAACAGGATGCGCTGATGCGCGGCGAGGTGTGGAGAGTCGACAACGATGATCGGTTCGGCAGCTCGAAGGCCCTTAACGATCTGCGCAAGATGGGGCGGCTGTTCCGCGCCTCCGACGTCGTCCTGCACGCGATCGACATCAAAGGTCTCCGCGCTCCCAACGATCCCCGATCGGGTTCGCAAAACACGTCGAACGAATCGCTCTTTCTGATCAGCCGTCCCACCGGCGGCGACGTCTTCAAGAACAGCAACGATCTCGCCGACTCCTTCGCCCGCATGCTCAAGCAGCAGGAAGTGGTCTACATCCTGGGATTTCAGACCGCTCCCTCAGGAAATCCCGGAAAGTTCCACGATCTGAAAGTCGAAGTGCGCGTGGTCGGCCACTCCGGTCTCCGCGTTTCGCACCGGGCCGGCTATTACGAGCCACGCCTGCAGGTCAATGCCGTCGAGCAGATGTTGAGCGCCACCGACATCCTGATGAACGACATCCCCTTCCAGGACGTCAGGACCAGCGTCCTGGCCGCTCCCTTCGTCCAGAAGGAGGGGAACGCCGAGGTGCCGGTGATCGTGGAGATGTCGGGGAAGAGCCTTCTCGATCGCGTCCCCGGTGACGTCGTCAACGGTGAACTGTTCATTTACGCCTTCGACGCCAACGGCAGCGTGAAGGATTATCTCTTTCAGATCTTCTCGCTCGATCTGACGAAGGTTCGCGGAGTGCTGAGCAACAGTGGTCTCAAGTACTACGGCACGCTCAGCCTGCCGCCCGGCGACTACGCCGTCAAAACGCTCGTGCGCGTGCTGGAGTCGGGACACAACGGCTTCACCCGCACGGCGGTGCGCGTTCCCGAGTACGGCGAGCAGGCCATCCTGCCGCCGCTCTGGTTCGAGGAGCCCGATCAGTGGATCCTCCTCCGCGGAGTATCGAAGGCCGGCGGCGACATGGTCTACCCGTTCACTCTGGCCGGCGAGAGCTTCATCCCCAGTGCCCGCCCGCGGCTCGCCCTCGGTACGACGCATCGTCTGGCGATGTTCACCTACAACCTGCCGGGCGAGGAGATGAAGCTGCGCGCCCGCCTCGACGCGGCGGACGGCAGTCAGCAGAGCCCCGAGCTCGACCTCGTCGGGCGCACGGTGGCCGGCCCGAACGGCGCCGTGAAAGTGCTGCTCGAGTTCACGCCGGAAGGGATTGCGCCCGGCCACTACTCGCTGCACGTCGTTTTCCGGAGCGCGGAGCGGGAGGTGGAAGCGTCGCTTCCACTGCAGATCGTCAGCGCAGGTGATTCGACGAGCAGCGGTATCCGCCGTTGAGAAGAACGCTGCGCACCAGGGGAGCGTAGAGCTCGAGCCGGTAACCGGCGTCGGAGAATGCCTGGCGCGCGTATGCGTCGGCGGGAGCGAACAGCGAGGCGAAGCCTTCCGCCCGTCCTTCCTCCAGGACGACGTTGTTCCATGTCAGCAGAAACTGCGAGCCGCTGAGCCCGGAGCGGTCGGCGAGCAGTGAGTAGGGAATGTTGAGCAGCGGGAGGCGCTCCCCGCCGAGATGGAAGGCGACCAGGTCGAGGAAGAGCTGCAGGCCGATCGTCCCGGGGACGTCGTGCGCCTCGGTGATCCGCTTGCCGAGCGTCGATGCCGGTCCGGCGAATCCGTAGCTGCGGTGCAGTCGCTGGAGATCTTCCAGCTTTGCGTCCTTTGCCATCCTGCTGCCGAGGCGGACGTCTCCGACGAGCGCGCGCGTGGACCCGTCCCGCTGGGGAAGGAGAGTCACCAGCGAGTCGAGGTCGAATCCGGCGCCTCCGGCCAGGACCTGCATGAGCTGGATCTGCTGTTCGAGCGAATCACCGGAGGGAAGCGGATGGACGAAGCGGACGGGCCGCCCGAAGAGCGTCTCCAGCTCCGCCGCAGCGCGCTTCACCGCCTCGATGTATCGCTGAATGCCGGCGACGGTGCGGAACGTATCCACCGGGACGCGACCGAGGTCGAGGATTTCGAGCGCCCGAATCTCCACGGTATGCATGCTGATCCATGCCGCGCCGGGCGTGAGCAGAACGTGTCCGTTGTGAAACGGCACCGGGGCGACGGTCCATCGCGTCCTCTTCCACTTCGCTTCCAGCGACGGCGGGATCCTGGCCACGATGGTCCGGGCCAGGAGCGCATCCGCCTCCCGTTTCGGCTGAATGTTCGGCCGATCGACGAAAACGACGACGCCGTCGCCGGTTCGGGCGAGAAGAAACGGATCGCGCACCCATGGCGTGAAGCGGTGGGAGCCGCTGTCGATGACGTGCGTGGAGGGATCATCGGGCAGGGCGCTGCGGATCTTCGAGTCGGCGAGGACGACGAGGTCGCGCTTCGGCGACGCAGCGCGAACCGCGGCGAGGAATGCCTTCGCCTGCTCCGGCGTGACGAACTCCGTGGTCAGCGAAAAGAACGATGCGGCGATCGGTGCGGGATCGGCAGTGATG
>DATKDP010000033.1:0-38170 GCA_035546335.1 Thermoanaerobaculia bacterium | reverse complement strand
ATGGATTTGTCAGCACGGCGGTAGGCAGCCTCGATCCTGGTAGCCGGCGGGATCGCAGACTGAGGCGGTTTGTTGAACAGACTGTTGGCCAACGGACCGCAAACGCGTTTGTGGAAGAGGACGAAGAGAAGAGCGACCTTGTTCCCCTTCTCGGTGAGGCGATAGGCGTAGCGCTTCCCGTCGCGTTCGATCAGGCCGTGGGCTTTCAATTTGCGCACGTCGTAGCGTACTTGGTTCAGCGAGTAGGCAGCCGGATCGAGAGAGAAGGTGGTGATGATGGCCTGACGAATGTCGGGAGTACGCCTTCGGACTGCTGATTCGGAACGACGGGCCGACCTCCATGCTCTTGAGAATGAAGTACACGCCGAACCGTTTGGATCGTTCCATCTGCCGGAGGCGAGGCCGGACGTAGTCCTCCTTGCGCACACCCTTCTGGGCCCATTCGTTCGGAACTCTGTGATTGCGCGCGAAGGAATCAACCCACCTCGTGTAGTCATCGGTCCGCTGACGGAGGACCTCTTTCGTGATCGCGCCGACCTGGTGGACGTCACGGAAGAAGTGGACGATGTTCTCGGGACGGGTGAGCAGAGGCAGGTATCCAAGGATAACGATGCGATCGAAACAGTGGTATACGAAAGCAACGAGGCTGCCGAACAGCTTCGCAAAGGTGTCCATCGGTCCTCCCCGGTCGTTTCTTTCCTGGCAGAAAGATGATCGTGCGGAGGACCGAGACTTTCAAGCCCGCGGCAGTCCTTCCCGGGCACGAGCCAGCGCCCGAGCCCGCGCCCGGTCTTTGACTCTCAAATTTCAAATATCTTTGGGTAGAGTTAGACGGCGGTACGTCAAATGTGCCGAGAGGCAGCAGAGGCCATTGGTTCGCCTGCCATCCGGCTACGCGGGTACGTCACCGGCGAGACGTTCATGAATGGACAGCAATGGGCACAGGCACTCCTGCCTGTGCTCACCCTGGTCGCCGGCCGAACGAGCCGCGGCCCTGGTCGACGGGAGAACTTGGAGCGGCTGACGTTGTCCCCGAGCTACCACTGCGCTATACTGCGCCGCAACTCGGATCGGAAGGGGCTCCTCATGTACATGACCGCACGATTCGCCGGCGCGCTTTGCGCGGTTGCGCTCGGCGTTGCGTCAGCAACCGCGCAAACGCCGGATGCGATACCGGAACAGCGGACGCAACCCGCGCCCGCCACCTTCTCGGAGCAAGAGCAGGAGGTCTGGGCTCACGAAGAGATGTTCTGGAAGACCCTGCAAGAGAAAGATCTCGAGGGTCACATGAAGCTGTATGCGGACGATATCGCCGCCTGGAGTGGTAGACGTGTCTTCAGCAAGTCCGAGTGGCGAGCTGCTCGGATCAGGAATTTCGCAGAGCGGGGGGACGGACCCTACGTCTACACGCTGGAGCCGCTTTCGGTGAAGGTGTACGGCGACGTTGGCGTCGTCTATCAGCACGTGAGGACTTCCTGGACTGATGTAGAGGGCAAGCCGCGGTCCTACGACCGGATCCTCAATCATGTGTACCGGAAGATGGCCGACGGCTGGAAGATCATCGCCGGAGCGGGTCTGCAGCCGCCTTCCGAGAAGTAAGAGGTGGGCGCACCTGGCGCGCAGGTGGGGCGTGCGGCTGACAGCGACCTGCGGTTCACCGGTGCGATCTGCACGAAACGCGGAAGTGATCGCAGCGCCAGCGAGCCCCGTCCGGATCGAGCAGCTCGAACCCAGCAGAAGCTGCAGTGTGTCCCGCGCTCGACACGAACTCGCCAGCGCCGCGGTCTGCGTGAGACCAGGTCATGCGTCGTAACATCAGGGCGAACAGTTCGTTATCGATCTCACGTAGTGCTCTCGCGGCCGAGTGGTGGGAGCCACGCGCGAGATGGAGCGCCCAGCAGCGTCAGCGGCCTGAGAATCGAAGGTCTGACCCCATTGCCCTCCCTGGCGTTCACCGGCGCGGCCAGCGACGCGAGGACGGACCGATTCTACAGGAATGAAGCCCGCTGGCCGCGTCCGGTGCAACGCCGAGTTGGACGAAGCCTACTATCAACCGCGGCAATCAGCTTCTCGCCAATTTCCAGAAGTCGGTTCGCGTGCTTGCACATCTCCTTCTGCGATCGTGTCTGACGGTTTCGCTTGACGTGATCAAAGTTGATATCAAGTTCGTGGATGATCTTGTTTCGAATCTGGAAGATCGGCTTCAGTTCGTCCTTGTTGATAGCGACCTCCGCTGGTTTCACGCCAAGTGCCTTCGCGGCGCGAAACAGTTCGTCTGCGGACTGCAAGCTTGATCCTGTCAGATCAAGAATGTACTCCTCGATCACTTGGCTTTGCTGAGATTTCGCCACTAACACTCGCGCCAAAAACTTTGATGGCGCAGGCGCTCCGACAGGCTCGACCTCACCGCGGAGCTGCCGCGACACGAACGTCTCAAGTTCTGCGAGGGCGTCGCGATCCGCATTGACGATCGCCGGCAGCGTGTCCCGAATGATCTGCTTCAGCGCTCCATCCAGCCCAGCCGCGGTCATGACGAGCATAGCTCGGAGGAGGTCCTGCTCTTCATCGGTCGACGTACCAACGGTAGCTCCACGTCTTTCTCGGACCGCTCGAAAGGCGTCCATGAACGCCCGTGCCGAATCGTGAGTGTACTTCACGATGAGGTGCGCTCGCCCAAGAGCCTCGGCCTTCGGCGTGTTGCCCCCAGATTTTCGGACGCTCGGCGCAGGGCCCTTCTTTCCGGCCGCTTTGCCCGCGGTTTTCTTCGTTGCGGCCCGTTTGGTCGTCGCCATCTTCCTTTGTCTTCTGCGGCCCAACGTCTCACTGAGCGGATTATACGGATTAATTGAAATGGCCAACGCCGGAATCGCTCGCTGACGCTCCCTGACGGACCGATTTCTACCGTAACTCGCTGAACATCCATGACTTCACGGACTGCTTGCGCGGCTGATCATGGGGCCTTCCACAATGTCCAGAGGACTCCGGACGCCGCCCCGCTGGCTATTCAGCACGTGCGTGCAGATCATCGTGGTCTGCACGTTCGCATGGCCGAGCAGCTCTTGAATCGTCCGGATGTCATCGCCGTCCTCGAGCAGATGCCTGGCGAAACCGTAGCGAAACGTGTGCGGGCCTGCGGGTCTGGCGATCCCCGCAGCCAGCGCTGCCTGTCTCACACCCTTCTGCACGGTCGACTCGTCGATGTGGTGTCGCCCGATCCGGCCGCTCCACGGCTCGACACTCCGACTCCCCGATGGAAGACGTACTGCCATCCCCACTCTACCGCCGCATTCGGAAAGGACGCGGATCGCGTCGCGAACGCGGTCGAGAAGTTTGGGCGGCGGCGGCCGGCTCCGAGGTTCCCTCGGTGGCGTGGCGGAGTCAAGGGGGAGCGAGATCATCGCGGGAATGTCGCGTGCCCTTGAAGAACGAGCCGACTGTGCCGGCCGCCTTCGCGGCCTTCCGAGGAATTGCGCATGATTCATGACCCCGCCCTCACGGGCGGGGCTGGGGTTGTTTCGGCCGCCTTCGCGGCCGAAGCGCGACGAGCGCGAGCCTGGCTCGACTCATCATGACAACGCCTGCTCTCTCGCCCCACTCCTCCGCCTGCCTGCGCTGCTCTGGAATCGCTCTGCTTCACCCCGCCGCGACGACTGGTCAGCGCTCGTTTCGCTCACCCGCGACGCGAATCAGTACTCTCCCCACGATGGCCAGCACCTTCGTCCAACTGAGATCTTTCCCGCATCCCCCTCCCCGCCTCGACTCGATGCATGATCGGCGCGTCGCCGGCCGCGTTCGCGGACAGCGCTCAGAAGCGGGATGCAGTAAAGAGTCCTATGAGTTAGGCGGCCATTCAGACTGCGACGCGTTCTACGAACGAGTGAGGTGCCGGTACGGGTTCGCCGTTCTCACGAAGGCTCTCGATGTGAAGTTCAACAGCTTCACGAATGAGTTTCATCGCCTCATCTCGCGTTTCCCCGACCGCGACGCAACCTGGAAGGTCTGGGACGTACGCTCCGACCGATGATTCGCCCTGTTCAATGATGACGACGTATTCCATGTGTCACTCAGTCCTTCTTCAACCCAGCCTGCTTCCAGATGCTTCCGAGCGTTCCGACGGGAACATCGATACTCAACTTCCCTGCTACGGTCACTGTTCCAGGCTTTGACGGGTGACGAAACTGTCGATGACTACCCTTCGTTCGAGCGAGACGCCAACCGTCCGCCTCAAGTGTCGTGATGACGTCACGAACCTTCACCGAAACGCAGTATGCCGATCCGCCAGCACCTCGTCCAGCACATCCGGCGGAGGAGGAGTACCTCGGCCGTCCAACGGTTCAGCGCTCCAGCTGTGCGAACTGCCACGGGCGGGGCTGAGGTTGTTTCGGCCGCCTTCGCGGCCTTCCGAGGAATTGCGCATGATTCGTCACCCCGCCCTCACGGGCGGGGCTGTGGTTGTTTCGGCCGCCTTCGCGGCCGGAGGTCGACGAGCGCGAACCTGGTTCGACTCATCATGACAACAACGCCTGCACGCTCGCCCCAGTCCTCCAGCAGCCTGCTAGCTGCTAGAGTGCGACCACTCGTCGAGCTTCGGGGAAGTTCAACGACTGCTGGTGCGCCGGCTCGAGGTCTTCCAGTGATGAATGTTTTTCTGAAGTCGTAGTCTCTAGCCCCGAGCCCCGAGCCCCGAGTCCCGAGTCCCGAGTCTCGAGCCCCGAGACTACTGTTCCGCGACGACGACTCCTTCGCCCTCGAAGCGGATCTTGAACCCCTGCGTGCTCTCTTCGATCATCACGCCGGCGAGAAGCTTGTCCTCGATCACCGTCGGGAGAAGATTGCCGGTCCAGGCAACGAGAGCCCCCGAGGAGATCGACAGGGGGTAGTCGCGGGTGACGCGGAGGGTGAGCGGCTCGATCGACGTGGAGATCGCGAGCGAGCCTTTGCCGAAGATCTTCACCGTGTCGATCTTCCGCTGATAGGAGCTGTCGTAGATCGGTTCGACGCGGTAGGCGAGCGAGTCCTCCAGGGCGAGAAGGTTCCGTCCCTCGACGTAGATGAACTCGTCATTCAGATCGAGAAGAAACGTCTTCCGCCCTCGTTCATAGACGAAGATCGTGCCGTGACCGATCGCGCGAACGAGCGTCTGTGCGGTCGTCCCGAGCAGGCTCGACTCGGCGGTGAAGCGGAGGTCTCCCGTATAGCTCGAGACCGTTCCCCGCTTGACGTAGACGCTGCGAAGGAACTTGATCTCCAGGAAGCCATTCTCGTGCAGGGCGAACGTCTTCGATGCCCCCTCGATCTTCCTCCCGAGGTCGAGGCGCTTGTCTTCGGCGAAAGCCGTCTCATCGACGGCCTCCTGCAGCTTTCTCGCTGCCGTGACGCGGAGCGGTAGCGTGTCGTCGGGCGATGGCTTTTCCACCGGCGGCACGCGCGTGCTCTGCGCCTGGGTCGTGTGCGAGGAGACCACGGTGGGTGGTGCCTCGCTCGGCGGAGCGGGAGTGATCGCGAACCGGTTCGTGGTCGCGGGGGCCGATGTTCCGGGACGGGTCGCCCCCTCCCCGCGCATCTCCGCCTCGACGTCGCGCACGGCCTTCTCTGCTCCCGCAAAACGGAGGTGCTCGAGAGCGAGGCCGTACTTCTTCTTCTGTTTGTAGAGCAATCCGAGGTAGAGATGCGACTTCGCATAGTTCGGGCGAAGCTCGACGGCCTTCGCCAGAAACCGCTCGGCCTCCTCCAGCTTCCCCTGCTTGAACAGAATGAGTCCCAGGTTCGAATGGAGAATGAACACGGAGGCGTTGTCCTCGACCAGGCGGCGGTAGATCACTTCCGCTTCGGGATACGCGTTCGTCTTGAAATAGACGAGGCCGAGAAGGTTCAGGACATCGGAATCATCGGGTCGAAAGCGTTGTGCGAGCTCGAGCTCTTTTCGCGCCTCTCCATGACGGGCCTCCTGGAACGCCTCCCGTCCGCGGTTGTAGTGAACGAGAAAGACGCCTTGATCGAATGGGGGCGGAACGTCGGGGTTTCGTTGCGGCACGATGGGATTCTACCTGAGACCGGATGCTCCGGTGGACAAGAGCGTCATCTGCCCTGCGGCCGGGATCGGTGCAGGAGTGGAGACCGCCCCCTTGAATGCGCCGCCCAGCCTGCCGGCTCCCGACGCGGAGACGAGAGAGATCGAGCCATGGGGCCTTCCGTGATAGACCGTGAGAACGCGGCGGACATACGTTTCGGTCTCCGCATAGGGGGGAAGGCCACCATGCCGGATCACGGCATTCTCCCCCGCATTGTATGCCGCCAGGGCGCGTCGAAGGTCGTGATCGAACAGCCCGAGAAGAAACGCCAGATAGGTCACGCCTGCCCGGATGTTCTGTTCAGGGTCATGGACTGCGGTGACGTTGAATCTGCTCGCGGTGGCGGGCATCAGCTGCATGAGCCCTCTCGCCCCCTTGCGCGACACGCTCGCCGGATCGTAGTTCGACTCGACGAGCATCACGGCGCGAACGAGAATCGGATCGACACCATGGTGGCCGGCGTGTCGCTCGATGATCGCGTCCCAGGAAGACGGGCGGTTTCGCTGACGTGCCAGCCAGTCGAGATCCTTTGCATGTCCGGCCGAATCGACGTTGTAGATCACTTTCGTCCCGTCCGGCCGTGTGGCGATTCGCACGTCGGCGAGCGCCAACGGAGCAGCGACCAGAAGCACGAAGGCGAAACTCACGCGCAATCGTGACATGATTCGCCGATGGTAGCAGAAATGAACTGCGAATGTTGCCCTGCCGGAGCGGCGACATTCAGAACGCGGAGGGGTCGTGTCGTTCCGAGACGCACAACGTGACGTCGACGCCTGGATCTCACAGTTTCAGGAAGGATACTGGCAGCCGCTGTCGATGCTGGCGAGAGTAACCGAGGAAGTCGGCGAGCTGGCGCGCGAGCTCAACGCAGTCTATGGGGAGAAGCCGAAGAAGCCGGACGAGCGCGCACATCCGATCGACGAGGAGATCGCCGACATCGTCTTCGTCCTTCTGGCGCTCGCCAACTCTCTCGGAATCGACATGGACAAGGCCTTCGCACGCACGATGAACAAGTATCGGACGCGCGACGCGGAACGATGGACGCGCAAGGAGCCGTAGCGCCAACCCCTCGTCATCGCAATCGAGAGTTTGCAAAAACAATGGCCCCGCCCCATCGCTGGAGCTATATTCTAACTACGATGCCTCGGCCCGTGAGGTGAAGGCCACGGCCCGGAGTGCCCGGCAAAGCTCTCGTACCCTTGAGCAGTAGGGACAGATGATGGACGGTCTACTACGCGCCCTCGTGAAGTGTGTTCATCGGAGACTGAAGAACGACGAGGACGTCACTGTCGAAGCGGTGACTCAGGAGCTCGGCTACACCCGCCAGTACATCTCGGGTCGATTTCATCGAACGACGGGCCGCCTTCTCAGCCATTTCCTGAAGGAGAAGCGGCTCGACAAGGCCGCCAAGCTCCTCAAGCGCGGCAATCTCCGCGTCACGCAGATCGCACGCCGCTGCGGATTCGAGTCGGAGAACTACTTCCGCCAGCAGTTCCGCCATCGTTTCGGAATGTCGCCCAGACAGTTCCGCACCAACGGCGACCTCCGCTCGATCACCCGCCGCTCCCCTCTCGCGATCTGATTCCTCTCCTGATCCAACCGGCCGCCGTAGCGTCCGAAGATTCCGATCTTCGGCCCGGTGACGGGCGACGGTGCGGGCGAGTCGGGACGCTCGTGGCGGACGGGTAACCGCGTGATGATCGGTTGCATCATCGCGGATGGAACAGAGGCGGGCGCGGGACGCCCGCTCTCCCCTGCATTGGACCAGCGTGGAGATCCCTCGCCTTCACGCCCGCCCACCCGCTTCCAATGACAAA
Organism: Thermoanaerobaculia bacterium; assembly: GCA_035546335.1. GTDB lineage: Bacteria > Acidobacteriota > Thermoanaerobaculia > Gp7-AA8 > Gp7-AA8 > DATKDP01. Next base: position 30,282 of record DATKDP010000033.1, on the reverse strand, counting down.
CCAGTGTTCATGCGGGTTTTCCGGTCGTCGGGCAGAGGGTCCCTCGCCCAACCGCCGCTTCCAAATGACGTGGTTTGTCATCACTCTCAGGTTCAGCGCGCGCGCTGTGAAAAGGCTCGGGATGACAGCGCGCGTGTGGCCGAAGATTCCGCTCTTCGGCCCGGGTGACTATGTGTCAGGCGCGTCTGCCATGTCGTAGCCCGCCTCGATCCAGAGCCAAACCAGAGTGTTCGTTTTTCCCAGCCACGCACGGGTGAGCAGGGCATTCTTCGCGAAGAGCAGCAGTCTCCGGAGAAGCGAGTGAGGGACTCCCTTTCGTTCGAGATGGTTGCGATGCTCGAGGCTCGAGGCGAAGGTGCGCGACTCGAGCACGCCATGCAATCGAATCACCGGCCCCTCGACCTTCATCTCGCTCCCGCGCAGTCGCGGATCGAACCTGCAGTGACGCTGGTGAACGAGCCGAACCTCCCCCTCATCCCTCGCCGGTCCGAGCTCGAGCGGGCGGTTCCGGTAGAGCGTCAGCGAACGGATCCTGTACGCCCAGGCGGTTCGTGCGCTCGTCACTGCACGGAAAATCTCCGAGGCGAGCGGGGCACTGACTGTCTCGCGATTCCGCAAGATGAGAATCCATGGGGATGCGGCAGCAGCCAGGGCACGATTGACCTCCCCTTTCGATTCCGACAGGACTGCTCCCCGTTCGAGCGGAAGATCGATCTGCTCGATCGGCTCGAAGAAAGGAGTGAGCTCGGAGACGTTCTCCGCGGTGACGTTCCCGACCGCAATGAGGGTCAGTGGAACCGGCGGGCTCAACTCCCCTCGATCCGTTCCTGAAGTCGCTCGATTCCGGCGGCAAGCCCCGTCGTCTCATCGACCTCGATCACCACGCCGGTCAACCGGATGTCGCGCCTGGCCACTTCGAGCTTGCTCGGAGTGTTCATCAGAAATCGATGAAGCACCTCGTCGGGACGGAAGCCGATGATCGAATCGTAGGCTCCGGTCATTCCGACATCCGTCTGAAACGCGGTGCCTTTCGGCAGAATGCGCTCGTCGGCCGTCGGGACATGCGTGTGCGTGCCGACGACCGCGGAGACGCGCCCATCGAGATGACGTCCCATCGCCTGTTTTTCAGAGGTCGCCTCGCAGTGAATGTCGACCAGGATCACGCGAATCGCTTCGTCGAGCTGCCGGAGCTCGCGGTCGACGACGTAGAAGGGGTTCTCGCATGGGGGCATGAAAACCTGCCCCATGACCTGGATCACGGCGACTCTGATGCCCGAGGCTGTCGGACGGATGACCGAGCCCTTCCCGGGATTGCCGGCGGGATAGTTCGCCGGTCGGATCACCTGCTCGTAGTGGTCGAAGTTCTCGACGAAGTCCTTCTTGTCCCAGATGTGATTCCCCGAGGTGAACGCATCGATGGGAAGCGCGAGGAAGTCGTGCATCAACGCGTCGGTCACGCCGAAGCCGCCCGCCGCATTCTCGATGTTGACGATGGTGAAATCGATCCGTTCGCGGTCGATCACCGACTCGAGCTTCTGCTCGAGCGCCCGCCGGCCGGGCTGGCCGACGACGTCGCCGATGTAGAGAAGTCTGACCATGATCACACCTGCAAAAACGAGCCCGGGCTATTTCGCGAAGTCGACGGCCCGCGTCTCCCGGATCACCGTGACCTTGATCTGCCCCGGATACTGCAGCTCCGACTCGATCCGGCGGGCGACGTCCTTGGAGAGCCAGATCGACTGCTCGTCGGTGATCTTCTCCGCATTCACGATGATGCGCAGCTCGCGCCCGGCCTGAATCGCAAACGACTTGGTGACGCCGGTGAAGCTGTCGGCGATCGACTCCAGCCGCTCCAGCCGGTGCACGTAATTCTCGAGAATCTCGCGCCGGGCCCCCGGACGCGCTGCCGACAGAGCATCGGCGGCGTTCACCAGCACGGCCTCGACCGTCAGCGGATCGTAATCCCCATGATGGCATTCCATCGCATGGATGACTTCCCGGCGCTCGCCGTACTTTTCGAGAACCTGCCGGCCGAGCTCGAGATGCGTTCCCTCCATCTCGCGGTCGATCGACTTCCCGATGTCGTGGAGAAGTCCGCCGCGCCGAGCGATCTCGTCGTTGACTCCCAGCTCGACCGCCATCAGCGCCGCGAGCTGCGCAACTTCGAGTGAGTGCACGAGAACGTTCTGCCCATACGAGGTACGGTAGCGCAGCCGCCCGAGGAGCTTGAGGACCTCGGGGTGAATATCGGTGATGCCTAGAGAGAAGGCTGCCGCTTCCCCCTCCTCGAAGAGCTTCTCCTCGAGCTCGGTACGCACCTTCTCGACGATTTCTTCGATTCGTGCCGGATGGATGCGCCCATCCTGCATCAGCCGCTCGAGGGAAATGCGGGCGACTTCCCGGCGAATCGGATCGAATCCCGAAAGGATGACCGCTTCCGGGGTGTCATCGACGATCAGGTCGACGCCGGTGGCCAGCTCCAGGGCGCGGATGTTGCGCCCCTCCCTTCCGATGATCCGCCCCTTCATGTCCTCCGATGGGAGGTCGACGACCGAGACCGTATTCTCGGCGACGTAGTCGGACGCCATTCGCTGGATCGCGGTTCCGATGATTCGTTTCGCCTTCAGATGTCCGAGCTCGCTGGCTTCGGTCTCCAGCCTTTTGATGATGTGCGCCGCTTCGAGCTTCGCCTCGTTCTCGATGCCGCGGATCAGCTCGCGTTTCGCTTCCTCCACCGTCAGGCCGGAGATCTGCTCCAGACGATGCCGCTGTTCTTCGATGGCGGCCTGAAGGTCGTGCTCCTTCCCCTCGAGCTCCTTCTCCCGCGCTGCGAGCTTCCGGTCGCGCTTCTCGAGCTCGGATTCCCGCTGCTCGAGCTGCTCCTGCTTGCGGTCGACCGCCTCTTCCTTCTGCTGGATCCGCCGCTCGTCGACCTTCAGCTCGTCGCGTTGTGCACGCGTCTGCCTGTCGAACTCCGCTCGCGCCTGGAGGGTCTTCTCCTTTGCCTCGAGGTTCGCTTCCTTGAGACGGGCTTCGGCGGCTTTCCGAGCATCGTCGATGATGCGGTCGGCGTCACGGCGCGCTTCGGCGAGCTGGACTGCGGCCCGCTTGCGAGAGACGAGACCCCACAGAACGCCGAGCACGAGCGCGCCCGCAAGGCCGATGATCACTGCGATGAGAATATCCACTTTGACCTCCGATCCGGAGGCTTGCGCGGACTGGGAGGAGAACCGGAGAACCCCGCCTGAGCCGTGTGAGTTGCTCTAATTGAACCTGCGTGTTTCAGGTGGGCGCTCTGCTCGAGGCCTACCGGCTTCCTTCCTGCTCGTACGAGCGAAGGCGTGCACCGGCCCACAGACGCGAGCACCCGCAATTAGAGAGTTGGTTCAAGTAGTGTTGACTCATCACGCACTCCGCAGGGGACTCCGAAACGATCATACCTCAAACGGCTTTCGTCATGGCTCGGCGACGATGCTGCCGAGCCGATCGACCAGGTCTTCAGTTTTCTCCATCCATGCACCGACGGTGGCCTCGTGCCGCTTTCGATGACGCGAGTATTCGTCGGCGATGTTCAGCGCAGCCAGGATAGCGATTTTCATCGGATCGGCGAGGGCTCCCGTCGAAGCGACATCCCGCATCCTGGCGTCGACAAACTGCGCAAGCTCTATTAAATACGCCGGGTCTCCTTCCCCACGAACGTTGTACGTCTGACCATAGATTTCGACCGTCGTCGGGTCCTGTTTGTTCATCACTCGAATTCGTTCGATGCAACCTTTCGAATTGGCGGGAGTATAGCAGAGTCGGCGTCGGGAGGAAGCGCCTGGGGGCTCGGCCGGCTCCAGTGCCCCTCCAATCCTGTTTCCGGAGGTGCTTTGCGGCGGCGGTACACCGTCTGCTTCGTTGCCGCTCCTCGCCGATGAGCCCGCATCGCCTCGTCGCGGCGCCTCGCATCCGGTCCACCAGCCCTCGCAAATCACCCCCGGAAACAAGATTGGAGGGGCACTAGGTTGGACTCGTCTTGTGAAAAATTTCTCATGCGTCTAGAATTCTCGCTCCTGCCGGCGGGGCGATACGAGACCTTCGACCACGCCCCCCAGGGGCGCGCGACTCACAGGAACCAGAGGACTCATGGCCTTCGACAAAGTCGATTCACCGGGCTCCATCATCGAGCGAAAGATCGGTCAGCTTCCGGGCGAGGGTCCGGAACGAGGCCTGATCACAGCTCCGGGGGACGCTCCCCGGCAAACTCCCGGGGACGAGCTCGGAGGGAGCTACTTCACCACGACGTTCGACACCATGGTTGGCTGGGCTCGCGGGAACTCGCTCTGGCCCCTCCCCTTCGGGACCGCCTGCTGCGCGATCGAGTTCATGTCGATGGTCTCCTCGCATTACGACATCTCCCGCTTCGGTGCGGAGGTCGTCCGCTTTTCCCCCCGCCAGTCGGATCTGCTGATCGTCGCCGGCACGATCGTCGACAAGATCGCTCCGGTGATGAAGAAGATCTACGAGCAGATGCCCGAGCCGAAATACGTCGTCGCCATGGGAGCCTGTGCCACGTCCGGCGGCTTCTACCGCGCCTACCACGTCGTTCAGGGCATCGACGAAGTCATTCCGGTCGACATCTGGGTTCCGGGATGCCCTCCCACGCCGGAAGGGCTGATGTACGGGATCCTCAAACTGAAGGAAAAAATCGAGCGGGGCGAGATCCGGCGATGAGCACGCTCACCCGCGCAAGCGCGATTCCCTACACCGGCCCCGCGCCGACCAACCGGCTCCCCTACGTGCCGTCGGGCCTGGAGGCGATCGAGCGGCGAGGGGAGCAGATCGGAGCGAGGATCGCCGCGCCGTACGTCGTCGCCGAGCCGGGCGAGGACATGCCGTCCTTCATCGTCGAGCGCGACAGGATCGTCGACGTCCTGCGGGCCCTGCATGACGATTCTGATCTTCGTTTCACGATGCCGCTCGATCTGTTCGCGGTCGATTATCCGGGACGAGCCGAAGGACGCTTCGAGGTCGTCTACCACCTCTACTCGCTGAAGAACAACGAGCGTGTGCGGCTGAAAGTGCGCACTGATGACGATCGATCCCTTCCCTCCTCCTGGCCCCTCTTCAAAGGCTTCGACTGGTTCGAGCGGGAAGTCTACGACCTGTTCGGGATCCGTTTCGAAGGCCATCCCAATCTGCGAAGAATCCTCACGCACGAGGCCTTCCGGGGCCATGCACTGCGGAAGGATTACGATCCGGCCCAGCGGTGGCTTCTCACCGAGAAGGACATCGCCCGGATCGTCCCTGAAGTCGAGACCGACGACGAACATGGCGAATTCGAACAGGTGACTCTCAACCTCGGGCCATCGCATCCTGCGACCCATGGAACGCTTCGCATCGTCGTCACACTCGACGGAGAGAAGATCGTCGGTGCCGGCACCGAGATCGGCTATCTCCATCGCTGCTTCGAGAAGATGTCGGAGACCCATACCTGGCAGCAGGTGATCCCCTTCACCGACCGCCTCAACTACATGTCGGCGATCATCAACAACGTCGGCTACTGCATGACGGTCGAAAAACTGCTCGGAATCGAAGCGCCGCCGCGCGCCCAGCACATCCGTCTCGTGTTGTCCGAGCTCATGCGCGTGGCCGATCATCTCGTCTGCATCGGAACGAATCTCGTCGACATGGGAGCGCTGACGAACTTCTGGTATCTCTTTCAACCGCGCGAAGAGATCTACGGGCTCGTGGAAGCGTGCTGCGGAGCGCGCCTGCTTCCGACCTACACGCGGATCGGAGGGCTTGCAGTCGATGCGCCGGACGACTTCCTCAGAATGGCCCAGCGCCTGGTCGACTCCATCCCGAAGTACATCGACGACGTCGACAAGCTGGTCCGCCGCAACCGGATCTTCCGCGATCGCACCGAGGGAATCGGACAGATCAGCGCGGAGGAGGCGATCAACTTCGGCTTCACCGGTCCATGCCTGCGAGCCTGCGGTATTCCGTACGACGTGCGAAAAGCGTCCCCCTATCTCGGATACGATACCTACGACTTCGACATTCCGATCTCGGATCGAGGCGATACCTACGCGCGCTATCTGGTCCGGATGGAGGAGATGCGGCAGTCACTCCGCATCGTCCAGCAGGCGATCGATCGCGGCCTGCCACCCGGGCCGGTCATCGTCGATGATCCCTACGTCGCCCTGCCGCCCAAGGAGAACGTCTACAACGAAATGGAATCGCTGATCTATCACTTCAAGCTGATCATGCACGGGATTCAGCCGCCCGTGGGCGAAACCTATTTCCAGGTCGAGGGAGGCAACGGGGAGCTCGGCTTCCACGTAGTCTCCGATGGGACGAAGAACCCTTACCGCGTCCGCGTCCGACCTCCCTGCTTCGCGATCTATCAGGCGTACACGAAAATGATCACCGGCCAGACCATCGCCGATGCCGTGGCGACCCTCGGCTCGCTCAACATCATCGCCGGAGAGCTGGATCACTAGTGCCATGGGCGTGATCAAAATCGAACCGCAGAAGATGACCTTCGCCGACCGGCTCTATCTGCCGCAGATTCTGGCAGGAATGGCGGTCACGCTGCGCCACTTCGCCCGGAACCTCATCAATCTCAGCAGACTTCCGATCATTTCCTATCCGGAGATCAAGCGCATCTATTCGGAGAGATTTCGCGGACGCCACATTCTCACGACGCGCGAGGACGGCTCCACGCGCTGTGTCGCCTGCTACATGTGCTCGACTGCATGCCCCGCCGAGTGCATCACCATCGAAGCGGGTGAGGACGAGCGAACACGGGAGAAGTTTCCGACACGTTACGAGATCGACCTGCTCCGCTGCGTTTTCTGCGGCTATTGTGTCGATGCGTGCCCCGAAGATGCGATCTACATGACGCGGGACTACGAAATGGCAATCGACAGCAGGGCGAAGTCGGTCGTCGGGCTGCGCGATCTAGTCGTCCCACCCGATTTTCCCCGCCCGCCGATGGGGTGGCGCCCTTACTATGGCGGTATCCGGAAAGAAGGGACCGCGGGTGGCACGGGGCTCGGGCAACCGATCCGCGAAGCACCCTTCGACGACGACACGCCACCGAATCCTGACCTCTATCGGGGAAAGTGATTCTCCGACACGTGTCCCGGATGATCCTCATTCCCGACTGTTCCTCGATCGCTCCTCGGGCTATGATTCGATCTGGAATCGACGCCGCCACGCAGCGTTGTAGTCTCGAATGAAACCGCTCGACACCAACCCCGAAGAAGTCCTGCGGAAAGCAATCCAGGACGAGATCACAACCCACGAGTTCTATCAGCGACTCTCCGAGCGCGTCGAGGTAGCCGAAGCGAAAAAGAAGCTGCTCGATCTCGCGGAGCTCCAGCTCGTCCACCGCGCCCGCCTCGAGCGCCGCTACCGCGAGGTCATCGGCCGGCAGCCCCCCGACCCCGAGGTCCCCAGGGTCGACATCCCGCTCGATGCGCACGAATACGATCTTCACCGCGTCCTCAAGCTCGCGCTCGAGCACGAGCGCGATTCCGAGAGCAACTACCGCTTCCTCGCCGAGCGGGTCCCCGATACCGAGCTCGGAAGCCTCTTCCTCGAGCTCGCCGAGATGGAGTGGAAGCACAAGACCGACATCCAGAACGAGTACAACGCGATGCTCGACCCCGAACAGTTTCTGCTGGATATGGACTGACGCCGGGGTGACGCGTCATGATCTATCTCGACAACAACGCAACGACGCGCGTCGCCGATGAAGTCATCGAAGCGATGGCGCCCTGGTATCGCGACCATTACGGCAATCCGCACTCGGCTCACGCCCTCGGGCGCCGCGCCCACGATGGCATCGAACAGGCGCGCGCCGAAGTCGCCTCTCTCCTGCGCGCCCGCCCGCAAGAGATCGTCTTCACCAGCTGCGGAACCGAGTCGAATGCGATCGCGATCCTCGGAACGCTCGGTCAGCGGCCGGAGCGCCGGAAGATCGTCACCAGCGCGGTCGAGCATCCCTCCGTTCTGGCACTTCTCGGCGAGCTCTCGAGACGCGGCGAGATCGAGCTGGCGACGGTGGGTGTCGATGGCGACGGTCGCCTCGACCTCGAAGCGTTGCGCCGCGAAGTCGACTCGTCGACGCTTCTGGTCACGCTCATGCTCGCCCAGAACGAAACGGGCGTCATTCATCCCGTCGAGGATGCCGCCCGGATCGCGGCGGCCGCAGGCGCGCTTCTGCTCGTCGACGCCGTACAGGCCGCAGGAAAGATCGAGACCGATGCCGGAGCCCTGGGCGCCGATCTCCTGTCGATCTCGGGACACAAGCTCCATGCCCCGAAGGGCATCGGCGCTCTCTACGTCCGCGAAGGTGTCACCCTCTCTCCCATCTGGCGCGGAGGTGGACAGGAGAACGGCCTTCGCAGCGGAACCGAAGCTGTTCCGCTCATCGCAGGACTCGGTTGCGCGAGCAGGATCGCGCAGCAACGGCTGGAGCTGCAGGCGAACGTCAGGCTCCTGCGCGACGCATTGGAAGCGCGGATTCTGGCGATTTCCGCTACCTCGCGAAACGGGGCGGAGCCCCGGCTTCCGAACACGGCGAGTCTCTCGTTTCACGGTCTGTTCGCCGACTCGATCGTCGCGGAGCTCGATGCGAAAGGGGTCTGCATTTCCGCAGGCGCGGCATGCCATTCGGGCGCGGTGGAGCCGAGCAGCGTGATGAAGGCGATGGGGAAGCCGATCGATCAGGCGCTCGGCACCGTGCGCTTCTCACTCTCTCGCAACACCACGGCCGAAGAAATCGAGCTCGCCGCGGCGCTCGTCGAGGAGAGCGTGAGCCACCTTCGCAAAGGCGCAGCAGTTGCACCGCGCCCCGAGGAGGGCGGGGGTTCAACCCGCTCGGGGAGAGCGGCGTCGCAGGCGGGGTGAAGACGCGCGCGTCTCGGCGTGGAGGAGATTCGATGATTCTGAAGGTATCGCGGCTCGGCCATCCGGTGCTCCGTCAGAAAGCGGCCGAGGTCGACCGCGCCGACATCCGGGCGGGCAGATTCAACCAGCTCGTCGAAGACATGGTCGAGACGATGTACGCCTATGAAGGAGTCGGGCTCGCCGGACCGCAGGTGCATCTCGCGCTACGGATCTTCGTTTTTGCCGTCGACGAGCACGTAGCCAAACGCCGCGGCATTCCCGAGCTGAAGCGAGGAGCGGTCTTCAACGCGACGTATGAACCGATCGGTGATTCGCGGATTACCGAGTGGGAAGGCTGTCTCAGCGTCCCGTTTCTCGGCGGCCAGGTGCCGCGCTACAAGAAGATCGCCGTCCGCGGAGTGGATGGAACCGGAAAAGACATCGAGCTGGAGGTCTCGGGATTTCCCGCCCGCATCTTTCAGCATGAGATCGATCACACCGACGGACACGTCTACCTCGACCGCATGCCCGACCTGACGACGCTCGGCTACACGATCGTTCTGTAGATCGTCGAGCCCCGACCGTGAACCAGATCAACCCGACGAGCACCTGACCCGAGACTCCGTAGGCGTTCCTCGTGCTAGAGAATCCTACGCTGTGGGCGAACTTTGTCGCGGATGCGGCTCCAGACTCGCACGGACTTGCGACGGCCGAGGACCGCATCCGTGACAAGTTCGGCCGGGCGCTCGGCATCTCACGGTCGCGATTCGGTCAGCTCAGCGCTTCCCATGCCGGTCTCGATCGGCCGCCGCCTCAAGGCCAACGCAAGGAGAAACGCCCCGAGGATGATGCCTGCGCTCGTGTAGAAGGCGCCGGAGGTTCCCCCCGCGTCGTAGAGAGCACCGCCGAGAATGGGGCCCAGAATCCGCGAGAGCGATCCGATCGACGACGAGATCCCCAGCATGCTTCCGTGCTCTTCACTTGGGGTCACCTTCGTCACCAGAGACATCAGCGAGGGATAGCAGACTGCCTGCCCGAGGGCGATGAAGAGGGCGGCGAGATAGAGAAATCGCGCATCGACGATCGAGGGAACGAGCAGAAAGCCGACGGCAAGCGAGAACGCCCCGGCGACGATCGCGTTCCGCTCTCCCACGGCGCGAACGATCCGTCCGATCGCACCGCCCTGGATTCCGGCGACGATCACGCCCATGAAGAGAAACAGCCAGGCGAAATCCATCTGTTGAAAGCCGAAGCGATCGCGCCCGACCAGCGTCACCGACGTCTCCATTCCCGCGAACGCGAGGACGATCAGAAAGAGCGTACCGAGGATGAGGGTGAGCGTCCCTCGCTGGAAGACGAAGCGCCAGATTCGCGGATCGAATTGCGGCGGGCGCCGGCTCCCCTTCCCTCGCAGCGATTCCGGCCTCGACTCCGGAAGCGCAACGAGCGCGACCGTGACTGCCGTCAGGGAGAGCAGCGCGGCGAATGCTCCGGGATAGAGATTGCCGTGATGGCCATGGCTGACAGCGAGGGAGGAGAGAATCCCGCCGAGTGGCGGACCGAGAATGAAGCCGAGCCCGAAGGCTGCTCCGATGATTCCCATTCCCCTGGCGCGGTTCTGTGGCGTGGTGACGTCGGCGATGTAGGCCTGGGCAGTGCCGATGTTCGCGGCCGCGATTCCGGCGATGATCCGCGCGACCAGCAGAGACGTCAGCGAGTTTGCGAAGGCGAAAATGGTGTAGCCGAGCATGCTGCCGGTGAGGGAAACGATGAGAATCGGACGGCGCCCGACGCGATCGGAGAGTCGCCCCCAGATGGGCGCGAAGAAAAACTGCATGAGCGAGTAGACTCCGACGACGAATCCTGCGAGCTTGCCGGTCGCCCCGTACTCCCGGGCGTAATACGGAAGAAAGGGGATCACGATCCCGAAGCCGAGGAGGTCGATGAAGACGGTGAGAAAAAGCACGAGGAGGGGCGACTTCTTCATGCGCGCGAAAGTGTAACGTATGCCACGACGACGACTCGTACTTTTCGATATCGATGGAACTCTGATCCGCGATCATGGTGCGGCGCGCGAGGCCTACGCCCGGGCTCTGCGCGCCATCTATGGACGCGATCGCAGGCTCGAGCGATACGACTTCTCCGGCAGGACCGACCCGGAGATCACCCACATGGTTCTCGCCGATCTCGGGATCGACGCAGGCGAGATCGAGCGTCTGATGCCCCTCTTATGGGAGCGCTACCTCGTCGAGCTCCAAAGGCTCGCGACGGCTGCGACCATCGAAGCTCTCCCCGGCGTCGCCGCTCTGCTCGATCGCCTCGCGGACCTGCCCGAAGTGGCCCTCGGGCTGCTCACCGGAAACATCGAGCGCGGCGCGCGCATCAAGCTCGAGCCTCCCGATCTCAACCGGTACTTTCCCTTCGGCGCTTTCGGCAGCGACTCGATGCGGCGTGACGAGCTCGCTCCGATCGCCGTCGAGCGCGCCTCGGCAATCGAAGGCCGTCGATTCTCCGGCGACGACATCGTGATCATCGGCGATTCGATCTTCGACGTCCGCTGCGGCGTTCCGCACAGCGCCACGACGATCGCAGTCGCCAGCGGACGGACGCCGGCGGATCTGCTTCGTGCGGAAAATCCGCATCACTTCTTCGAGTCGCTCGAGGAGATCGACGCCCTCGTCGCGGCGATCGTGGGGCCGGAAGGCTGACCCGATGACCCGGGACGGAGCCTCGAGTGCGTCTGCGTAGACCTGGAACGTACTACGGGAGTTGGCCTTCTCATCTCATCTCCAAATCACGCATCCACGCGCAGCAACAGTCCCTTGAGGTACTCCCCCTCCGGACAGTAGATCGAGACGGGGTGATCCACGCCGGCTCCGAGGCGTCCCACGATGGACACGGTGCGATGCGCATCGAGCGCAGCGGCGAAGATGATCTTTTGAAACAGATCGCTCGATACATGTCCCGAGCAGGAGAAGGTCAGCATGTGGCCTCCCTGCTCGACGAGCCTGAGCGCGTGGAGATTGATGTCCTTGTAGCCGCGCGCAGCGCGATCCACCTCGCCACGCGACTTGGCGAACGCCGGCGGATCACAGATGACGAGTCCATAGCTGCGCGACTCGCCGAGACGCCAGCGAACGTGAGCGAACGCATCGGCAACTTCGAAGGTGACGCTGGAAGCCGTACCGTTCAAAGCGTGGTTTCGTCGCGCCAGATCGATCGCCGCGCCCGAACTGTCGACCTCCTCGACCGACTCCGCACCCGCCGCCGCGGCGTGGACGCCGAATGCTCCGCTGTAGGAAAAGAGATTCAGAACACGGCGTCCTGCGGCGAACGATGCGGCGATGCGGCGATTCTCGCGCTGATCTAGAAAGAAGCCGGTCTTCTGTGAAGCGCGCAGCGCGACGATGAATCGCAGACCGTGCTCGGTGATCTCGACTTCATCCGCCGCCTCGCCGATGGTGACGTCGTCGAGCGGAAGCCGTTCGAGCTTTCTCGCCGGCGTGTCGTTCATCAGGACGATCGAGCGCGGACGACACTGCTCGACGATCGTCTCGATCACCAGATCGCGAATCCGATCGAGCCCTGCCGAGCCGATCTGCACGACCACAACATCCGCAAACTGATCGACGATCAATCCGCTGATCCCATCCCCCTCGGAATGGACGAGACGTGCCGCGTTCGTCGTCTCGTCGAGAAGCGGCGCGCGGCGGTGAATCGAGTCGGCGATCGCCCCGCGGATCCCATCGGCCGACAGCTGCTCGCCGAAGGTGATCGCCCGGAGGCGGATCTGCGAATGGCGCGAGTGAAATCCGGAGGCGAGCAACGTTCCCGAGGCTTCGAAGAGGTCGCCGATCGCGGCATCGGAGGAACCTTCCTCGCGCTCGATCGCGCCGGTGAAGACCCAGGGGTGGCGATTGGCGATGCTGCGACCGCGGTCGCGGCGGAGAAAGAGCCGACGACGGTTTTCCGATGAGAAGACGGCGTTGAGAGAGTCGTTCACGTTCGATGCGCAGGCGGGCTCAGGCGAGCGAGATCGGGGCGAGGCCGGTGACGCTCATGCACAACCGGGACTCAAAATGCTTTATCATGGAAGCGTGGCTGGATCGAAAGTATTTCACACGCCTTGTCAGGAAGCGGTCTACCGCCAGGTGCGCAGCTACCTCGACGAGCTCGTCGACGAGCATTTCGACGATGCCGAGCACTGCGACTTCTATCTGAAGTACGGATCGACCGTCGTCGAGATCTCGATCGCGCCGTACGATACGGACGATGCGGTCATCGAGATCCTCGCCTTCTGCGTTCAAGGCGTCGAGCCATCGTTCGAGCTTCTCTCGGAGCTGCTGAAGATCAATGCGGAGGTTCCTCTCGGCGCGTTCAGTATGGTCAACAGGGACATCTTCTTCTCCCATTCGTTTCTTGGAAGATCGCTTCAGCCGTCGCAACTGATGGCCTCGCTCGACAACGTCGCGACCGTGTCCGACGAGTACGACGAGAAGATCGTTCGCAGGTATGGCGGACAAACGGCAATCGAGCGTCTCCGCTTCGGCGCTCCCGAACGTGAACTGGGTGTGGGCACGCACTGAAGTGCGTGCAGGCGCGGCATATCCCTTGCTACCTTTCAGAACATGAAGCAGATGATGCGGTGTGGGGCGATTGCGGCCGGGCTCGCTCTGGCCCTGGCGATCGGCGGCTGTACGGGAGGACAGGAGGGATCTGCCTCCGACGCGTACTCGGCGGAGGACGCCGTCCAGACCCCCGATCCGATCGAGCGAATTCGCTCGATCAGCGGTGCAATTCCCGTTTACCAGGGTGCCGAGTATCGTCCCGATCTTTCGCGGCGTGACGAGACTGTCTATCGCGGCCGCTACGGCCCGCAGACCGAGGTCTTCACCCTCGCGACCCCCGACTCGTTTCCGCAGGTGTGGCACTATTACGTCACCTACCTCGCACAGTTCCGCGCCTTCGACCCAGTCGTTCCCCTCCCGCCGAAGAACCAGACGTGGCGCACCATCGAGATCCCGCTCAGCCATGTGATGCAGGACCCCTTCATTCCGGGAGAAGATCTCCAGCAGGCCGAGCACAACGTCATGCTGCAGGTCATCGAGCAGCCGGAAGAACCAGTCACGATCATCCGCTACGTCATCAATCCGGCGGCTCCCCGAGCTCTCGTGCCGGTGGTCGCCGAGACAGAGAGTGCGGAATCCGTCCCGGCCGCGCGGTGATTCGCCCGTATCCGCGCTCGATCATCCCACGGGCGATTCACCCGATGTGACGTGGAGCGTTTCGATGTTTCCGTGGCGAAGGATCCTGATCCCGACCGACTTCTCGACAGCCGCAAAATGGGTGTTCGATGACGCAATCCGGATGGCCAAATCGACGAAGGCCGAGCTGTTGATTCTTCACGTTCGGATGACCCACCGTTCTGATCCCTCACAGCTCCGCTACCCCGCCGACACTTCGGTCTACGACTATGTCGAGCAGCACGAGCTCGAGCTCCTTCGCAAGCACGTGGAGCGTGCGGACCCGACGCTGCGGACGCGCCTGATCGTCCGGAAGTCGTCCGATCCGGGAGGCGAGATCCTCCGCACGGCCCTCGACGAACAGGCGGATCTGATCGTGATGGCCACGCACGCGCGCCACCACATCGCGCACCTGATCGTCGGCTCGACCACGCTCGCACTCCTCAGCCGCTGCACCGTACCGCTTCTCTCCATCCGCTACGGAATCCGCAAGCGACTCGCACTGAAGAAGATGATTCTCGCCGTCGACCCCGCGCGGCCCTCGCAGATGGCAATCGCCCTCGCCGGGGCGATCGCGCGCCACGAAGGCTCGAAGATCACCATTGCCTGCGCGACCGGCCAGGCTTCGAGCCCCACAGCCGCCGAGGCGGTATCCACCGTCCGCGAGCATCTCGAAGATCTCGACGTCGACGAGGTGATTCTCGAGGGGAGTGCGGATCGCGAGATCGTGCGGCTCGCCGCCTCGAGCGATGCCGATCTCACGATCATCTCACCCGGCTGCGGTCCGAGCGAAGAGCCGAGCGACACCTCGATCGCCATCATCCGCCGCGCCGAGACGCCCGTCCTCATCGTTCCTGAACCGATGACGACACCAACCCCTTAGAACGCTCCTGTAGGGACGAAGCATTTGCGCGAGGGACAGTGCCCGGGGCTTGCTGCGCCACAACGCAGCGCAATAGCTTCGTCCGGGTGCTTGCGGGGAAAGGGCGTCTCGCGTCAGCCCCGAGTGGCCAGGTGACGTCCTCGCCATCGCTGGCAGACTTGGTCACATCTTACCTGCTCGCGACAAACGGCGGGACGCCGCCTCGATCGGGCCAGAGGCCCGACCCCCGAGAGACGCTTCCGATGACGCCGGGACGCCTTCCTGCTATAGTCGCACGGCATGCGGGGTTAGCTCAGCGGTAGAGCATCTGCCTTACAAGCAGGGGGCCACTGGTTCGAATCCGGTACCCCGCACCAATCGCATTCATGGGGGTCGTGCGTCCTCGCACGATACGCGAGGGCGTCCTCGCCATCGCTGGCAGGCCTGCTCCCATCGTCCCGACTTGCGAGGGGCGGCGAGAGGACGCCGCCTCGATCGGGCGGGGACGCCCGACCCCCTCAGACGCCAGGGACGCTCTCTCTACGCCAGCTTTCGCACGCGCACCGGGACTGACTTGAACGCCGGCGTCTTCGATCGCGCATCGATCCGCCGGCCGACGATCGCGTTCGCTTCGGGGTAGTACGCCGCGAGGTTACCGTCGCGAATCTCGGTCACTGCGACCCGCAGCTCCAGCGAGCCAGTGTCGGTCTCGACGACGACCCGATCCCCCTCGCGCACACCGAGCCCCCCGGCATCGCCCTTCGACATCATGACGACATCGCGCCGGCGATTCCCGCGGTAGAGATCTTCCTCTTCATAGACGACTGTGTTGAACTGCCCCTCCGAGCGGATCGTCATCAGCAGAAATTCACTCTTCTCCGGCGCCGGCGGCAACGGGATCACATGAAACCGCGCTTTCCCGTCGGGCGTATTGAATGCCGCCGCGTGAAACGTCCGTCCCGGGATCTGAAACTCTCCCGCCGTCTCGATGCGAGCCACCGGCTCGAATCCCGGCACCGCGCGCGCAATCTCTTCGCGAAGCCTCTTGTGAGATCGGAGGGCCGTCCAGTCGAAACGGCCGGGTGGCAGCACCCGCTCGGCGAACGATGCGATGATCTCGACCTCGCTGCGCATGTCGCCGCGAACGGCCGGAACGCCGCCATCCGACATCCGTACGAAATTGAACATCGACTCCTGCGTCGTCGCCTGCGCTTCTTCGTCGCGCGCGAGCGGAGGCAGCACGAGCGAGGTCTCTCCCCTGCCGTGGATGTGCCCCTCGTTCAACTTCGTCGAGACGTAGAGCGTGAACGGGATCTTTCGCAGCGCCCCGGCCGCCCACTCGCGATCGGGATTTGAGGAAAAGAGATTCCCTCCAAGCAGAAACGCCGCGCGGATCTTCCCTTCGTGCGCGGCGACCATCGACCCGAACGTGTCGAGCCCTCCCGAGGTCACGGTGATCCCATAGAGCTCGTCGAGCCGCTTCGCGAACGCTTCCTTCAGTTCGGGCGCCACACCCATCGAGCCGACTCCCTGCACGTTCGAATGCCCTCGAATCGGCAGCAGGCCGCAGCCCGGCCGCCCAAGCCATCCGCGCGCAAGTGCGAGATTGGCGAGCGCGAGAATGTTGTCGACGCCGTGAACGTGGTGCGTGAGACCCATGGCCCAGAGAAAGATCCCGCGCCTGGCGCCGAGGATTGCGGCGACGGTGCGATCGATGTCGGGTCGAGACACGCCGCTCGCGCGAACGAGCTCGTCCCAGCTCGTCGCCTCGACGTCGCGCTTCACCTCGTCCCACCCCGAGGTGGATTGCTTCACGAAGTCCGGATCGATACCGCCTCCTTCGATGACGCCCTTGAGCAGCGCCTTGAAGAGAGCGATGTCGCCGCCGATGTTCGGTTGCAGATAGATGTCGGAGACGCGCGAGCCGAAGAGCATGCTCTTCCAGAGCGAGGGAACGCGGAAGCGAACGAGCCCCAGCTCCTTCAGCGGGTTGACGACGATGACCTTTCCGCCGCGCTCGCGAAGGCGGACGAGCTGCGTGATCAGCCGCGGATGATTGCTCGCCGGATTCGCGCCTGCGACGAGAGCGAAGTCCGCCTTCTCGAGATCCTCGAGCACGATCGACGACGTCCCCGAGCCGTAGACCTGGCCGAGAGCCACCCCGGAAGCCTGATGGCAGTAGAACGAGCAATTGTTGATGTTCGGGCTTCCCCAGGCGCGTGCGACGATCTGCATCAGAAACGCCGCCTCGTTGCTCGACCGCCCGGAGGAGTAGAAGAACACCTCATGCGGATCGGCTTCGCGGAAGGCGCCCGCCATCGTCTCGTACGCCTCGTTCCAGGAGATCGGGCGAAAGTGCGTATCCCCCGGCTCGGCGATCATCGGAAACGCGATCCTGCCGAGGCGTTCGAGCTCGGCGGGGGACTTTCTTCCCAGCTCTTCGAACGAAGTCGTCCGAATCAGATCCTCGGTGATCGCCTCTCCCATGTCGCCGGCCTGCGCCTGAACCGACTTCTTGCAGACCTCGGGGAAGTGGCCCGCCTCGTTGACCATGCCGCCGCGCTGGCCACCCATGCCGAGCGCGCACGTCTTGCACGCATTGCGCGAGCGGAGTCTGCGATAGAGCTCGAAGAGTCCGACCTCTCTCCCCTTGCGGAAGACATAGTTGATCGCGGCGAGTCCGCCGCCTGCAGAGACCCTCGGCGCAGCCATCGGAACGAGTCTAGGGAATCGTCACGCGCCCTGCAAGGCGGCGACGCCGCCTCTCGTAGGGACGAAGCATTTGCGCGAGGGACAGAGCCGAGGGCTTGCCACGCCGCGACGCAGCGCAATAGCTTCGTCCGGGTGCTTGCGCTGATCGAACCAACCGCTAACGAGCAGAAATGTGACGTTCGCGCGACACACGTGCCACGCAAACGTGCGCCCCGCCTCTCGTAATGACTGCAAGGCCCCGGATCCGAGCTCGACTCCCCTCGCCATGATATCTCTCGTGTAGGATCAGCCGGATGACTCTCGACGAGCTGATCGCCTGGGTCGACATCGCGATGGAGCGCCTGCCGCGCAGCCGCGCCAAACGCGATCGGGTCGGGCATCTGCGGCGCCTGTATCGCATCCTCGACGAGCAGGGCTGCGACTGGGAGCTCCGCCGGGAGTGGCACGCTCTCGCAATCAAACTGGCGAAGCTCCTCGGAGAGCCCGAGCCGGCGAGCCCCTCCCCTCCCTCGTCGAAGGCGGCTCGTCCACGGAAGCCGCCAACAGCCAGCCCCAATCGTTTCCAGTCCTCCAAATGGTCTGGTCCCGCGCGCAAGCGGCGGCGGCGGCTGGCTGCCAAACCGGAGCGCGAGCCGATCGAGATCAATCCGCGGCTGCAGTCGGCGTTCGATGCCGTGGCGGCGGGACGTCAGATCCTCTTCGTCACCGGCGGCGCAGGGACTGGGAAGTCGACCTTCATTCGCGAGCTGCGTGCGCGCCATCCGGAAAAACGGTCGGTCGTGCTCGCGCCTACCGGCGTCGCCGCGCTCACCGCCGGCGGGCAGACCATCCACTCGTTCTGTCGCCTGCCGCTCCGTCCGGTGTTGCCGGAGGACGCGCAGGATGCGGAGGATCCGGACCTGGTGAAGGCGATCGACCTGATGATCATCGACGAGATCTCGATGGTGCGCGCCGACATCCTCGACGGCGTCGATGCGTTCCTCCGCCGCAACCGCAAATCCGACAGACCCTTCGGCGGAGTCCAGCTGGTTCTCGTCGGTGATCTGTTCCAGTTGCCGCCGGTCGTGACCTCGCGCGATGCGGAGCTCATCGGGCAGCGATACGCATCGCCTTATTTCTTTTCGGCGCACAGCCTCCGGGGGCTGACGTTCTTTCCCGTGGAACTGGAGATCGTCTATCGCCAGCGCGATGCGTCGTTCGCCTCGCTCCTCGCCGCGATCCGCGACGGCGACGGCGTCTCGGACGCAGTGCGGGCGATCAACGAGCGCTGCATCGGACGGGCGATCGAGGGACAGCACCTGATTCTCGTCCCCACCCGCAAAGCCGCAGCGATGGAGAACGAAGCGCGCCTCGCGGAGCTGAAGGCGAAACCTCGCACCTTCGATGCGGCGTGCACCGGATCGTTCATCACCGCAGGCGAGGACCGGCTTCCCGCTCCCCCCCGGCTCGTGCTCAAGGTGGGAGCGCAGGTGATGTTCGTCCGCAACGACGGTCCGGAGCGCCGGTGGGTGAACGGGACCACCGGCATCGTCACATCGCTGCGCACCGATGCCATCGGTGTCCGGCTCGAGGACGGGTCGGAGCACGAGGTGGAGCGGACCGAGTGGCAGGACATCCGCTATGCGTTCGATGCGAAGGCGAAGACGATCGCCGAAGAGATCGCCGGGACCTACGTGCAGTTTCCGCTGATCCCGGCGTGGGCGGTGACGATCCACAAGGCGCAGGGACTGACGCTCTCGCGCGTGATGGTCGATCTCGATCGCGGAGCGTTCGCCGAGGGACAGGTATACGTCGCGTTGAGCCGTTGCCAGACCATCGAAGGACTCTCGCTGCGAAGAGCCGTCCGCGCCTCGGAGGTGCGCTGCAGCGAAGCGGCCCGCAGCTTCTACGAGCGGATCCGCGCATCTCGCAGGACGCAGCCGACGTGAGGTCGCGCCGCGGCGCGGCAGTCCATGACCGATTCTCGCAGGCGCTGCGCGCGAGATGCTGACGGACTCGTAGGGGCGAAGCATTTGCGCGAGAGTTGCCCCAAGGAGCTTGCGAGAATGTCGGCGCGCAATAGCTTCGCCCGCATTCTCGCGAGCATGTGACGTCGCGCAAATGCGGGTCGTCTGGAGTGTATCCAAGGCTGAGACGATCAGACCCTACATTCCTGCGGTCGGCAGACACCTCACTATTTGATAAGCTGTTCGTCCTGGTCGCAACATGCCGCGTGCCGATCGACTTTTCGCCCTTGTGCAACTTCTCTCTGGACCATCACGCCGGAAACTGGCGGATCTCTCCATTGCTCTCGAGACATCTCCGCGAACCGTTTATCGCGATCTGGCTGATCTCGAGGCGCGAGGCGTCGCGATCGATCGTGACCATGGTCGCTATAAACTTTCTGATGGCGCGGCGATCAAGGCAATCCCACTTGCACCCAACGAACGCCTGCTCCTGGCACTCGCGCTCGAGAATCCACATGTTGAACGGCAGCCGGCATGGGGCGACACGCTAAGGGCGGTTCGCGCGAAGCTCGCCAGACGAAATCCAAGAACGACAGTGGCTACCCTTGCCGGACCAGATCGCAGCGGTTCAACTGACGCGGGAATCGTCACGGCCATCGAACATGCGATCACCACGAACTATTCAATCTCAATCCTCTACACCTCGCTCAATAGTGGACGAGTGGCATGGCGAGGAATTGATCCGTGGAGACTGCTGCATCGCTCAGAGGCGTGGTATCTGGTCGGGCGTTGTCATCTACATGACGAGCCGCGAACCTTTCGCCTCGACCGCATCACGGGAGTACTCCCGATCGGAACAAGCTTCGAGCGGCCTCGTGACTTCGACGCCGAAGAATGGTTCGAGCACAGTTGGGGCGTCGCGAAATCCACGAAGACCTACGACGTATGGATCGTCTTCGATTCCTCGGTTGCACCATTGATCGAGCACGCTTTGCATCATCCCGGGGAAAGGAAGAAACGACGCTCGGATGGGCGCCTCGATTATCATGCGCAAGTCGGCGCTCTCGACGAGCTCGCCCGGTGGATAACGGGTTTCGCAGGGGCAGCGACAGCCGTGGAGCCCTCCGAGCTCATCGAGCGAATACGAAATATCGCAGAATCGACCGCGGCCGCCCATCGTCCGCAGCGCGCACGCGCTGCAATGGTAAAAAGGATCAGAAGGTGAAGACACCGTCTTCCCGGCAAGTAGAACGCTGGAATTCCGCTTCCAAATCCGAGTGACGGAAACTGACAGCGAACTACTCTATTGTGGAGCGGCTGAAGAAAACGCCGTGAGACCCAGAGGGTAAAAAGATCTCCATTCGCGTCACTTCGTGCAACAGAGATCTCTTTGCAGCATCCCCCTGAAGGCAACAAGGAGTCCCTGGATTCGGACGAGATTCATTTCGCAATGGAAAGCAGCGTCGATCAAGTTGGATCTCCCAGCCCTTTGTCCTTCGTCGCGTTGGACTTCGAGACTGCGAACCGCAGCCACGCCTCGGCGTGTGCCGTTGCTGCGGTGCAGGTCCTTTCGCGAAAGATCGTGCGAACTCAAAAGTTCGTACTCGACCCGGGGGCGGTCGCGTTCGAATTCTCTGCAATTCACGGCATTACGCGAGAGCACGCCGCCGCTGGCGTTAGGTTCGATGACGCATGGCGTGAGATCGAACCACTCGTTCAGGAGGCAGGATTTGTGATCGTGGCACACAACGCGAAGTTCGATCGGCGAGTACTTCAGGTGGCAGCGGGGCGGCACGGGATCCGCCTGCCGAAACTGAAGTTCATCTGCTCGCGGAATCTGGCGGAAGCCGTGTGGGGTCTGCGCCCCAACGACCTTGCGACCGTCGCCGCCCACCTCGGAATTTCCCTGGCTCATCACGATCCGCTGTCGGACGCCGAGGCTGCCGCCCGGATTGTTCTCGCGGCAGAAGACGAGAAGCTGGGTCGACTCGCCAAAGAGGTGCAGGGATGAAGGATGCTCCACTTTACTACCGCTACTGGGGAAAGGCTCAGGGCGACTCTTCGGAAGCGTGGCATCCGCTCGTTTACCACATGCTCGATGCCGGTGCGGTTTGTGATGTATTCCTCGAGCACGACCGCACGATCGTCAGGTCGATCTCGAGATCGAGCGGCCTAAGCGAAAGCAGCGTCCGGAGTTTTCTCCCGTTTTTGGTCGCACTTCACGATCTGGGCAAGTTCGCCGAGAGCTTCCAAGATCTGAAGCCAGAGATCGTTGCGCAACTCCATGGTTCGCGTGCCGCCTCTCCTTACACAGTGCGGCACGACCGGATGGGCTACGTCTTCTGGAGCGATGTTCTCAGCCGCAGAAGCTGGGACGAGAGCTGGCCACTCGCCACGGTCGAAGAAACGCGCGACTGGAACTTCGCAGTCTATCGGGATGCCATGGATCCGTGGCTTCGTGCGGCGACGGGACATCACGGTGAGCCTCCCGGGATCAGTGCCGTCAAGCCTGCGTCGCAATCATTCTCGGCACGAGCTTGCTCGGACGCGATCGAGCTCGTCCGCGAGCTGATCAACCTTCTGAGGCCGGACAAGCTGTTGCTCCGCGATGCCTATTCGGCGGAGTCAGCTCTAAACCCCTCGGCTTGGTCCGTCGCGGGTCTGGCAGTCCTTTGCGACTGGATCGGATCGAATCAGAAGTGGTTCGGGTACTCCGGTGGCACGGTCCCCCTGCAGGAGTACTGGAGCCGATCTCGCGAAAAAGCCGAGGATGCCGTGAAGGAGAGCGGCGTTCTCCCGAATCGCGCATCATCGAACCGTGGTATGGCCGGACTGTTCCCTCGGATTTCACAGCCGAGTCCTCTCCAGACCTGGGCCGAAACAGTCCCTCTCGGCGAGGGGCCTCATCTCGCGATCGGCGAGGAGATCACAGGGAGTGGGAAGACCGAAGCAGCGATCGTTCTGGCGCAGCGATTGATTCACGAGGGGCGGGCCGACGGCATGTTCATCGCGCTTCCAACGATGGCAACGGCGACCGCTATGCATGCGCGGCTTCGCTCGATGTACGAGCGGCTATTCGATGAAGGTGAAACCGCGTCGATCGTGCTGACTCATAGCGCCAGGCATCTCGACGATGCCGCGTCCGATTACTGCACCGTCTGGCTTGCCGATCACCGCAAGAAAGCGCTGCTCTCGCAGGTCGGTGTTGGCACGATCGATCAGGCGCTCCTGGGAGTTCTGCCGGCAAGGCACAACGTGCTCCGACTACTCGGACTACAGCGCAGCGTTCTCATCGTCGACGAGGTGCACGCTTACGATTCGTACATGAGCCGGATTCTCGAGCGACTGCTGGAGTTCCACGCCGCGCTCGGCGGCAGCGCAATCCTGCTGAGCGCAACCCTGCCCCAATCGATGCGTCAGCGGTATGTCACAGCCTTCTCAAAAGGGCTCGGCCGCAAACCGGACCGGGTCAGTCAGGATGCGTATCCCCTCTTCACACAGCTCGGGAGCGGTGGTCTCTCGGAGACCCCACTCGAAACACGCAGTGGATCGCGGCGCAGCGTGAAGGTGGAGTTTCTCGAGAGAATCGACGCTGCCGTCGAGACCATCGAACGTGCGGTGAGAGAAGGACGCTCCGCCTGCTGGGTTCGCAACAGCGTGAATGATGCGATCGAAGCATACGAAACGATCGCGCAACGGCTTGGCGACGACGTTGTCACGCTATTTCACGCGCGCTTCATGATGGGAGACCGGAAGGCGACGGAGGACGATGTCATGAGACGTTTCGGTCCGGAGAGTGGGCGTGCGAAGCGTGCCGGGCATGCCGTGATTGCCACGCAGGTGGTCGAGCAGTCGCTCGATCTCGATTTCGACGTTATGGTGTCGGATCTCGCGCCAGTCGATCTGCTGATCCAGCGCGCTGGACGCCTCCAGCGCCATTTGCGGACGGAGCAGGGAGACAGAACGACAGGTGCAGATGGTCGACCGACGCCTGTATTGCAGATTCTCGCACCGGCCTGGAGCGACGAGCCGGACGCAGGCTGGGTGTCTACGCTGTTGCCGCGAACGGCGTTCGTGTACGGGCATCTCGGTCAGCTCTGGCTCTCGATGCGGATTCTCCGCGAGCGCGGCTGCATCACACTCCCGGAGGATGCGCGGCTTCTAATCGAAACCGTCTACGGAGACGATGCGCTGGACCGTATGCCCGAGAGCCTTCGCCACGCTTCACTGAGATTCGAGGGTGAGCAGAGCGCAAGAGCGTCGATCGCAGGGTTCAACTCGCTCGTGCTTCACGACGGATACAAGAGTACGCCGGCTCACTGGATCGCGGATACGGTGACACCGACACGTCTGAGCGAGCCGACCACGGCCGTCCGCCTCGCGCTGCGGAGTCATCAGCATCTTGCTCCGCTCTTTGAGCACGCAAAGCACCCATGGGACATGAGCCAGCTCTCCGTTCGCCGGTCACAGCTCGCTAACCGGGTATCCACTTCGCTCCAAGAAGAGCGAATTGTGAGGGGTGCCGAGGAGACGATGCATGACAAAGGTAAGTGGAGTTTGACGCTCGTCATGGATGCACTGACTCCGCGCGAATGGCGCGGCCGGGCGCTCGACGAGAGTGGGAACCCAGTCGAAGTCCGCTATGACAAGCGCCGTGGTCTTCTCATGCGAAAGGAAGCCAGCTAATGAGTCCATACAACCTGCTCGCGGAACGGTGGATCCCCGTTCGCCGCGCCTCAGGATCGCTCGACTGGATTGCGCCATGGCAAATGGCGGAAATCGATGATCCCCCACTGCGGATCGAGAGCCCCCGGCCCGATTTCGACGGCGCGCTGACCCAATTCCTGATCGGGCTTGTGCAGACGGTCGCCGCGCCGGAAACGAAGCTTGCCTGGCGGAGCGAATTCGACCGTCCTCCGCATGATCTGCAGCAAAAGTTCAACAGCGTGGCCGCTGCGTTCAACCTTGACGGTGAAGGACCGCGATTCATGCAGGATCTGACGCTAAAGGGCGCCGATATCGATGAGCCCAAACCGATCCGTTCGCTCCTCATCGATGCGCCCGCCGAATTCTTCGTGAAGCCGGGGCTGGTCCGTGCGCTGAGCTATCCGATGGCTGCGGTTGCTCTGTTTACCTTGCAGACGAATGCTCCGAGCGGTGGGGTTGGTCACCGTACTTCGTTGCGTGGTGGTGGGCCGATGACCACCGTGATTCTGGGCGATAGCCTATGGCGTACGGTATGGCTCAATGTGATGACAGATGGCGACTTCCTGTCGGGGCCGGGAAACGCAGATCGCGATCAACCCGCAGACAAATTCCCGTGGATGGCACCCACGCGCACCAGCGAGAAGCAAGGTGGCTCTTCGACGACGCCTGAAGATGCTCACGCCGCCCAGCACTTCTGGGGTATGCCACGTCGTATCCGGCTGAACCTCGATGACTCCGTCGCGGGACGATGTGACTTGTCCGGTGTGGAGGCAGCGGTTGTCTCCAACTACATCACGAAAAACTACGGAACAAACTACGAGGGAGCCTGGATTCATCCACTCACGCCGTACACGCTTCAGAAGAATGACAATCCACCGAATCCGAAGAAGGGACAGCTCGACGGAATCCCATATCGCGACTGGCCGCAGCTCGTGCTCGCTGGAAAAGAGCGCCTGCGCGCACGAGTCGTCGCTCTGTACGAGAGCGACCGCCGCTTCGAACAGCAGAGCTCACCACGTCTATGGGTTTTTGGCTACGACGTGGACAACATGAAGCCACGCTCCTGGTACTCGGGAACGACGCCGATCCTTCCGCTTGTTGGTGAGCAGCAGCAGCGAGTGTACGCCGGTCGGATTCAGCAATGCATCGATGCGAGCGAGGATATCCGAAGGACTCTGATTCAGCAGATCAAGGCAGCACTTCTCCGCAGGCCGCAGGATCGAAAGGGAGATCTTTCGTTCATTTCGCGGCAGTTCTGGGCCGATACTGAGCCCGCCTTCTTCGAAATTGCACGAGGAGTCCACGACGCGATCGTCGATGAGTCAGATGACGGGCAACAACGCGAAGAGTGGTTAATGGCTCTCCATCGTGCAGCGCTTGCAACCTTCACTGCGAACTCACAGGAAGCGGGCGAATTTGGCGACGCCGACGTGAAGCGGATCGCAGTCGCATGGAACAACCTGGTGCGATTTACGTCACCGCGCAGCAAGAAGCTCCGCGGCATCGTCGACCTTCCCCCTCTCTTGCAGGCCAAGGATCAAGGAGGACCAGATGTCTGAGCCATTGCAACAACCGGATCGCTCCGGGAGTCAGCCACCAGCCAAGAAACTGGACTCAGTCGTTCGTCGCTGGTGGACAGGGCTCGACGAGCGGCGTGGAGACCGTGCCGAACTGCGGCGAGCGAGAACGCCGAGCACCGTCGCGTTCCTGCCGGCATATCACGGCTTCGTCCGCGAGCTTGCGCAGGCAGGCATTTACTTGAGCGGAGAGACAGCCGCGGTCGTCGCGGCGGTCGTCGCGCATGTCAGGCGAGACGACCCTTCGCGCAGCTTTGCGAAACAGATGGCGTCCGAGCACAACGGCAAGGCGCGAGTCAGCGGGTTGCGCTTTCGGAGGATGCTCACAATCGATGACGCCGCCGAGCTACAGACCTCTCTGGTCCGGACAATTCACCTGCTCGACGGAACCGCCTCGGTTGGCGATCTTTCAACCTCGATTCGCTGGTGGAATGACCGTACGAAGAAACGATGGGCCTCGGAGTATTACGAAACCGCGCCGAACGAAGATTGAATGCCTGATGAAGGAAAGGAGGCAAAATGAGCGAATTCATCCAGATCCATGCCCTGACTGTATATCCCCCGGGTAATCTCAACCGAGACGACCTCGGGCGCCCCAAGACTGCGATCTTCGGCGGGACCCAGCGCCTCAGAATTTCCTCGCAGAGTCTGAAGCGTGCCTGGCGAACTTCGGAGATCTTCTCTGGAGCCCTTACTGGCAGCCTAGGCAGCCGTACGAAAGAGATCGGGAACTACGCCTACGACACGTTGGTCGAGAAGGGAGTAGCATCCGATCGAGCCGACGAGCAATCCAAGCGGATTGCCGGAGTTTTCGGAAAAATCAAAGGGGTCAGCGGGGGGGAGGGCAAGAAGAGCGCGAAAGCTTCGAAGGAGGAGAAGGCCGACAAGGAAACGGCAAAGCGCGCAGCTGAGGGAAGACAGATCGAGCAGCTCGCCCATATCGGTGCCGCGGAGATGACCGCCCTCGACGGGCTTCTTGAACGCATCGCTTCGGGTGATACACCTTCGGATGACGAATGCGCCGCGCTCCTGTTGGATGCGCACGGAGCGGCCGACATCGCACTCTTCGGCAGAATGCTCGCATCCACACCCCAGAAGAACGTCGATGCCGCCGTTCAGGTAGCGCACGCGATCACCGTGCACAAGGTCACGGTGGAGGATGACTATTTCACGGCCGTCGACGATCTGAACGACGGATCGGAAGATGCCGGAGCCGCCCACATCGGGACGACGGAGTTCGCCTCGGGCGTCTTCTACCAATACATCTGCATCAACCGCTCGCTTCTCGAAGAGAACCTCGCCGGCAATCGCGACCTCGCGAGTCTCGCCCGCCGGGCTTTGGTCGAGGCTTGCACGAAGATCGCACCGTCCGGGAAGCAGAACAGCTTCGCGACGCGGGCTCGCGCCGTCTACATGCTCGCCGAGCGCGGCGACGAGCAGCCGCGCAACCTCGCGATGGCGTTTCTCAAGCCGGTGACGGGCGACGATTTGCTCGAATCTGCGATTCGGTTACTCGAAGAAACTCGTGACCGGATGGACAGAGTCTACGGACCGTGCGCGCGCGAGCACTACTCCTTCAATGTACCGGCCGGAGAAGGCTCACTGCAGGAGCTGCTCGAGTTCGTCGCAAAGTGAGGCGCCGATGCCCAGCTACCTTGTCTTTCGACTTTTCGGGCCGATGGCTGCATGGGGCGACATTGCGATCGGCGAGCGTCGCCATGTCTTTCCGCAGCCGACGAAATCGGCCATCCTCGGGCTCGTTGCTGGCGCACTCGGCTTGCGCCGCACGGACGACGAGCAGCTCCGCGCGCTCCATGGGGGCTACGGTTTCGCAAGCCGCGTCGATTCACCAGGATTGCTCCTGACGGATTTTCACACGGCGCAGACGCCACCGGAATCCGCGGTCAGGCGCGCGAAGGGATTCCGGACACGACAGGACGAGCTGAGCATCCGCCGCAGCGATCTGGAGACGATTCTCTCGTATCGCGACTATCAGACCGACGCGCTTGCCGTTGCCTGTCTCTGGGGAGGGGACAATGCACCATACTCGCTCGAGCAGTTGGCTGATGCTCTCCGTCGTCCCGCATTCGCACCGTACCTCGGGCGCCGGTCGTGCTCGCCCTCCATTCCCTTCGCACCACAGATTGTCGAGGAGACAAGCCCGACCGCAGCGCTGCGGATCGTGACGTTCCCGGACGACGAACTGCTGAACGGCGTTGTCGGCGATCGAACGCGCAGCTACTACTGGGAAGGCGACATCCCCAGCGATATGCAAGCGCTTCAGACGATCCGCCGTCGCGACATTGCCCGAAGCCGAACTCAGTGGCAATTTGCCGAGCGGGCCGAGCATCACGCTCTCGAGGAGAGACCAAATGTATCTGAGCAGGATTGAGTTGCGGGACGAGACCGCGCGTACACCGGAATTCTGGAAGTATTCTGCATCGATGAACGACGTTCATGAGGTTGTCTGGTCGTGGTTCGCCGACGATCCTGACCGTCGACGCGATTTCCTCTACCGTCATGAAGGTGAAGGGCTGAGCACGCGGTTTTACACACTGTCGGCACGGCTGCCTGTCGATCCAGGTGGTCTCTGGCGGGTCGAGAGCAAGCCGTTCGCGCCGAAGCTGTCGGCGGGAGATCGTCTGATCTTCTCGCTCCGCGCAAATCCTACGCGCAGGAAGACCGACGGCCCAGGTAAGGGAAAGAGACACGACGTCGTGATGGATGCGAAGTTTGCCGCCCGGACGAGTGGAGGTGAGCGGAAGCCGTTCACGGAGCTCGTTGAGACGACATGTATCGATTGGCTCTCGTCACGGGCCGCTGCATGCGGATTCGGATTTGCGGAGGGAGATGTTCGCACTGACGGCTATCGGCCGGTCCGGTTCCCGCGTGGACGCCGACACGCCGATGCGTCAGTGACGACTGTCGACTTCGAGGGACGCATCACTGTGAAGGACCCGTCTTGCTTTCTGGAATCGGTGACTCAGGGGATCGGTCCGGCGAAGGCGTTCGGCTGCGGCCTGATGCTCATCCGGAGAGCATGATGCTCCCGCCGCTCAAGCCCATCGCAATCAAGGAGCGGGTGTCGATGCTCTTCATCGAGAAGGGACAGCTCGACGTCATCGACGGGGCGTTCGTGGTGGTCGACGTCAATGGAGTCAGGACGCAGATCCCGGTCGGAAGTGTCACCTGTCTCATGCTCGAGCCGGGGACGCGCGTGTCGCACGCCGCCGTCGCGCTGGCGAGCCGCGTCGGGTGTCTCCTCGTCTGGGTCGGCGAGGCGGCGGTGCGCGTGTATGCAGCCGGGCAACCGGGTGGTGCGCGATCGGATCGCCTTCTCTACCAGGCCCGGCTCGCGCTCGATGACGACGCGCGTCTCAAAGTCATTCGGAAGATGTACGAGTTGCGTTTCGGGGAGGAGCCACCACAGAAGAGAAGTATCGAGCAGCTTCGTGGGATCGAGGGCGCCCGAGTCCGGCGCATGTACGAGCTGCTCGCTCAGAAGGTGGGCATCACATGGAAGCGTCGGGACTACGATCCTGATGACTGGGACCACAGCGACGTAGCGAATCGGTGCTTGAGTGCCGCTACGAGCTGCCTCTACGGTGTCACCGAGGCAGCCGTTCTGGCGGCAGGCTATGCGCCGGCAATCGGATTCCTTCACACCGGAAAGCCACGATCGTTCGTCTACGACATCGCCGATCTGGTGAAGTTCGAGACGGTTGTACCGATGGCATTTCGGGTCGCCGCATCGGGTGCCGCGGATGCGGAACGCGAGGTCAGGCTCGGGTGCAGGAACACCTTTCGTCAGACGCGCCTCCTGAGTCGTCTGATTCCTCTGATCGAGGAGGTCCTCGCTGCGGGTGAGCTGGCACCGCCGCCGCCGCACGAGGAAGCAATGCCGGTAGCATTTCCGGACCGGGAGAACATCGGCGATGCTGGTCATCGTACTTGAGAACGCGCCTCCACGACTTCGCGGCAGACTGGCCGTGTGGCTGTTGGAGATCCGGGCCGGGGTTTATGTCGGCGATCTCTCACGAAAGGTACGAGAGATGATCTGGGATCAGGTCGAAGACGGGATCGGCGACGGCAATGCAGTCATTGCCTGGTCGGACAACTCCGAATCGGGATTTGACTTCCTGACCAGCGGACTGAATCGACGGATTCCCTGTGAGCTCGATGGACTCAAAGTCGTCTCGTTTCTTGCGCCCCCAGAGCTGACCGAAAATCGGTAGCGCGGCACTCTGCATCCAAACGAGTGATTACGCAGTGACTTAGAATTGGTACGTTCCCCACGCGCGTGGGGATGAACCGGCGGGCCTGCCGGAGCTGTGGGAGCGTAAGGGACGTTC
>DATKDP010000032.1:0-9379 GCA_035546335.1 Thermoanaerobaculia bacterium | reverse complement strand
CGTCGTCCGTCACCGGGCTGAAGATCGGAATCTTCAGCCACGTGGCATCGTCCCCATGGGTCACTGCGTCGTCCGTCACCGGGCTGAAGATCGGAATCTTCAGCCACGTGGCATCGTCCCCATGGCTCACCGGGTCGTCCGTCACCGGGCTGAAGATCGGAATCTTCAGCCACGTGGAGTGGCTGGGATTCGGCCCATGGCGACGTGATATCGTTTCTGTCGCCCTCCTCTGAATGCAGGAGGGCAGAACTCGAATCTTCACGGAACGGAGTGGGCTCGCATGGCGGAACTACCTGGGATCGAGCGGGAAACGCTCGAGATGGACGTGGTGATCGTCGGAGGAGGGCCGGCCGGACTCGCCGCGGCGTGGCATCTCGCGGAGAGCATCCGCCGCCACAACGATGGTGAGCCGGAAAGGCGCCTCGATGGCATCACGATCGCACTTCTGGAAAAGGGGGAGGAGATCGGGTCCCACGGGATCTCCGGTGCGGTGATGGATCCCCGCGGCATCGCCGAGCTGATGCCCGACTGGCTCGATCGCGGCTGTCCGGTGGACGCGGAAGTGGGCACGGACGAGCTCTGGATGATGTCCTCGACGCGGCATTTCAAGGCGCCGGTCCAGCCGCCGCCTCTCCGCAACCATGGCAACTACGTGATCTCTCTGTCGGAGATGTGCCGCTGGATGGCGCCGATCGTGGGCGATGCCGGAGTCGATCTCTTCCCGGGTTTTCCCTGCGCACGCGTGCTGATGGAGGAGGGCCGCGTGGTCGGCGTGCGAACCGCCGACAAGGGAATCGACAAGCAGGGGAGGCCGAAGAGCAACTACGAGCCGGGAGTCGACATCCGCGCGAAAATCGTGATTCTGGCCGAGGGACCGCGCGGAACGCTGACACGGCAGCTGGCGGAGATTCTCGATCTCTACGCGGGAAAAAATCCTCAAGTCTATTCGCTCGGGATCAAGGAGATCTGGCAGGTGCCGGACGATCGATTCCCTGCGGGCAGCGTGATTCACACGATGGGGTGGCCGCTGGACATCGACACCTTCGGCGGAGGGTTCATCTATGGAATGAAGGATCGGCTGATCGACATCGGCCTGGTGGTCGGACTCGATTATCGAAATCCGACGCTCGATCCGCATCACGAGCTCCAGCGCTACAAGACGCATCCTTCGATCAGGAAGCTGCTCGAGGGAGGAACGATCGTCGGGGCGGGAGCGAAAGCGATCCCCGAAGGTGGATACTTCTCGATGCCGCGGATGTGGGGCGATGGGTTCATGATCACCGGAGATTCCGCCGGCTATCTCAACGGAGCCCGGCTCAAGGGAATCCACCTCGGGATCAAGTCGGGAATGCTGGCCGCTGAAACGGCGCTCGGAGCTCTGCTGGATGAGGACTACTCCGGGCAGAAGTTGTCCGAATACGAGAGTCGTTTCGAGGAATCGTGGGCTCGCACCGAGCTCCATCGACAGCGGAACTTTCATCAGGCATTCGAGCACGGCCAGATCGCCGGCTTGTTGAATGCCGGACTGGGGCTGCTCACCGGCGGCAGGGGCTACGGGGTCGTCGATCGGCTGGAAGGGCACGCGGGACACGAGAGGATGGAGCGAATCAGGAGCTACTTCGGAACGGAGGATCCGCATCCGCCCGAGAAGATGAAGTTCGACAATCAATACACGCTCGACAAGGTGAGCGACGTCTACCATGGGGGGGTGGTGCACGAAGAGAATCAGCCGCCGCATCTGCTGATTCACGACACCGAGATCTGCATCACGCGTTGCACTGAGGAATATGGAAACCCCTGTCTGCATTTCTGTCCCGCGAATGTCTACGAGCCACAGCCGACTGCGGATGGACGCGGGCGGGTGCCCTTCCTCAACTTCACCAACTGTTTCCATTGCAAGACATGCGACATCATGGATCCCTACCAGATCATCACCTGGGTTCCGCCGGAAGGGGGAGGCGGCCCGCACTACGACAAGTTGTGAACGGCGCCGCGGAGAGCGGGCGAGTGACGCGTGACGACGATCGATGAAGGTCGGGCGCCGGCCCGAGAGCAGGACACGATGGCAGTCGAACCGGTTCCCGACAGCGTTTCTCTCTCGAAGATCGCCGAGCTTCAGGCGAACGTCGAAAAGGTCATTCGCGGGAAGCACGAGATCGTGCAGTATGCGATCGCGGCGATTCTCGCCAAGGGACACATCCTGTTCGAGGACGTCCCGGGCGTGGGAAAAACGACGCTGGCGCACGCGCTGGCCAGTTCGCTGTCGCTTTCGTTCCAGCGCATCCAGTTCACGAGCGATCTGCTTCCAGCGGACATCGTGGGTGTGACCATCTTCAATCAGGATCATCAGGAGTTCGAATTCATCTCGGGTCCCATCTTCACCAACGTGCTGCTGGCCGACGAGATCAATCGCGCGACTCCGAAATCACAGTCGGCTCTGCTGGAGGCGATGAACGAGGGAATGATCTCGATCGAAAAGCGGCGGATCGCACTCCCCGAGCCGTTCCTGGTGATGGCGACGCAGAATCCGGTCGAGCACGTCGGGACGTATCCGCTGCCCGAATCGCAGCTCGACCGCTTTCTGATGAAGCTCAAGCTCGGCTACCCCAATGCGTCCGACGAGAAACACCTCATCCGCGCCGGAGGTGCGCAGGCGGCGCTCGATCACCTCGAGCCGGTTCTGACGCTTCACGACGTGCATGCGCTGCAGGCGCGCGTCCCTCTCGTCCACGCCGACGATGCGTTGGTCGACTACATCATGACGATCGTGCAGACCACGCGCACGCATCCGGAAGTCTCCCTCGGGGTATCGACACGCGGCGCGCTCGTCTTCTTCAAGGCCGTCCAGGCGCTGGCCATGGTGGAGGGCCGCGACTACGTGATTCCCGATGACGTGAAGCGGCTCGCGGCGCCTGTGCTTTCGCATCGGATCGTCCTGCGCGACCGGCGCGTGTCTCGCGGCGACTTCTCGCCGGAGACGAAGTTCATTCACCGGATCGTCTCCGAGGTCGCGGTCCCGCGGTGAGCGGCTGGATTCTTCCGCGTCCCGATCCGGTTCTCGCGTCTGATGCTCGCATTCGCCGCCATCCCGGCGTCGTTCGAATTCGACGGTGTCGTCCGGCTCACGAGACTCGGAGTGGGGTATCTCGTCTTCACGTTGCTGATCGGCTTCGCCGCGATGAACACCGGCAATAACGCGCTCTACATCGTTCTCGCGCTCATGCTCGGCGCTCTGATCGTCTCGGGGATCGCTTCGAAGGACGGGCTCAAACGGATCGACATCGAGCTGAAGGAGCTCGACGAAGCGTGGGCCGGAGAGCCTGCATGGGGAACGATCCGCGTCAGGAACCGATCGAGATTGTGGAACGTGCGCGATTTGCTGATCACCTCGCGCGACCTCGAGCAGCCGGTTCATGTGCCGCTGCTCGAGCGGAGGAAGGAGATCGAGGTCGAGGGAGAGCTCGTGTTCCGGCGTCGAGGGAGGGCTCACTTCTCATCGGCCGACCTCTATACCCGTTACCCGTTCGGTATTTTTCTGAAGAAGCGTCGTGTTGCACTCGCGGGCGAAGCGGTCGTCTTTCCACGCCGGCTCGAAGTCTCGCGCGAGCCTCGCCGCCTCGGCAGCCTCGAAGGAGACATCCCCAGGACCTCGCGGCCCGGCGCAGGAAGTGAGATCTTCGCTTTTCGAGAGTATGCTCCCGGCGATCCCCTCCGTCTGGTCCACTGGAAGAAGTCGGCCAGTCTCGGGAGGTGGATCATGAAGCAGCAGGAGCTCGAGACCGGACGCCTCGTACGGATTGCTCTCGATCCGGTCGTTCCTCCCTCGGTGGCGGACGACGAGTTCGAGCAGATGGTGAGCGAGGCGGCGACATTTCTGCATCATGCGCTGGTGCGAGGGCTGGAGGTGATTCTCCAGATTCCCCCCTCGATCTTTCGAACGCACGACGGCAGCGGCCGCCAACAGATGCTCGAAGCGCTGGCCCTGGTCGAGCTGCAGCGGGATGCCGCGCCGCAGACACCGTTCGAGCCGGGGACATTCGTCTTCAGCCTCAGGAGAGATCATGAATCGCGTAGCGCTTGAGCTCGAGTCGATTCTTCTCGCGGTCGTCGCGCCGCTTCCTCTCTACCTCACCTACACGGTGGGTGTAGGGCCACTGATCGCGTACCATCTCTGCCTCCTGGGACTCGCGTTGAGCATCTCACGCAGCGGCCGGCGAGTCGGATTGCCGCCCGCGGCGGCCAAAGTTCTCGCAGTCGGCTATTTCGTCTTTTTCTTCATCGACGGACTGTTTCTCTCGCAGCGTCTCATCAAGAGCTCGGCTCACCTTCTCCTCTTCCTCGCCGTCTACCTGATGGTGGAAGCGGAGTGGGCGGCGAATCATCGAAAACGGCTCCTGGTGACATTTCTCATTTTCGTCGCCGCGACCGCGACGTCGACGCACATGAGCATCGTCGTATTCATTCTCCTCTTCGGATTCCTGGCGGTCCGCCAACTGATGCACGCGAGCCATGCGGAGAGTCTCGCCCCGACGCCGCACTCGATGGATGCAACCGCGCCGGCGAGCCGCCCTGCGGCCTTCTACGTCGTCGTGAGCGCCTCGGTCGCGATGCTCCTCTTCCCGCTCCTTCCCCGGCTGCGCGATCCGGCAGTCCGAGGGTTCGTCGGCCCTCTGCACAGCAGCGTCACCGGTCTGAGTGAGACGATCGACTTTCGATCGGCTCGGGAGATCACGCCGAGCTCCGATGTGATCGCTCGCGTCTGGATGGGACAGGAGGCCGTTCCGTTCTTCACGCCGCTGCGGCTTCGGGGGGCCATCTACGACAGGTACGACGAAGGGGTCTGGAAGGCGCGCGCGTCGATGATCCGAGCGCTGCAGGTTCGCGAGCGCAACGGCGTCTTCACCATCGGGCGTCGCCAGGGGTTTCGGAGAGAGGCGAAGGTGCAGCAGAAAACGGTGCCGAGCCACAAACTCTTCATCCCCGTCGGGACGTATGCCATCGCCGGACCCAACTACATTCTGGAAGGACCGGCTCCGGGGATCTATCGCGTCGGCCGGAGTCAGGGAGGATCGACGGAGTATGAAGTGGCGATGAGTCGTGACGTTCTGCCGGTGCGCCCGGAAGCACCACGCCCCGTGGAGTATCCGATCAGCGCGGAGGTGTCGGCATTCGCGCGGTCGATCGTCGGAAGCTCGGTGTCGCCGCGCGAAGCGAGCGCGAAGATCGAATCGCATCTGGCGAGCCGTTTCCGGTACATCCCCGACCCCTCGGTTCTCGGCGCGCCGATGACCCTCGAAGATTTTCTTCTTCGCGAGAAGCGCGGGCACTGCGAGTACTTCGCCGCCGGGATGGTCGTCCTTCTCTCGTCGCTCGACATTCCGGCGCGCGTCGCAGGCGGATTCTACGGAGGCGAGCTCAATCCGCTCACCGGATATTTCGTCGTCCGAAGCCGCGATGCGCATGCGTGGGTCGAGGTCTTCGACGGAGCGAAATGGCTGACGTTCGATCCGACGCCGGCATCGCTGAGGCCGGGAAGCGCTTCCTCGGGACTGCTGGCAGCGTACCTCACTGCGATCAACGACTCGGTGACTTATCTGTGGGATCGCTACGTCCTGACCTACGGGTTCTTCGATCAGCTGGCCTTCCTCTCCCAGGCCGCGGAGAGGCTACGCCAGGCGATGGCATCCCTCGATGCGTCGCTGGCTCGAGAGGCTCGCAGGATGGAGCCGCGGGCGCTGATTCCGCTCGCCCTGGTCGTCGTGCTCGTGGCCGCGGCCGCTCGCTTCCGCCGCATGCGCCGCACGACGCTGTTTGGAGAGCTCGTTGCGGCTCTCGAGCGCGCAGGCATCGAAGTGCAGTCGTCGATGACCCCCTTCGAGCTGACCACGTCCGTCTCTCGCATGCGCCCCGATCTGGCGCGTCATGTCGAGATCGTCGTCGGGCACTACGTCGTCGAGCGCTTTTCCTCTCGTCCGCCCTCGCCGGAATCGCGCGCAGCCGCCCGCGCCGCACTCGAGGTTCTGCGGAAAGCCGGCAATGGGGGGGCGGCGACGCCGGCATCCTGAAGGGAGAGCGGGACTGAAGTTGTCCGCTTCGGCGCGCGAGAGGTCACGGCATCCGTCCACGTCTGGCCGAAGCGGACAAACAACTTCGGCCACAGGCTCCGCCTACATTGCCTACAAGTCGCCCGGGGCCGGACGAAGCTGTTCGCCTTCCGAGAGTCGAGCGAGCCTGATGCGGCATCTCGCGGCTCACTGCTTCGTCCCTACAAGAGCCGGGGCGGGCGGGAAGTGTCCACTAGGGCCTCACACCCGCGGGTGGACGAGCAGCGCGATCATCTCGGCGACGGCGGCCTTCATTCCGACCAGCGACGAGCGCGCGATGATCGAGTGTCCGATGTTCAGCTCCTCGATCTCTTCGATCGCGGCGATCGCGTCGACATTGCGGTAGGTCAGTCCGTGTCCGGCGAAGACCGACATCCCCAGCTTCCGTGCTCCCCGCGCCGCCATCGCGACCTTGTCGAGCTCGTGTTGTCTATCGGCTGTTTTCCAGCTGGCGGAGTACTTGCCTGTGTTGATCTCGATCCGTGGCGCTCTGATCTTGTGACAGGCGCGGATCTGCTCGAGGTCGGGGTCGACGAAAATCGAAACGTCGATTCGTGCATCGACGAGCTCCCTGACCGCGTGCTCGAGGTTTCCCGCATGGAGCAGAACGTCCAGTCCTCCCTCGGTTGTCAGCTCGTCTTTTCGCTCGGGAACGAGCGTCACCCGGTGCGGTTTGTGACTCTGCGCGATGCGCACCATCTCCCGCGTCGCAGCCATCTCGACATTCAGATGCGTGCTGACGACGCGCCGGAGAATCTCGACATCGCGATCCTGGATGTGTCGCCGATCCCCTCGCAGGTGGACGGTGATGCCCTGCGCTCCGGCGAGCTCGGCGAGGATGGCGGCAGCGACCGGGTCGGGCTCGTCGGTCTTGCGCGCTTCACGGATCGTGGCGATGTGATCGATGTTGACGGCGAGTCGCATGAAGTAAGTATAGCCGCGGCGCGGTGAGCGTGCGGGCTTCACCCGGGTGAATAGAATCCTTCCGTCATCCGTTCCAACTGGCGCAAACGAGGGTGAGCCCACCCGGAAATCCGACCGATGCTCTATCGATTCGACAGCGTTTCCAAGTCCTACGGCGTCCAGGACGTCCTGCAGGGGGCGACATGGCAGCACAACCCCGGTGAGCACGCCGGCCTCGTCGGACGGAACGGTGCCGGCAAGACGACCCTGTTCAGACTGCTCCTGAAACAGGAGGATCCCGATTCGGGATCGATCATCCGCGCCTCCGGTCTGACCATGGGCCACGTCAGCCAGCACCTCGATGCCGATCCCGGCATCCCTCTGTTCGATTTCGTGCTCTCCGCATTCCACGAAGTTCTGCGAATCGAGTCGAAGATGCGCGAGCTCGAGCACCGGCTGGCCGAGGAGCCGTCGAGCGGCGAGGCGCACGACAGGCTGCTCGGGACGTATGCGGAGCTGCAGCACGAGTACGAGCATCTGGACGGCTACACCATCCACTCGGAAGTCGAGAGGGTTCTGAGCGGCGTCGGTTTCGACGAGACCGAATGGCAGCGTCCGATCGGACAGTTCAGCGGCGGGCAGCAGAATCGGGCGATGCTCGCGCGCGTCCTCCTGACGAAGGTCGATCTGCTGCTCCTCGACGAGCCGACGAACCATCTCGATCTGAAGGGGATCGAGTTTCTCGAAGAGTTTCTGCAGACGTTTCGCGGGAGCTACCTTCTGATCTCGCACGATCGGACGTTTCTCAACCGGACGGTGCAGAAGATCATCGAGCTCGCGCACGGGAAGCTCGTCGAGTATCACGGCAACTACGATCGGTTTCTCGTTCAGCGGAGCGAACGTCTCGAACGGCTTGTGGTCGAGTACGAGCGCCAGCAGGAGCACATCGACAAAACCGAAGACTTCATCCGCAGGAACATCGCCGGACAAAAAACCAAACAGGCGCAGTCGCGGCGGAAGATGCTGGCGAAGCTCGATGAGGTGGAGCGTCCGCTTCACGACGAGACGCTCGCCCGATTCGAGCTCGATGCCGGGCCGCGCTCGGGAGCGATCGCGCTGACGGCGGAGCGGCTCACCGCCGGATACGACAAGCCGGTCGTCTCCGGTCTTTCGCTGACGGTGCGCCGCGGCGAGCGCTACGCGATCATGGGTCCGAACGGATCGGGAAAGTCGACCCTGCTGAAGACCTTCGCCGGCCGGCTGCCGCCGCTCGCCGGCGACATCACCTGGGGGCACAACGTCCAGACCGGCTACTACGATCAGACGCTGGGAGATCTTTCACCCGAAGGCATCGTGATCGACGAAGTGTGGAACCTCGATCACTCGCAGAGCGAGGAGGAGGTGCGGAACTACCTGGCGCGGTTCTCGTTTTTCGGCGAGGACGTCTTCAAGAAGATCCGGGCCCTCTCCGGAGGGGAGAAGGGACGGCTCGCTCTGGCGAAGATCATGTACGCGGGGGGCAATCTGCTGCTGCTCGACGAGCCGACGAATCATCTCGACGTCTACACGCGCGAGGCGCTGGAAGCGGCGCTCGAGCGCTTCACCGGAGCGTTGATCGTCGTCTCGCACGATCGCTACTTCATCGATCGGATCGCCGAGCAGATTCTGCTGGTCGAGGATGGTGAAGCCGAAGTGCATCACGGCAACTACTCCCGGCTCGTTCAGAAGTTCAAAGAGGAAGCCGCGATCGTCTCCGCGAGGCGAAGCCTCACGCCCGCCCCCCTGCCACCGAAGGAAGTCGATCGCAACGAGGCGAAACGGCGCGAGAAACTCCTGCGGAGAATCGAAGAGGAGATCGCGTCGATCGAGAAGGAGATCGCCTCGCTCGAGTCGGAGCGCGAGAAGAACGATGCCCTGCTCTGCAGCGAAGAGGTCTATCGTGACGGCGACAGGACCCGCGCCCTTCAGTCGTCGAATGCCCTGCTCGCGCAGCGGCTCGTGGAGCTCTACCGCCGCTGGGAAGAACAGGGCCGCGAACGCGATGCGCTCGCCGGCGAGAGAAGGGAGGGAGTGGGGTGAGGCTCGGAGGCTGGAGGCTGGAGGCTGGAGGCTGGAGATAGCAGATGGCAGATAGCAGATAGCAGATAGCAGATTGACGCCTCCTTGTTGCCCTCTTGCCCCTCTCCCTCTTGCCCCTCTGCTATCTGCTATCTGCTCGATCTATCTAGCCTCTAGCGGTAGTTTACTGGATAGGCCCCGGTTCCTGAACGCCGGCTCCGGCGAAACATATCCATCCCAAGAAGATAGGCAGGACTGACTGTTCGCCGAATGTGTATTACCCTATTAGTTTATCAATTTTCTATTGACAGAGT
>DATKDP010000031.1:0-3569 GCA_035546335.1 Thermoanaerobaculia bacterium | reverse complement strand
CTCGAGGTTGCGAAGAAGCTCGGAAAAGGCAAGCGCGTGGTCGTGCTGATTCCCTCCAACGGGGAGCGGTATCTCTCGACGTTTTTGTTCGAGGACCTGAAGGTGGAGGGTGCGGCGGGCGACGTACTGTAGGGACGCTCTATCATCTACCCTCGCCCCGCGGGAAGATTCGCTCCGGTTTCAACGCCCCTCACCCCTGCCCCTCTCCCCGCGGCGGAGAGAGGGGTTCCAGAGCGACGCCTTTCTGGTTCGCGGGCCGCCCGCGTTCCGAGGCTTTCTTCACCGCAATGATCTCCGCGAGGATCGCGATCGCGATCTCCTGCGGGCTGTCGGCGCCGATCTCCATTCCGATGGGGCTTCGCACGCGCCCGATCGCTTCTTCCGGGACGCCGTCCGCGCGCAGCCGCTCGAACACGATGTCGCGCTTGCGCCGGCTTCCGATCATTCCGATGTATGCCGCAGGCGTGTCGATCACTCTCCGTAGCGCCGCTTCATCCGTGACGTAGCCCTTGCTCACGAGCGCGACGTAGGTGCGATTGTCCGGTTGCGGTAACCCGTCGAAATCAGCAGGCAGATGCATTACGCTCTCCACGCGGGGAAACTCGAAGTCCTCCGGCCGGGAAAACTCGGCGCGGTCGTCCGCGACGACGATCGAGAAGTCGAGCCGCGATGCCGCTTCTGCCAGCGCCCTCCCGCAGTGTCCTCCTCCGACGATCAGTAGCCGGTCCGGCGGAAGCGCCACATCGAAAAAGATGTCTACACGTCCACCGCACACCGCTCCGAATGCATCGGGCGTCACTCCCTCGGGATTGAACGAATAGGTTCTCGTCTCACTGCGGCCGCGATCGAGGACCTCCATGGCATCGCGGATGACGAGAGCCTCGAAAAGCCCGCCGCCCACGGTTCCCAGCGTGAGCTGATCGGCATAGACGAGCATTCGCGCGCCGGTCGTGCGCGGCACCGATCCGCTGTCGCGAACGATGGTAGCGATCACAACGGAGCGGCGCTCTTTCAGCTCGCGCGCAACCTCATTCCAGGAATCACCGCTGAACATGCCGCTCCCGCGCCTTACGTGAATCGCCGAAGTATTCTGATGTACCGCTCATCCGCCCGCGACAGCTCGATCACACCGGATCGTTCCCACTCCTGCAGACGCGACTCGACCCGCGAATCTCTGAGGCCGTTCTCGCCGAACATTTCCTCGAGGAACAGCTTCGGCACGTCGTGATACCCCTGCGCATGAAAACGGTCGATCGCCACCTGGAGCGCGTCGAACCGGTAATCGAGATCCTGATCGTCCAGCGGGGCGTCTTTCACGTTCGAAGTCATCGCGCCCAGCCCGATGAAGTCGTCGAATGACATCGGCACGAATTTCCGGACTCCTTTCGCTCTGAGCTCTTCCTCCGAAATCCCCTCAGCCAGCACGAGCCCCGCGACTTCAGTTCCGACGCCGTCGACTTCCCACCCGAACCACCGCTCTTTTCCTCCAAGCAGGATTTTCTGCACATAGCGAGTCATCGTCCTGATTTTACCGGTTTTCTCTTCTTCCGCCGCCTGAGCCACTCGAGGCCGCGCGGCGAGATCTCGTAGCCGACTTCGAAGCTCTGCGTCAGACCGAGCTTCTTGAGCTTGACGACATCTGCCTTGAACGCGAGTTTTTCCCGTCCAACCATCGCCGCGAGCTTCGACGCGGCGACCTGCGGATGCCTTCGGATGAGCTCGAGTGTCTCGGATGTCCAGGCGCCGTGCGCGCTGCGGGCGTCATGCCGCGCGAGCTTCTCCGCGATCGC
Organism: Thermoanaerobaculia bacterium; assembly: GCA_035546335.1. Taxonomy (GTDB): domain Bacteria; phylum Acidobacteriota; class Thermoanaerobaculia; order Gp7-AA8; family Gp7-AA8; genus DATKDP01. Next base: position 1,779 of record DATKDP010000031.1, on the reverse strand, counting down.
CTCGATGTCCTCGTCGCTCATGTCGGTCTCGAGGGCGACGCTCACCCGATCCCCATCTCCGCCATAGCGGAACTCGATGCGGAACACTTCCCGATCGCCATTCCCCTGAACCTGCGCCATATACGCGAGCAACTCTTCGCGATCGCCGAAACCGGATCTCACAGCGTCCCGATCCGTGATGCTTTCGAGCGTCACCCGCTCGATCGACTCCACTTCGACGACGCCGATCGGATGGCACCGATACCGGCCTCCAGCCTTCACGTGAGGCCTCGCCCACGTACGGAACGTCAGGTCGATCGCGCCGCTGGCGATCCCGTCATGAAAGCGTTTCTGGAACAGGAGCATCCTCTAATCCTGTTTGAAAGAATAGCTGACTCCAAGCATGAGAGAACATCGCGCCTTCGTCACAAACTTTCCATCACGTACATGGTACGCTTCCGCCCCGAATGCCGCTGCTCACTACCTCAGAACCTCACTCGAGAGGACCCCTCCTTCATGAGTCTACGCACCGCTGTAATCGCGCTTTGCTTGCTCTTTCTCGCCTCGTCCTGCATCCCGCTTCAACCGGGAATGGGATCCAGAGTTAGCTCGAGCCGGTCGATGAACGAGATTGCCGAAGGGTACGTCAAGCTGGTCCTCGCCGTCGGCGAGCACGACTCGAACTACGTCGACGCTTACTACGGTCCGGAGAACTGGAAGATCGAAGTCGCAGCTACGAAGCCCGGCCTCGAGGAGATCCGCACGGAGGCGAACCGACTCCTGGCGGAGCTCTACGGGATGCCGGACGAGGGCGACGAAATCTCGAAGTTTCGCCGACGCTTTCTAACGCGGCATCTGCAGTCGCTGATTGCCAGGGTCATCATGCTCGAAGGAAAAGAACTGACCTTCGACGAAGAGTCCTGGGCACTCTACGACGCGGTCGCGCCGGCGTACCCGGAGTCCTATTACAAGGCGATTCTGGCGCGCCTCGAGGCGGAACTTCCGGGCCCGGGCGCACTGGCCGAACGATATGAGGCATTCCGCCGCGATTTCGTCATTCCAGTCGACAGGCTCGACACCGTATTCCAGACCGCCATCAACGCCTGCCGCGAACGGACACTTCCCAACATTCCGCTTCCTCCGGGTGAGAGCTTCACGGTCGAGTATGTGAAGGACAAGTCCTGGAGCGGATACAACTGGTATCAGGGGGGCTATCGCAGCCTGATTCAGGTGAACATCGACCTCCCGATCTACATCGACCGCGCGATCGATCTTGCCTGCCATGAGGGCTACCCCGGCCATCACCTGTACAACGCTCTGCTGGAAAAGAATCTGGTCGTCGATCGCGGATGGCAGGAGTTCTCGGTCTATCCCCTGAACAGCCCGATGAGCCTCATCGCGGAGGGAAGCGCGAACTACGGCATCGAGGTTGCCTTCCCGGGAAACGAGAGAGTCGAATACGAGAAGAGAGAGCTCTTTCCGCTGGCCGGAATCGACCCGGCGAAAGCGGATCGCTACTACAGGATTCATAATATCGTGAGGGAGCTGGCGTACGCCGGCAACGAAGCAGCCCGGCGTTACCTCAATGGCGAGATCACTGCAGATCAGGCCGCAGAATGGCTCACGACGTACACGTTGAGCGAGCCGGCTCGCGCAAAGCAGCGAGTTCGATTCTTCGATACGTACCGCAGCTACGTCATCAACTACAACCTTGGAAAAGATCTCGTGCGCAGACACATCGAGGCCCGCGGCGGCACGGACGACAATCCACAGAAGAGGTGGGAAGAGTTCGAGAGGCTC
>DATKDP010000030.1:0-2085 GCA_035546335.1 Thermoanaerobaculia bacterium | reverse complement strand
AGGAACCCGCGGTAGAGAAGCTCCTCGCAGAAGCCGGCCGTCACCGAAAGGGCCATGAAGACCGATCGTTCGCCCGCGCTGTGAGGAAGGAGTTGCTCGACCGATTCCATCTGGCGCCGAAGATTCGCGCCGGACTCTGAGGTCATCGTGTGATTGGATCGCGCCTGGGCGAGAAGGAAGATGCTGAAGACGACAACGGTGACCGTCACGATGAAAAAACTCATAGACGATGACACGGCCAGGCCAAGATCTTCAGCCAGCCGATTCGACGAGATCCAAAGAACGAGCACGCCGATCGCGAGGGCCCATTCCGCCACCATCGTCTCCGAATATGCCGTCAGGCGCGCATCATCCCTTCTCTGCGAGAGAGCGTGGTCGAGGCGCCGCCAGGACCATCGTCCAAGGACCGGAGCGAATACGACGAGAAAGAGTGCAAGCGCGTGATCAACGACCATTGGCGTCCTCCCGCGAGGTTCTGTCTGCGACCGGGTTGAGAACAATCGTGAGTGCGAAGAGCCGGTCGTCCTTCTCCTCCCGGTTCGATTTCCGCATCAGCGCTTCGAGCCGGTCGATGAGCCGGTTGATCTGTCGGAGGGTCGCTTCATCAACGCGGCCCTTCATCCGCATGCCGATGATCTCGCGGTGTTCCGACTCGCGGGTCGTGGAGGACCTTTCGATGGCGGTCTGCAACTCGCGAGCGGTGAGGCGGAGCATCGACTCGATCGCCTTCGAACGCTCTGCATGGAACCCGCTACCGCCAGGGGACACGCTGAGCAGAATCTTCTCCGCGGCGAGGGCCCACACTTGTTCATCCCGGCGTCCGCGGCGACGCTTCTCCGCCGGCACGACGATTCCCGCTTCCTCGAGGAGCTTGATGTGGTAGTAGAGCGAGTGTGGAGTTCGCCCGAGCACCAGCGCCAGCTCGGCGATCGATGCCGAGCCGGCGTCGCCGAGAGCCGTGATCAACTCGAGCCGATGAGGAGAAGCCATCGCTCTGAAAGCGGTCTCCTTCAGAGTCAGCGAACGGTCTGCGGCGGAGTCTCGTCGTCTCATGACTACGAAGACTATCGAACTGTTAAAACTATGTCCAAAGTTTTAACAGTGCGTGCTCGGACAACTCGAAAAGGCGATCGAGGTTGTACCCCTGCGGAACCTCCAACGCTGAATGCTGAGTGCTACAGGTTCCGCGACCCCTCAGTGACGCGCCAGCTTCCTGCTCGGAGCCGGTATCTCCGCGGCTTTACATTCACGAGCTTCTTGACGTCGCCTTCGCCATTCTCGGCAAATCGGTCGATCACGGCCGTTTCACGGTGTTCTCGGTCCAGGCCATTGATGCTACCCCGCAGAGGGAGGGCCCGACGTCAGTGCGTCGAGAAGCTCTTGTGACCAACGCGGCTCTTCAGTCCCCGCGACCACCTCGTTATAGAGCGCCATCACGTCCGGCGACTCGCAGATGACCGCGACGAGAGCGTCGCGTCCACGCGCTCGCGCGATAAACCTCGCCCATTCCACCGGCACCGAGAGAGGCAACGATCCGGTCATGCGCAACCAGACGGCCGGGTTCGAGTGTCATGAATGTCTGTCATTCTACTCTGATGGTGTGGATAGCTATCGCCAGCCTCAGTTCGGCATGAAGTAATGGATGACATTGACCCCTCGTTCGGCCGGATCCGCACAACCCGCAATCGCGATGCTCCCGCCCTCGGTTCGAGCCGGGGACACCGGCGCCACAGGCGAATGTCGAATCAAGCGAAGCGTCGGCCGGCCACTCCCGGTCGCTCCGTTCGTCACCAGAGCAACGCTGCCGTCCGACAGATCGAGCACGCTTCCTGCGGGGAAGATACCGATCGCCGAGGCGAAGAGGCGCAAGATACGACGATCGTAGCGGCTGTCCGCCCTGGAGGCGAGCACGCGCATGGCGTGGTCCGGCGTGAGACCTCGGTTTCTGGATGTGGAGCGGGTGAGCAGATCGAACGCACAGACAACAGCGACGAGCCGTGCGGGCAGGGAGGGGCGGGGTGAGCGTTGAAGAGGAGACCACATTTCCCGAGCCACTGCCAGGCGGAGGTGTGTGTCGAGCCCGAC
>DATKDP010000029.1:0-3377 GCA_035546335.1 Thermoanaerobaculia bacterium | reverse complement strand
CCTCGTCTGCATGGATGAGCCCACCATGGGCCTCGCTCCGATCTTTGTAGATCGCGTCCTCGATCAGATCGTAGCGGTCAATAAGCGCGGCACCGCCATATTCATCGTCGAACAGAACGCGAGCCTCGCTCTTTCGATCGCGCACCGGGGCTACGTGCTGCGGACCGGACGGATCGTCCTCGAGGGCCTGGCCAGCGAGCTACTGGCCAGCGAGCAGATCCGAGAGGCCTACCTCGGACGTCGGAGCACCGGCGAGGGCTAAAGCAGATGCGCCGGCTCGAGTGGGAGCTCGCGACAGGCTTGACTGACCCCGACGTCGCGAGCGCGTGCGAACAGACGCAGACGATGGCGGAACAAGAGCTCATCATTGGTCACGGAAGCGGTCCTCCTCTGGTTGGTGAGACAGCCAAATGATTGGCCGCTTTCGTTTGGTCGAGGTTAGCTCGGAACTGTCGGGTCGACTTGTGGGCTGTTCAGGCTAGACCGAGAGGAGGCGTGCGTATTGGTCAAGGAGCGGCAGGACGATCTCCCGATTCGCCGCAGGCAATCCCAGCACGACGCGATCGGCACCTGCTGCGCGGTATGAGTCCAGTACCGCGGCGTCTCCCTTGGCTCCGAAGACGGTCACGCTGATGCTCCGAGCATCGCGTCCGCTCGCTTCGGCGCGCGCGCGGAGATCCGCGATACCGGCCGGGATGTCAGGGCTCGCCTTTGCCCGCGGTAGCCATCCGTCGCAGTACTCGACGACCCGTTGCCGGACCTTCGCGCTCTCGCCGGCAAGGAGGATCGGGGGGTGTGGCCGCTGTACCGGCTTCGGCCGCGACCAGATGGGGTCGAAATCGACCAGGCTGCCGTGGAACTCCGCCGCCTCATTTCCCCAGATCTGTTTCATTGCAAGCACCCGTTGGCGCAGGACCTCGTATCTATCGCTAAAACGCGTTCCGTGGTTCTCCATGGCCTCAGCGTTCCATCCGCCGCCAACGCCGAAGATGAACCGACCACCTGACATGAAGTCAAGGCTCGCGACCGCCTTGGCTGTGACGATCGGTGAGCGCTCGACGACAAGACAGATGCCCGTGCCGATCTTGATTCGCGTCGTCACAGCCGCCGCCATCGCGAGCCCGACGAACGGGTCGATCGAGCTCCAGTAATAGGTAGGGAGCTCGCCACCGAAAGGGGCGGGAGTTCGCCGCGAAGCGGGTATATGAGTGTGCTCGGGCACCAGTAAGCACTCGAAGCCGCGCTCTTCCGCGGCGCGTGCCAGCTCGTCGATCCGCATCGCGTGTTCGTCTGGGAACATGTAAACGCCAATGTCCATTCGCGAGGCAGCTTAGCGCTACAGACCTTAGGCGATGCGCAGGACGACCGGCGCGTCGACCCAGAGACGCTCGAGCCGGTACAGTTCTCGCTCCTCGGGCACGAAGACGTGCACCACGACATCGCTCAGGTCGATGGGGATCCACCGACCGCCGTCGTAGCCCTCCACGCCGAACGGCTGCTGCCCGCCGCCTCGCCTTCTCGATGATGCCCACACTGTTCGCGCAAAGTCGAACACTCAATGCGGATCGCGCAAGAGGAGTTATTCGGTCCCGTCTCGTCCGTCATCGTCTGGTCCGATGAGGAAAGCATGATCGCGATGGCACACGACGTTCCCTTCGGTCTCTCCGCGAACATTCGGACACACGACGTGCGCGCGGCACACCGTCTCGCTGGAGGAAATCGAGGCCGGGTACGCGTGGATTAGCGGTGCACGGACGCCACTTCATTCGCGCGCCCTTCGACGGGTACAAGGCAAGCGGTATCGGATCGGAGGAGTCACTCGAGGAGCTTCTGAGCTATACACAGACGAAGACGTCGCAGTGTTCCTCTGAGCGTCATCGCCAATGCCGACTGCACGATCGCGTTACAGCGGCGGGTCCTGCTTATGCGCGAATGGCGGACGTGCCAGCGGACCTACAAGACTTGCGGAGCATGTCGGTCTGACGGTCGCGCACGAAATCGCGGATCGCGACAATCGTGCCCTCGGAATCGAAGTTGCTCGCGCGGCCCATCGTCGGGGAGACGAGGCCTCATCCGATGGGCGGCGTCGGCTCCTCCTTCGGCCACGGCGCGTAGGTGCGCTGGTAGTACATCAGCGGGATGCCGCCCAGGAGCTCTCCACCTTCGACGCTCGCGACGAAGATGAAGTGATCACCGGCCTCGATCGTCTGTACGACAACGCACTCGGCGAACGCGACGACGTTGTCGCGGAGGATCGGCGCTCCGCCTGCGATTGAGGATGCGTCCCAGGTGAACCCGCGAAACTTGTTCGCGGCCTTGGACGCGAAGAGCGTCGAGATCTCCTCGCTCCCCAGCTTCAGGAAGTTGATCACGAACTTCTGAGTGTGACGCAGCGCGGAGAGGGTGCGAGATGTCTTGTCCACCGCCACGAGCATCAGCGGCGGCTCGGTCGACAGCCCGATGAACGACTGAGTCGTCAGGCCCTTTGGCGCGCCGGTAGCATCAACGGTTGTCGCGATTGTCACACCTGTCGGAAAAGCGCCGCAGAGGGCGCGGTAGCGGTCGCGGTCCACCGGCATGGGCCACAAATATAGGGATGTTGGCACCTACGTCGTGTACCTACCGCTACGCCGGCAGTGGCGACGGCTTTCTGCGCTGCAATATGACGTAACGAAGCCTCTCCGACACATGTCGGCTCGGCCTCAGTCCGAACCAAGGGCATCGAAGGGTTCCAGGCGTACCGCTCACGGCACACCGAGATAACCAACTGAGTGCGCCAGGGTGTCGAGGCGCCGATCGTCCTTGCAGCTGGCGGGACACAAGTCGATCTCGACGACGCAGCTGTACATCGGTCGCATGCAGAAGTCCGACATCCGGGGTCGCGTCCCGTCCGCTTTCACCGCCACGTATGGCCGTGCGGTCTAGCCGAGACCACCAAGAAGAAAAACAGCAACGGCCACAACTATTGCGCACCTGCACCGAACCGTTGCTTCACCGTTCAGTAGGTATGCGAGAATTACTAGGAAATCCCGCGCCGACGTAGCTCAGTGGTAGAGCAGCGGTTTCGTAAACCGCCGGTCGGCAGTTCGAGTCTGCCCGTCGGCTCCGCAATTCATTGGGGAATTCTGGCGATCGGGTGGCGCCGCACCCATCTCGGTGCCCGCGTGACCACAGTTCTGACCACAGTGGCGCATCGCAGGGCCGATCATCAAGCGGGAGCTTCGTGGCTGGAGGGATGCGGGAGCGCGGATGGAACGGGCGGAGCTCGAGGAGCTGCACTACATCGTCTCGGCCAAGAACCTAGCCTCGATCTTCGAGCGGGGCCTGCTCAGCTACAACGGGATCGAGCGGGCTGGGCTGCCGCACAGTTCGGTGGC
>DATKDP010000028.1:0-2744 GCA_035546335.1 Thermoanaerobaculia bacterium | reverse complement strand
TACGGTCGATCTGAGCACATGAAGCATCATGCGCCTTGCAGATCCGTGATGCTCATTCTCGCAGCCGTGACGGCAACTGCGTGTGCATCGGACGGAGGGTCGGCCTCGCGTAGTATCACCCGTGACAGCGCCGGCGTAACGATTGTGGAGAGCACGTCGGCGGCATGGAACGCCGCGGAGGCCTGGACGATTTCCGGTGATCCGCTTCTTGACATTGGCGTGGTGGACGGTCCGGCCGAGTATCAGCTGTACCGTGCATCCTCAGCCGTTCGACTTTCCGATGGTCGTGTCGTCATCGCGAACGGTGGTACCAACGAGCTGCGTTTCTACGATCCCGAGGGCAGGCACCTCGCCTCGATCGGACGCAGCGGCGAAGGGCCTGGCGAGTTTCAGGACCTGCAGCGAGTCTGGATTCTGCCCGGTGATTCGCTACTCGCCTATGATTTCCTGCCCAGCCGTCTGTCGGTATTCTCTCCCGACGGAGAATTCGTCCGGTCGCAGCATTATTCGTCACCGGACGGCCGTCAGATCCTGATCCGTGGACCCCTTGCTGATGGATCGATCATCGCAGCGGGAGTTCCGATCTGGAGTTCTCCCGGAGCTGCATCCGGCGTGGTGCGTGATTCGGTGCCATACTACCGCTACGATCCACTCGGCACGGTACCGCACACGTTCGGTCGGTTTCCATCGGCCGAGGTGTTTCGCATTGTAACGGGCGACGACTGGCAGCTTACCGGCGTCCCGTTCGCGCGAGTTCCGGTTACAGCGGTCGCAGGGAACGCAGTCCATTTCGGCTCTGCGAGCACATACGAGCTGTACACGTACTCGGCCAACGGGGAGCTGGAGAGAGTGGTGCGCCTGTCCATGCAGCCGCGCGCAGTGACCGCGGCCGATATCGATCAATACCGGCGTGAGCGGCTGGAGCTTGCCGAGCGCGAGGGCATGCGCCCGTCGATGGAGCGCATGTTGAGTGTATTGCCATTCCCGGGCACAATGCCGCCATACGATCGAGCCATTGCTGATTCAGAGGGCAACGTGTGGCTATCTGATTACAGGCCGGCTCGGCATGAACCTGCTACCTGGAGAGTGTTCTCGCCGGATGGAGTGTTTCTGGGGAGCATCGACGCTCCGGCGCAATTCGAAGTGATCCAGATTGGAACGGACTTCATTCTCGCGCACTGGAGCGATGAGATGGACGTTGAGCACATTCGAGTGTACGCGCTGAACAAGCCGCAGGAGAACGCATAGCGGAGGGGCGAAGCTGACCGGGAGTTCTCTGCCAGGGTGTTCGAATCCGGAACAGGCAAGGCGTTTCACGCTCCGGCACCTCCCGAGCCATGAATCGGGGATCCCGGATATCCAGGAGCGAAGCCAATGGCCGCGTTCATCGATGAGGATCTGGTCGTCGTGCGGGCGGAACGGAACGGGAAGTCGCGCCGCAAGACGGTGCTGGCGTTCGGCGACGAGGTCGAGGTGCTGGGCGAGCAGGATGGCTGGACGGAGGTCCGGCTGGTCGAACGGTGGGAAGGCGAGGATGTCGGCTTCATCAAGGGGTCGCCTCGGCTGCGCGATGATGGGGTCCTGCGCTTCTCGATGATCGACGTGCAGCAGGGGGATGGCATGATCCTCGAGTCGCCGGCGGGCCGGATCGTGTTCGTGGACGGCGGCGACAACCAGCTCTTCGCGCGCCACGCGGCCGCCCGTTTCCGGTACCGGCAGAGCAGCGCGGCGGAGCCGCTCGAGGTGGCCGCGATCGTGGTCACACACGGCGATGCGGACCACTACGACGGGCTGAACGACATCTTCCGGTCGGAGACCGACACGCGCATCGCGGCGCGCAAGCGGCTGTTCATCCATCCGCGGCGGGTCTGCCACAGCGGGCTGGTGACGCGCCCGACGAACGACGCGCAGGGCAAGCGGATCAAGGACGCGGACAAGTTCGGTCGTTCCATCGAGGTCGACGACGAGCTGCTGGCCATCGACCTGTACGACGACCCGCGCGACGCCGCCGAGGACATGGCGAACGCGCCGTTCAAGCGGTGGCGGAAGTCGCTGGATCACTGGGAGACGCGCGGGCCGATCGACGTGCGCCGGGTCGCATTCGGGATGGACGCCGACGAGATCTTCGACTTCCTGCACGACGAGGGGATCGAGGTGGAGCTGCAGGGTCCGTTCGCCACCGAGGCCGAGGACCCGGACACCGGAGAGACGGTCCCCGCGCTGCCGTACTTCCACGAGGCGAGCAAGTCGCCGGAGCCGCACCTGGGCGCCGCGGCGGGCGGCGGCGCGCGGTCCGCGTCGCACACGATCAACGGTCATTCGATCGCGTTCCGGCTGACGTACGGCAACGTGCGCTTCGGGTTCACGGGGGACCTGAACCAGGAGTCGATGGACCGGATGCTGAACCACCTGGCGCCGGCGCAGCTCGAGGCGGAGATCGTGAAGGCGCCGCACCACGGCTCCTCCGATTTCGATTTCCGCGCGCTCGAGGCGATGCGCCCGGTGGTCGCGATCGTCTCGTCGGGCGATGAGAACGCGATGAAGGAGTACATCCACCCGCGCGCGACGCTGATGGCCGCGCTCGGCAAGTGCATGCGGGACCGGACCGGGATCGTGCTCGTGACCGAGCTGGCCGCGTTCTTCACGGTCCGTCGCGACTGCCACAGCCGCGAGGACCTGGCGGCGTTCTTCAAGGAGCGGAAGGACGACACGTTCACGGGTGAGGAGCTGCGGAAGCTGTTCGC
>DATKDP010000027.1:0-19190 GCA_035546335.1 Thermoanaerobaculia bacterium | reverse complement strand
CGGTGTGCTTCGCCGCGGAAGCGTCGGCCGAAGCGGTGCGCCTGGTCAACGACTCGGTCGGCACGTCGTCGATCCGGATCGGCCAGCCGTTCGAGCGCCACTTCCGCGACGTACACGTGCTCATGCAGCACGCCTCGAAGTGCACCGCGCGCTACGCCGCGGCGGGACGGCTGATGTTCGGGCTGGAGAACGACTGGATCTGGCTCAGCTTCTGAGCGACGCGCGGAACTCGAGCGCATTCGACACCCGGGGTGCGGTGAGGTGAACGGCTGCCCCACGGGGCTCGTAGGGAACGGGGCGAGATCCCTCGCTTCCCCACCCCTCCGCCCGCTTCGGGATGACAGCCTGCGCGGCTGTCAAGGGACGGAGCTTCTGTCTCTGCAGGGTTTGCAATGGTCACGATTCAGCCGCCGCGCATCTCGCAGATAAAAAGGAATTTGCGGCTCCAAGGCCATGGAAACTGCCGCAGACGCCGAGAACAGAAGCTCCGTCCCCAAGGTCCCACAGTGGCACACGGCTTCGTCCAACTGAACTCATTACCGCATCGAATTCAACCGTCAACGCACTCCCGGGCCGGCGCTCGACCTGGGCGGTCTGGCACCTCTCAACCGGTCCCGATGCGGCAAAGAGTCCTATGCATTAGGCCGCGTCACCTGTTCGCTTCGCGGTATCCCTCGAATTGCTGATTCTCGCAATACCCCCGCATGTTGTAATCCGTAGGCCACTTTTCAGCACACTTGGAACGGATCACGGCCATGGCGTCGGCGGGGATGTCCGCCGGGGGTGGCTGGTTCAGCTTTGCCACCGCCTCTCGTTGCTGTTTCTGGCAGTACGCACGCAGATTGAAATCACTCGGCCATTTCTCGGTGCAATGCGCGATGAGCACCGCCTCCGCTGCGGCCGGATCTTGCCCGGGCACGCCGCCGGTGGGCTGTACAGCCGATTGCGACGTGGCGGTTTGACTGGGCGCTGAAGCCGAGCTTGGCGTAGCCACTGCCGGTGCCGCCGAACTGGACCCACGCTGTTCTAGTGCCGCAACTCGGTCTTCGATCTGCTTGATACGTTCTTCCGTGGCGATGTCACGACAGCCCACCGTACCAAAGACGAGAGCAAGAATCAGGAGTGTTCGCATCTGTTGTCTATGCCTGTAGTGCTGTCGTGGCATCTAACGTTGGCGTTCACCGGCGCAGCCGCGCACGCGATGAACGCCCGTTTCACGGTGTAGTATCGGCCGGTGCAACGCTGTTGTTAGCCGCGCGAAACGAGTGGAAACCGTTCAGGGTGCTCGATCGATTCGATGGACAGATCCACGTCGAGCTCCGGCCAATAGAGATGATCGCTGCCGGGACGCTCGACACGCAGAACTTTCGCGACTGAAGCCTCGCGAAACCAGGGAAACTTCTCAAAAGGAAGAAACAGCTCCCGATCCTCGAGAAGTATCCACACGCCCCAGGGCGAAATGTTCGTCACCTCAACCCCCGAAGTGCTTCTTCCATGCGCGGCGGATTTCATTCTCGTGTTCCCTGACCAGCTTCTCTATTCTACCGATATCCTTCGGGGAAAGGTGCTCGTTCCGGGCCAGCTCGATTTCCGGCTCGACCCAGAACTTCGCCTCGCCGTCGGGACTCTGCACGTGGACGTGGAGTCGAGACTCCTCCAGAGAGAAAAAGTAGAAGCGGTACGTTCCTGCCCGGAAGATCGTCGGACTCATCGATTCGATGATAGCAGTGGCCAGCGGCTAACGGCTCAGCGCTCAGCTGGGCGAACCGCACGCTATGAAGTATGGCTGACCCGAAATGTTGCAGCGGTTCGCGTCAGCTGCAGCGTAGAGTTGAACGAAGCCGCTTCGCGGCGCGCTTGCGCGTGCCTCAGGAGTTTGGGGCTTCGGCTCGTGAGTCGGGTGACGGCTCGCCTCTGCTGCCCGGAGGGGTGTCCACTGATCGGATCTCAACCTCGAAAGGAGACCGATCATGGTGTCAAACAATCACGCAATTTTCCCCTCTCCGATCACGTAACTTTCCCCCTCCCGTCCTCGAGCAGATGCCTGGCGAAACAGTGGCGAAGCGTATGTGGGCCTGCAGGCTTGGTGATTCCCGCAGCCAGCGCTGCCTGTCGCACACCCTTCTGCACGGTCGACTCGTCGATGTGGTGCCGCCGGATCCGGCCGCTCCGCGGGGAACGAGATCATCGCAGGATCGTTGCGTGCCCTCCAACAGTGATCCGACTGTGCCGGCCGCCTTCGCGGCCTTCCGAGGAACTGCGCATGATTGGTGACCCCGCCCTCACGGGCGGGGCTGAGGTTGTTGCGGCCGCCTTCGCGGCCGGAGGTCGACGAGCGCGAGCCTGGCTCGACTCCTCATGACAACAACGCCTGCTCTCTCGCACCGCTCCTCCGCCAGCCTGCGCTGCTCTGGAATCGCTCTGCCTCACTCCGCCGCGGCCACTCGTCACCGCCCGTTTCGCTCACCCCCTGACGCCTGCTGAGAGAGCCGAGCCCGCCGCCCAATGCATCCTCGCGTCACCTCGCAGGCTCGCATCAACGCTCCACCACCCCTCCTAGACGAAAGAGAAAGGAAGAGTGGGAAAACGTACCGGCGAGCTCCGGAAAGATACGAATGGCCAGCGCGGTGAGCGCCGGCTGCAGCGGCCCAGGCGAGAGGGAAGCGTCGATTCCTCCCTCCGCTACCTCGCCGTGAAACGCCCGGGCGAACTGCGTCGCCTGCGCGATTTCTCATCGCCGCACCGTTTGCGGTAGAATTCGCTCCTTGAAAAGCGAGATGGAGCGGTGTGGCGGCTTCTGACCGGATGCTGCCACGGCTCGCTCGAGTCGTTCTCCACGAGGACTCTCGATGTGGCATCCGGCAAGTCGTGCAGCGGGCCGGCGTACACGGGGATCGATCCGCTTCGAGATCTCGTTTTCCTGCCGGCCCGAATGGATCGAGTGGCGATCGTGCCGCGCCCCTCCCGCGCGATTCCACATGAGTCCGAGTCCGAAAGAATCAACGTTTCATGAAAGGAGTCGAGAATGAGGAAAGTCGTGAGGTATGCGGTGGCGGGAGTGATTCCGGTCGCTCTCGTTTTGTTCGTAACCCTGTTCGGGGGACAGCTGGTCGCCGGCGACGCGGCTGCCAAGCCGTCCTGGTCGATGAACGCCTCGATCATCGAGGCCTGCAGTTGTCCGATGTTCTGCCAGTGCTATTTCAACCCCGAGCCATCGGCCCATCACGAGGGCCACGAATTGTCGCATTTTTGCCGCTTCAACAATGCGGTGAAGGTGAACAAGGGAAACTTTGGCGACACGAAGCTCGATGACGCCTTGTTCTGGGTCGCCGGCGATCTGGGAAGCGACTTCTCGAAGGGGCAGATGGACTGGGCAGTTCTCACCTTCGATCCTTCCGTGACGGCGAAGCAGCGCGAAGGGATCACCGCGATTCTGGGCCACGTCTATCCGGTGAAATGGAATTCGTTCACCATCGCCAAGGACGCGAAGATGGAGTGGAGCAGCGGGAAGGACATGGCGGTAGCGAAGCTCGACGGAGGGAAGGCTGCGGAAGTCGTGCTGACCCGCTTCCAGGGAATGACCGACGATCCGGTCGTCATCAAAAACCTGGTGTACTGGGGAGCTCCGCGAAACGACGGCTTCGTCATGATGCCGAACAAGGTCGAGGCCTATCGATTAGGGGACAAGGCCTTCGAGTACAAGGGATCGAACGGTTTCATGATCACGTTCGACATCAACTCGAATGATGTGAAGCCTGCGGCAGTGGCCGCGAAGTGAGGTAAGGTGACCGGGCGAAGCGCAATCGCTTCGCCCGGTTGCTTGCAAGGCTGTGACAGTCTCGGGTGGGCGAACCACACCCACGAACACACCCAGGGGCGGGCGGGGGACGCCCGACTCTCCTCGGGGGTGGGCTGGATCGGCGCTCGTGGGACAGGGGCGGGCGCGGGACGCCCGCTCTCCTTGCGTCGCTCGTGGGACAGGGCGGGCGCGGGACGCCCGCTCTCCCCATCACCGAGCGCTCATTCGCTGATCAGGGCGTGGATGTTTCCGTCGGGATCCTCGAACCAGGCGATCTTCATCGACCCCCCGACATGCACATCGCCCTGCAGCGTCATCCCGGGCATGTCGTAGTGCTCGAACACGACGCCTTTCCCCCGGAGTCCGTCGACGATTGTCTCGACATCCTTCCCCGCGCTCCAGGTGACGGCAGTGGCTTCGTTCGTGCCGGCATACTTCGACTCGTAGACGAGAAGAGACGTCTTTCCGCTCTTGTACAGCCGTGCTCCCCCTCCCTCTTCATGCAACAACGTCAGGCCGAGCGTCTCTTCGTAAAACTTCTTCGCCGCCATGAGGTCCTTGACCGCGACGGTTGCCATGGCATCCTTCTCTCCGAGCATGGGGATCCTCCTCGATGAAACTCATGTGTGTTCGCAGCTCGCAAGTTCCGCGCCGTTACTGGAATGTGGTGGACGTCGCCGAGAGATCATCGAGCGGAAGCACGGAGATCGCTTTGTCGATGCCATGAAGACTCGGAGCGCGACTCCGAATTTTCAAGGCCGCAGTGTGCCCGGCGGCGCCCGGCGTGATGCGAGCCGGCTGAACAAACCCTCGGCCACGGCCAGCTTGATTCCAAGCACCTGCCGCCAGCGGAACATCGCGAACGCCCGAAGCAGCCGCCGCAGGTCCTCGCGCAACAGTGCCGAGCGCCGGCCCACGGCTGGGTGAAGGCGATTGACGAAGTAGCGATTGCGAATGCGCAGCCGCATGCCCGCCGCGCCGAGCGACGCGGCGCTCGCCGAGCCCTCATGCCGCGCCAGAATTTCCGGTACGACGCGCATGCGCCAACCGCGCTCCACGAGACGTGCGCACAGCTCGACGTCCTCGTACCAGGCGAAGAAACGCGTATCGACGATTCCATAGTTGCGCGCAGCGTCGCGCAGCGCGTCGACACGATAGAGCGCGGCAGTCGCCGAGACTCCCCACGCCTCCGCGATCTGCGTGCCCGCATGATCGCCGTGATGGAGCTGCCGGTAGGTCCCGTCGGAAATGTCGATTCCCGCTCCGTCGATCGTCGCACCGTCGTCCGAGGCGATCACGGTCTGGGCCGCAGCAAGACGCGGATCGCCCTCGAACGGGCGGCGCACGGTCTCGAGCCATGCCGCATCGAGAACGACGTCGTTGTTCACCCAGGCGACGAGGGGCGAGCGGACCGACTCCATCGCCTGATTGACTCCGCCTGCAAATCCGAGGTTGGTGCCGGCGGCGAGGAGCACGAGGGGAATCGGGTATCCTTCGGGAACGAAGCTCCTGCTCGGCTCCGGCGAGGCGTTGTCGAGGAGAATCACGCGAGAGGGAACGAGCGTCTGCGCAGCGATCGAGCGAAGGCAGCGTGTGAGCATCTCGCCGCCGCCGAAATCGAGCACGATCACGTCGATGTCACTCACTCTCGATCCTGTCGACGATCACGATCCCGGCGTGAACACCGAGTCGCAATCGTTGCTTCACCCAGGGAAGCTCGATTCGTCGAGCAGTCCACAGGCCGCTCGTCGAGGGAAGGTCGACCCTCCGCCCGGCGATCTCGATCGTAGCAGGCTCGTGAGAGTGATAGTGAAGAACCGAGGGGCCGCCGCGATAGAGAAAAGCGACCGAATCGCCGGGCCAGAGCTCCCAGCCGCCGCGGTAGAGAAAGCGGGACACCGTCCACTCTCGCGGATAGAGGCTCCCACCGTCGTGCACTACGTGCGCATCTTCGAAGTGGACCACGCGCCCGGGCGACCGGCCGGCGATGAACAGGGCGACGATGAGCATTGATGCGAGAACCGCGTTGATCGCCGGAGGTGGCGACCTGAGCGAAATGCGCGGCGCGACTGCGACCACGGCGATGGCGATCGCCAGGCAGATCGCGGCGACGAGGGCCGCGAGATCGATCCGGATGTAGCTCGGCACGAGGCGCGAGAAGTCACTGAGGTAGAGACGCGACAACCATTCACCGACCGCGTTCTCGCCATTCGCAATCCGGAAGAG
The DNA here is from genome assembly GCA_035546335.1 of Thermoanaerobaculia bacterium. Taxonomy (GTDB): domain Bacteria; phylum Acidobacteriota; class Thermoanaerobaculia; order Gp7-AA8; family Gp7-AA8; genus DATKDP01. Next base: position 13,165 of record DATKDP010000027.1, on the reverse strand, counting down.
GCGCCATGGATACGCTATGCCGTGAACGACCAGGCCTCCGCTCCAGGCCGCGACAAGCCAAAGAGGAAGAATCCATCCTCGCCGTCTTCGCTCCATCATCTCGGCTGCGCCGAGAGCGAACAGCGGGACGAAGACGACGAGGTAACGCAGTGGCGGCGACCAGCCGCCATGCCACTCGGCGCGCGGGAGGAGCAGAAGAAAATAGAGGCTGCTCGAGAGGGCAGCGAGGCGAAACGGCGGCGAGGACGACGTCCAACGCGCGGCTGCGAAGGCGGCCAGCAGATAGAGTGGCGCCTGGAACAGAAGCCCGGCGGCACCATCGAGGGTCAGACCGAACAGGCCGGTCAGATAACGGCTCGGGCTCTGCGGCATCAACGCACTCGGCTCATGAATGTTCAGCGGATTGCCCGAGATCAGAAAGAGCGCCGCGAAAGGAACGAGCAACAGCAACAGCAGTCCTGCGACGCGCTTGCTCCGGCCGTCTCCCTTCGGTGCGTGAGCCAGCACCAGAAGAAACAGCGCTGCAGTGATCGCGGCGAAGCGCACCTTCAGCAGAGCCAGAGCGAGGCCTGCAGCCGCGAGTCGCCACCACTCTCCACGCCGCGTTTCGCCGCTACCGCCGATCGTGCGCGACGCCGAGCGCAGTGCCTCACAGAAAAAGAACGCCGCGGGAATCTCGGGCCAGATCCTCGTGGCGTAGAAGATCACCGGAGGGCCGAAGGCGATGAAGGGAAAGAGCAGGACGCGCGTCCTGCCGCTCACGCCGCTTTCTTCGAGCAGCAGCATGGTCGAACGGACCAGAAGGGCGCCGAAGAGAGCGATCGTCATCACGGCGCCCGTCAGCCGCCCGATCATAAGTCCCGGAATCAGCAGAAGGGAGAGGAACGGTTCGTGACGCGAGTACTGCTCGCCGCGCAAGCCGGTTGGATCTCCAGGCTGAGGGACGAGATCGGGGCGTCGCGTCGCACTCGACTCGATCTCTCGATACTGATTCGCAAGATCGAGGTCGCCGTCCCGAACGAGCGACTCGGCGATCAGCAGGTAGAAGGGCTCGTCGCCGTCGATGGGCCATTGCAGAACGTGAGGCACGAGCAGCGCGTAGACGAGCCCTGCGAGAATCGCCGCTCGATTCGGCGTCCACGAGGTCTCGATTCCCGCCAGAAATGCGCAGAACAGAGCCAGCTTGATCACGACGAAGAGCGCGAGTGCCAGCGCCGGTGTGACGATGACTCCCGTCAGGGGGGCGAGCATCCAGAGGGCGAGGCCCGCCGCATAGACTCCGGCGTCGAGGGCGATGTAGCGACGGAGGACGGCACGCTCCAGCAGGAGATACGGAATCACCGCCATGACGATCGCGAAGGCGAGCATCGTCGCGAGATGCAGGGTCACTTCCGCACCTCGATTCCCTCGACCTGCAGGCGAACGTCAGGTGGAAGCTCGCCGGCGGTGACCCGCACCAGAATGATCGGCGCTTCGAGACCGATGGCGATGCGCCCGGCTCCCGTGAGGAACGACGATGCTCCATGTCCGGCGATGCGCCCCGCCGGATCATCAGGAAACGGATTCCTCGAAAAGAACGCCTGGTCGGATCGCAGCGAGGCCCAGTCTGCAAGCTCTCCCACGCGCACCTCCCGTCGCACTCCTCTCCCCTCTTCACCGATCGCTTCGACGACTCCGACCGGCGTGCCGGCGGCGAGCGCAGACATGTGCGCCCCCGACAAAACGACCGCGATCCGCCCCTCGTTCCGGTGGACGCTGAAACTGGCGGCCTCGCCGGCGCGAAGCGATACCTGATTCGTCGAGACAAACGGTTCGAACCGTCCGCCGGCGGCGACGACGGCGATGATCACCAGCAGCAGCAACGCCGAGACGCCGGCAGCGCGCACCATCCGCCGCGCGATCAGCAGGGGGAGCAGCGCGGTCGCGACGATGAAGAGAAGCGCGGGCGGAGAAAGAGGGAGAGGAAAGACGGAAAGAAGTGCTCCACCCCAGGCGAGATGCGTCGTCAGCAGCAGGAGAATCAGCAGCGGAGGCAGCCAGCGCTCCGGTGCCTCACCTTCCCTTCCTGCATCAGCTGAAAGAAAGACGATGCTCGCCAGGAGGTAGAGGAGGGCGAGCGATGGTCTCAGAAAAACAGCGATCACGACGAGGAGAATCGCGACGACTCGCCGCGCAGGATCGGCGCGCAGCAGATCGAGGATCGCTGCCGGATGAAAGACGGCGACGCGCAGCAGGATCGAAGCCTGAATCGATCGCAACGGTACGACCGCGGCCAGGAGTGCACCTCCGGATGAGCGCCCCGGAAGGAGGAAGCGCGAGATGATCGGAACGAGCGCCAGCGGAATTGCCCAGCGGCCGCAGAGCACGGCGACGACGAGCGCCCCGGCCGCGGTCAACGGATGGGGTCGCCGCAGATGCCAGACGAGAAGTCCGAGAAGGATCGGAAACAAGGCCGCGCGCGCGGGCGCGAGCGGCGTGACGACCATGGTGACGAGGACGATGAGCAGAGTCGTGAGACGAATCGGGCGGCCGGCGGACGCTGCCAGCAGGAGCATCGCGCCGCCGGCGAAGACGAGCGCCGGAACGAGATGATCCGCGGCGGCTGTCAGGCGCATCGCGGCGAATCCCACTGCGAGGAGAACGACTGCGCTGCCGGCCGTCAGGCCCGCTCCTCCAGGGTCGGCCCGCTCACCGCCACGGAGATCAGAGGGCTCGCCATCAGCGATCATCGAGGGGGGTTCTGACCCCGTCGACGCACGGACGAGCGCTGCACCAAAGGCCACGGTCACCAGAAGACCGTAGCAGGCGAGGCGCAACTCCTCCTGCGGCACGGCGAAGCTGGCGACGAGGAGCAGCGGGAGTGCGCCGAGAATCGCCTCACCGGCGACCGAATGCCGGACCACCCAGGCCGAGGTGACGATCAGCAAAGCGAGAAGCGGCAGGGCCTCGTCGACCGGAGTGAGCGCTCGTCCGCGGACGGCGAGCCACGCCGCCGCCGCGGCTGCCAGGCCGGCCAGTACCCACGGACTCTCTCGACGGAGCAACGACGTCACCGACAAGATTACGAGGCCGGCCCTTCCTTCGTCGGGTTGCGCACCCAGCGAGGATCGAATCCCTCGAGCGTCTCGGGGGTGAGCTCGGATTTGAAGACGACGCGAGCGTCACCCCTGAGTCTGACTTCGGTGATCGCTCCAGCGCCCGCCGCCCCTCCCCTATCGAACGAGACGTGGAGTCTGATGCCGCCGCGGGTGAGCACAGACACGGGTGAATCGATGCGTCCGAACAGTGCGGCCACGGCAACGGACGCGACCACTCCCGAACCGCAGGCCAGCGTCTCGTCTTCGACGCCACGCTCGTACGTGCGGACCTCGAGCGACGAGCGGTCGCGGACGACGACGAAGTCGGCATTCGCTCCCTCCGGCTGCAGCTCGGCGTGCGACCGGATACCGCGGCCGAGCGGCACGATGTCATGACTCCAGAGATCGTCGCGGAGGAAGACGACGTAGTGCGGCACGCCGACCCGGATGTACGAACCGCGTACCGTCGTCTCACCAACGTTCAACGGATGAAGCAGACGGGCGTCCCTCGGATCGGGTAGCGTCAGGGTCACCTCCTGCTCGTGCACCTCGGCGCCGACGATGCCCGCATCCGTCTCGATCGTCATCCGTCGCGGTGCGATGACGTTGAGGAATGCGAATCGGGCGGCGCACCTGGTTCCATTGGCGCAGAAGGCCTGGGAGCCGTCGGCGTTGAGATAGCGCATCCGGAACGTCGCGCGCGCTGAATTCTCCACCAGGATGAGTCCGTCAGCGCCGATCGAAAGGCGTCGCATACAGAGCCGCTGCGCCAGCTCCGAAGCGTTCTCGATGTCGCTGGAACGATTGTCGATGACGATGAAATCGTTTCCTGCGCCCGCCATCTTGAAGAAGGTGGGCGCTTCTTCCAGCCTGCGCAGGAGTCCCGGAAAAGTCTTCGGCATGGAAATTTTGGCCTCATTCGCCGACTTGGAGATCGAAGCAGTCAGGCTGTCAGCCGGAGCGGCGCCGTCTCCACGAGCAGCGACATCGCCATTGTCGCCGAATTCTCGAGCGGAAAGAAGGCAGGTTCGCAACTTGCGAAGCCTTTGCAGCCGAGAGTCGTCCAAGAAGTCGAATGAACGAAGTGGATCGCCGCTCGATGGAATCGAGCTCGTCAATGGAGGAAGATGCGTGAACCGGAAACTCCTTTCAGCCGTGCTCGCCCTCGCAGTCTCGACTCCCGCCGTGCTTGCGCAGGAGGAGACGCCGATCGGCAAGCTGGTCGAGACCATCGATGTCCGCGTCATCAACATCGACGTGGTCGTCACCGACAAGCGAGGCAATCCGATCACCGGGCTGAGCGCCGACGATTTCATCATTCTCGAGAATGGCCAGTCTCGAACGATCAGTAACTTCTACGAGATCGACAACAGCAAAAAGCCGCGAGGCGCAGCCGGCGAACCGCCCGCGGCAAGCTCCCCGATCGCGACGGGCGCTCAGGAGGCCGAAGAGACGCCGCAGAACCTCCGCCGCAAGTTCATCATCTTCATCGACAATCTCTCGCTCAATCCGCTCAACCGCAACCACGTCGTCGAGACGATGAAGAAGTTCGTGGAAAGCTCGGTGCGCCCGGGCGATCAGGCGATGGTCGCCACCTGGAATCGCAGCATGAAGATCCGGGTCCCGTTCACCGGTGACACGACGCAGATTCTGCAGATGCTCGATGTCGTCAAGGGGGAAAGCTCGTTCGGCATGCACAACCTGAGCGAGAGGAAGAGCGTCGAGTCGCAGATCCGCGATTCACGAACGTACGAAGAGGCCGTGGTCGCTGCACGCGGCTACGCACAGTCCGTCGAGCACGACGTGCGACAGACGATCACCGCGCTCAATGCGCTGATGGGAACCCTCGCGGGAGTCGACGGAAAGAAGGTCCTGGTGCTGACCACCGAGGGCCTTCCGATGCAGGCGGGGAAGGAGATGTTCGTCTTCATCGACGACATGGCGCGCGAGAAGACGGGCTGGCAAAGGGGCGGAACGGCTCTGATGGAAGCGACGCACTTCGATTCGACCGGTCTGATTCAGTCGATCGCCCGTACTGCCAACGCGAACGGCATCACGCTCTATCCGCTGCATGCCGGCGGCCTGTCGGCCTACAGTCATGGCTCGGCCGAGCAGTCGCGCCCGACCTCCTTCATCGTCCAGCAGGCCGCCCTATCGAATCATACTGACTCGCTTCACCTGATCGCCGACATGACCGGAGGCATCGCCACGGTCGGAACGAACAACTTCCTGGCCGCCTTCAACAGGATCGAGAAGGATCTCGATTCGTACTACTCGCTCGGCTATCGCTCGGGCACCGAGCGCGTCGACCGGCAGCGGCGAATCGAAGTCCGTGCGAAGAATCGGAGTCATGTCGTCCGCGCTCGAAGGAGCTTCGTCGAGAAATCGACTCGGACCGAAATGAACGACCGCGTCATCGCAAACCTCTTCTACGACAACACGACGAACGACCTGCGCGTTTTTCTCACCACAGGAAGGCCTATCCAGATCGACGCTCAGACGTTCCGAGTGCCCCTCGAGATCCACATCCCGATGGAGACCCTCACCCTTCTTCCTCAGGGAGAGGTCATGTTCGGCGGCTTCTCCGTCTTCGTCGGCGTCGCCAACAAAGACGGAGACATGTCGGATGTTCGGGAACAGAGTCACCAGTTCCAGATCCCTCCGCCGGAGCTCGAGAAACTCAAGGGGCGCCATTACACCTACGCGCTCGAGCTGATCATGGAGAAGGGGCGCAACCGCATCTCCGTCGGCGTGGTCGACGACATCTCCAACACCACCGGCTTCGAGCGCCAGGAAGTCCTGGCGGCCGATCTCCGGTAGCGCGGGAGGCGGGGCTCGGGGCTACTAGAGGCTGGAGGCTGGAGGCTGGAGGCTGGAGGCTAAAGGCTAAAGGCTAAAGGCTAAAGGCTGGCTGATGTACACGCACCCGAGGACGCACGACAGGGTGCTGCTCGTCTCTCGTCTCTCGTCTCTCGTTCGAGCCTCGAGCCTCGAGCCTCGCCCCCCGGCCCCCCCGCCTCTAGCCTCCAGCCTCTAGCCTCCAGCCTCTAGCCTCTAGCCTCCCGCCTCTAGCCTCGCCCCTCGCCCCGTTCTACACTCCACTGTTCATGCGCATCCTGCTCACCATTCAATACCTCGGGACCCGGTACGCCGGATGGCAGACACAGTCGAATGCGGTCGGTGTGCAGCAGGTCATCGAAGCCGCATTGACGCGCCTCTGCGCCGAACCGATCCGCATCGAGGGAGCGGGAAGAACCGACGCCGGTGTGCACGCGCTGGCGCAACGGGCACATTTCGACATCCCCATCTCGATTACGTCGCGCGGCCTGATCCTGGGGCTCAACGATCTGCTGCCGCACGACATCCGGGTCACCGGCGCCGAGACGGTGGGCGACGATTTCCACTGTCGCTTCGCAGCGACCGGCAAGAGGTACGTCTACCGCATCTGGAACGGACCGATCGCCGATGTCTTCCACTGGGCGACGCACGCGCACGTGGCTCAGCCGCTCGAGATCGAGCCGATGGCCGAGGCGGCGAGCATGCTCGCCGGCGAGCACGATTTCCGCGCTTTCACCGTCGCCAATCCAACGGTCTCGTCGACGCGCCGCGCGCTGCGATCACTCGAGGTCGAACGACGGGGTGACGCCATTTCGATCGCGCTCGCAGCAGACGGATTTCTCCGCTTCATGGCCCGGCGAATCGCCGGCTCGCTGATCGAGGCGGGAAGCCGGCGGATTTCTCCCTCGCGGGTCGCCGAATCGCTCGAGCCGGCCTTCTCCGCAGCACGCTGGACCGCTCCTCCACGCGGGCTGACTCTCGTCGAGGTGGAATACGACCCCACGCTCCCCTCACAACCGGAATGATCCGCCGAGAATCCTGTAGTAACATGCCCCTCCGCGATGATCGACCTCAGCAAGCTGGCGGAGCCCGGCTCGATCGAAGAATCGCTTCTCGAGCGCATCGACCTGGCGCGGCTTCCACGCCACGTGGCGATCATCATGGACGGCAACGGGCGATGGGCGAAATCGCGCAGCCTGCCTCGTGTCGAGGGTCATCGAGCCGGTATTCAATCGGTTCGAGAGGCCGTGGAGACAGCGGCGCGGCTCGAGCTCGGCGTCATCACCCTCTACGCCTTCTCGGTGGAGAACTGGAAACGTCCCCGCTACGAGGTGGCGACGCTGATGATGCTGCTCAAGGAATACCTCAGAAAAGAGCTGGCTACACTGATGGAGAACGACATCCGATTCGTCCCGATCGGGCGAATCGAAGGACTCGACCCCTCCGTGCAGCGCGAGCTGAGCTACGCCGAAGAAAAGACGGCGTCGAACAAAGGACTTCTCTTTCAGATCGCTCTCAACTACGGGGGCCGCGCCGAGATCGTCGACACGGTCAACCGGATCATGGCCCTGCTGCGCGAGAAGGATCTCCGCGATCTGGTCATCGATGAAGACTTCTTTTCCGATCATCTCTACACGGCGGGCGTTCCGGATCCCGACCTTCTCGTCCGAACCAGCGGTGAGATGCGCGTCTCGAACTTCCTTCTGTGGCAGATCGCCTATGCCGAGATTCACGTCACCCGCGTACTGTGGCCCGACTTCCGCCGCGAACATCTCTTCGAAGCGATCATCGATTTCCAGGCACGGCACCGCCGCTACGGCGGCGTCGATGACGAATCCGACTCTCAGATCTTCGTCGAAGCCGAGGAGCATCACGCCCGCGGAACGGGAGACCATGCCTGAGGCCGGGAAGAAATCGTTCACCAGAGAACTGACGACCCTCGCCGCGGCGCCGCTGATGATCTGGTTGATCGGCTGGGCGCCGAGCTACGCCTACATCGCCGTGGTCTTTCTGATCACCGGGCTGGCGCTCTATGAATTTCTCATTCTCGGAGCGAGAAAGGGCTACCCGGTTCAGAAGACTCTTTCTCTGGCACTTCTCTTCCTCCTGCTCACGGCCTTCCTCGTGGACGGAGTCTCGGTCGAGACCGCCGTCATCGCCGTCCTTCTGATCGTACCGGCCGCATACGTCTTCGCCCGCTCGGAGCTCGATGAAGCGCTGCCGGCCGGCGCCGTCTGCGTCCTCGGAATTCTCTACGTCGGAATGCTCGGCGGTACGCTGCTGAGGCTCCGGCTCGACTTCGACGCCGGAGCGAAGCTCCTCTTTTTTCTGCTCATCGTCGTCTGGATCGGCGATGCCGGCGCCTACTACGTCGGCAGGCAATTCGGTCGCAGGCAGCTCTCGCCTCGGATCAGTCCGAAGAAAACGATCGAAGGAGCGGCCGGTGGAGTCTGCACCTCGGTCGCCGCCGCGATCGCGATCCACTTCACCTTCTTCCCCGAGCTCCCCCTGCTGCATGCTTTCATCGTCGCGGTCCTTCTCGCCGCGACGGGAATGATCGGCGATCTCGCCGAATCGATGTGGAAGCGCTCCGCGGACGTGAAAGACTCCGGAGCGCTGATCCCGGGACATGGCGGCTTCCTCGACCGCTTCGATTCCATTCTCTTCACCGCGCCGATTCTCTATGCCTACTGGTTCCTGCTCGTCCGCGATCCGGAGGCTCCGTTCCTGTGAGACGCGTTTCGCTGCTCGGCAGCACCGGTTCGGTGGGACGAAACACACTCGAGGTCGTCGATGCCTTCCCCGAGGATGTGAAAGTCATCGGCTTGTCGGCGGGATCGAACATCGAACTGCTCGCAGAACAGATCGATCGCTACGCACCGGAAGTCGCTTCCGTCCGAGCCCCGGAGGATGCGAAGCGCCTCGCTTCCCTCATCCGAACGCGCACGAAGATTCTCCATGGCACGGAGGGAGTGGTGGCTGTGGCAGCGCTTCCATCCACCGATACGGTCATCGCCGCAATCGTCGGCGCGGCGGGAATTCCTGCAGTCCATGCGGCACTCTGCGCCGGAAAGAGAGTCGGAATCGCGAACAAGGAAGTGCTCGTGGCGGCTGGCGAGGTCATGACCGCAGCCGCAAGGAAACACGGCGGAGAGATTCTCCCGATCGACTCCGAGCACAATGCGGTCCACCAGGCGCTGCGCTGCGGCGACTCGCTCGAAGTACGGCGGATCATTCTCACCGCTTCCGGCGGACCTTTCCTTCGTCGCGACGTGGCGAGCTTCGATCAGATCACGATCGGCGACGCGCTGGCGCATCCCACCTGGAAGATGGGCAACAAGATCTCGATCGATTCCGCGACGATGATGAACAAGGGGCTGGAGGTCATCGAAGCACACCATCTCTTCCAGCTCCCCTGCGAGAGGATCGACATCCTGATCCATCCTCAGTCGATCGTTCACTCGATGGTCGAGTTCGTCGATGGCTCGCTCATCGCACAGCTGTCCACGACCGACATGAAATTCCCCATCCAGTACTCCCTTCTCTATCCGAAACGAACGGCTGCCCCCTTCGGTCGCCTCGATCTGGCATCGATCCGGACTCTCGAGTTCCTTCCGGTCGACTCGCACCGCTTCCCTGCCGTGGAGCTCGCCTACCACGCATGCAGGACGGGCGGATCCGCGCCTGCAGTGCTCAACGCCGCCAATGAGATCGCCGTCGCCCGTTTTCTCGACGGCAGCATCGCCTTCACCTCCATCATCGAGATCGTCCGCGCCGTGCTCGAGCGGCACGCCTCGAACGTCGCACCGATCCGCTCGATCGAGGACGCTCTCCACTGGGACGGCTGGGCGCGGGAAGAGGCGAGGGGCTGGAGGGGAGAGGCTGGAGGCTAGCTCGTTAGAGGCTGGAGGCTAGAGGCTGGAGGCTAGAAGAGACGAGAGACGAGAAACGAGAAACGAGAAACGAGAAACGAAAGAGATGCTCTCATATCTCATCTCTCGTCTCTCATCTCTCGTCTCCAGCCTCCAGCCTCTAGCCTCTCCATGAAACACCTCGACCCCTTTCTCCGTTCTACACTCCGACATCCAGCTGAGGAGAGTGCATGGTCTCGAACATCGCAACGAACATCATCGGATTCATTCTGGTTCTCGGATTCCTCGTGTACGTCCACGAAGCGGGACATTTTCTCTTCGCCAAGCTGTTCAAGGTGCGCGTTCTGGTCTTCTCCTTCGGCTTCGGAAAGCGGCTGTTCGGATTCCAGCGCGGTGATACCGACTATCGCGTTTCCCTCATTCCTCTCGGCGGGTACGTGAAGATGGCGGGCGACAATCCCGAGGAAGATCTTCCCCCCGATCCGCATCATTTTCTCTCCCGCCCGAAGTGGCAGCGTTTCCTCATCCTGCTCGCCGGACCGGCAATGAATCTTCTGATCGCCGTCGCATTTCTCGCCGCCTTCTACATGGTCGGCTTCGAGAGGCTGCGCGAAGCACAGCCGATCCTCGGGTCGATCCTGCCGGACCGCCCCGCCGCCGCCGCCGGTCTTCAGCAGGGCGATGTGATCCTCACGGCCAACGGCGAGGAGATGAGGACGTGGGAGGACTTCAGACTGGCGATCGCCATGAACGCCAACAGCCCGGTACGCATCGAGTATCTGCGGAACGGCGAGCGGCGTTCGGTCGTCGTCACACCGGAGAGGCAGGAGACCGACTACGGCGTCGCAGGAATCATCGGCGTCACACCGTTCATCGTGGCGGAAGTGGGCAGAGTGCTTCCCGACTCGGCGGCCGAGCGCGCCGGGCTGCAGGCAGGTGATCTGCTGGTCTTAGTCGACGGCAAACCGATCGGCCAGCTCGGCGATCTGGAAGAGGCTCTCGAAGCGGGTCGCAACAAGAGCCTTCCGTTCGTGGTCGAACGGCGCGGGGAGCGCGTCGAGCTGACGCTCCCGTCGGCGAAGGAGGTTCCCCAGACATATCCCGGCATCGTGCCGCCGACGGTGAAAGAGAAGCTGGCACTCGGTGCGGCCATCGAGGAGAGCATTCAGCAGAACATCAGGATGGTGCGATACACCTTCGCCACGATCGCGCGGATGTTTCGCGCCGAGGGGAGCGTGAAGGAGCTGAGCGGCCCGATCAACATCGCCAGGATCTCGGGAGAGATGCTGCGGAGCGGGTGGCAGGCGGTCGTATTTCTGATGGCCAACATCTCGCTGCAGCTCGGGATCCTCAACCTGCTCCCGATTCCGATTCTCGACGGCGGTCACATCATGATCCTCGCCATCGAGGGAATCGCGCGGCGCGATCTCTCGCTCCGTGTCAAGGAGCGCATCCAGCAGCTCGGCTTCGCCATGCTCGCCGCCCTCATGCTGATCGTCATCTACAACGACGTCATCCAGAACGTGATGCTGCTGCGGAGAGGCTAGCTCGGGGCTCGGGGCTCGAGGCTCGTAGGGACGAAGCATTTGCGCGAGGGACGGTGCCGAGGGCTTGCTGCGCCGCAACGCAGCGCAATAGCTTCGTCCGGGTGCTTGCCATGCTCAGACCAACGCCTACGAGGGCGTCCCGCGCCCGCCCGGGTGGGAGGGCAGTGCACAATCGCCACGCGAAACGTCACAGTTTCGCAAGCACCCGGGCGAAGCTATTGCGCTGCGCTCCAGTCGCGCGAGCCTGTCTCCCGGCCCTCGCGCAAATGCTTCGCCCCTACAATAGTCTCCAGCCTCGTCTCTAGCCTCGAGCCTCGCCTCTCCTCCCCCGCACGATCACCCTCCGCAGCATGTCGAGCGCCAGCTGGGTCGCGTAGTGCTTGACCAGCTCGCGTGACCCCGCGAGCAGGAACCGCTTCTGCTCTGAGACCTCTGCTGCGCCGACCGCGATGTGAACCGTCCCCACCGGCTTGGTCGCGGTTCCTCCCGTAGGCCCCGCGATTCCTGTGATCCCGATTCCGTACGTCGACGAGAAGCGCTGTCGCGCTCCGTTCGCCATCTGCAACGCGACCTCGTCGGAAACTTCGCCATGCGCTTCGGTCGCGTCATGATCGACATCGAGAAGCGCGCGCTTCGCTTCGCGCGAGTAGGCGACGACTCCTCCGAGAAAATAGGCCGAGCTGCCGCTCACATCGGTGATTCGCGATGCGAGCAGCCCCCCCGTGCACGATTCCGCCGTCGCCACCGTCTCTCCCGCGGAAGCGAGAAGGCGCCCGACCACCGCCTCGAGCAGGTCTTCGTCGAGCCCGAAGATCCGCTCCGCGAAGATGTCGCGCAGCTCCGTCTCCATCGCCGTGAGTCTCGTATAGGCGTCGTCTGCGATTCCTCGGGCACGAAGATGGAGATGGATCTCGCCGCGGTGCGCGAGAATCGTGATGGGGTCGCCGGAGTGAAGGGCGTAGAAGGGAGCGAGCCTCTCGTCGACGGCCGACTCGGTCATCCCGGTGATCTTCACCGTTCGACGGTAGATGCTCTGCTCCGTCACCTCCTTCAGCCACGCCTCCAGGTGTCCCTCGATCATTCCCTCGAGCTCGAACGGAACTCCGGGAAAGATCCAGACGTGGCGGCGCTTCGCGGCCAACGCGACTTCGAGATGAAACCCCGGTGCGGTTCCGCGCAGGTTCATGATCACTCTCTGTCCCGCGAAGATCTCCGCCTGCTTCCGATTGACTTCCGGCATCCGCAGACCGCGTCTCTCGAAGAGGGCGGCGATGTGATCGAGCACGCCCTGATCGAGGACCAGAACGAGTCCCAGCGCCCTGGCAACCGCCTCCTTCGTCACGTCGTCTTCGGTCGGACCGACGCCGCCGGTCATGAGAACGAGATCACAAGAGGGGAGAGTGTGCTCGAGCTCGACGGCGATGCTCTCGACATGATCGCCAACGACGCTCTTCTTCACGACGGCTACGCCGTACTTCTCCAGGCAGCGCGTCAACAGCAGCGAGTTCGTGTCGAGCCGGCTCGTGCCGAGCAGCTCCGAACCGATGGCGATGATCGCTGCCTCCATGATCCTGCCACATTACTAGAGGCTGGAGGCTGGAGGCTAGAGGCTGGGGGCCGGGGGCGGGGGGCGGGGGGCTCGAGGCTCGAGGCTAGAGGCTCGAGGCTCGAGGCTCGAGGCTCGAGGCTAGAGGCTAGCGGTAGTTTACGAGAAAAGGGCTTGACGTGGTCGCAAGCTGAGCAGGGACAAGCGGATGAGGGAAGGAGCGGTGTATTACCTACCGCGCCGCAGTGAGCGAATCAAGCCTGAGAGAGCGGAGCAGAATCTGCT
>DATKDP010000026.1:0-6641 GCA_035546335.1 Thermoanaerobaculia bacterium | reverse complement strand
CCAACTGCTCGAATTCAGAGCGCGAGAAAAAGTTGAGAATCTGCTGGAAAACGCTGCAGAATGGTCGCATCGTCGGGTGTCTCCCTTCCTGTTTTGTGTCGCACACATACAGTTTACGGGAGCCCCGGCGACTTTCTTCGTTACCCTAATTTGGACAGGCCTGATTGCAGATTGCAGATTGCAAATGATGGAGATGGCAATGCTGAGAGGACATCAGCACTGACATGGCCTTCTGCCTCCTGCCCTCTGCCCTCTGCCTTCTGCCTTCTACTTTCTCGTCCCGAGGAGTGGGGCGTTTCGGCTGGTGTCGCTGTAGCGGATTCGAAGTCCGTCTGCGTCACCGGTGATGGCGACCCGGCCACTCGGAGGACGCTCGGGGATCTCCAATCCCGCGATGGGATCCTCTCGTTCTTCGATGATCCATTTGTCCTCACGGATCTCTGGTGGCTCGATGCCGAGGTAGGCCTCGCGGCGTGCGGCGTCGAGAGGAAGCTGATCTGCACTCGGCTGCGTAGCAACCGTCGTCTCACTCAGCGGGCGCCGATCGACCTCGTCAATCGTCCGGTCGATCCGCCTCTGCCAGAGGCGTCCGAAGCCGTCCTGATCGCTCCTCAGCTCGCCCACGAGTGAAACGAAGACGAACGCGAGGACAAGGGCGAGTCCTGCCCAAAGGATGTTTCTCCTCGTGACGATCCGCTTTCGTCTTCGCCGGTCTCGCGGCGGTCCAAAGCGGAGATGTTCGGGATCGATCAAGGCGCCTCCTGCCTCTTCGAAATTCAAGGGGCAGGCCAGCTTTCAAATCTCTTGTTTTCAATTGGATAGGCAGCGTCGCAGGCACGAGGCTGGAGGCTGGAGCCTGGAGACGAGAGGCGAGAGGCGAGAGGCGAGAGACGTCGAACCTTCTAAGCCTCTAGCCTCTAGCCTCTAGCCTCGGAAACCCGCGCCCATCAGCGGCGGCGGAATCCGCCGCCACCGCCCTCGCGGCGTGGAGGCCTGCCTCCGCGCTCGCCACGATCACTCCGTTCGCTCCGCTCGGGAGCGCGGCTGCGATCGGCGGCGGCCGCAGCCAGCTCCTCTTCCGTCGGAGGCGGAAGGAGCGGCTTGCGGGAGAGCCGGATCTTGCCGGTGTCGGGCTCGATGCCGACGACCTGGACATCGACTCTGTCGCCGAGCTGCATCAGATCGGTCACTGCGCGGACGCGCGTATGGGCCATCTCCGAAATATGGAGCAGACCGTCCTGGCCCGGGAGGATTTCGACGAAGGCGCCGTAGGGCTCGATCCTCTTGACCGTTCCCTCGTAGTTCTGCCCGATCTCCGGGCTCACGGTGAGACCCTTGATGATATCGATTGCCTTCTGCGCCGAGAGGGCGTCGGACGAGGCGATGATCACCTTGCCGTCGTCCTCGACCTCGATCTTGCAGCCGGTCTCTTCGACGATCCAGCGGATGGTTTTTCCGCCCGAGCCGATGACGTCGCGAATGCGATCCTTGGGAACGTGGATGGTGTAGAGCCGCGGAGCGTACTCGGAGATCTCCTCGCGCGGTTTCTCGATGGCCGTCGCCATCCTTTCGAGGATGTGGAGGCGGCCGTCGCGTGCCTGCTGGAGCGCCTGGGCCATGATCTCTCGCGGAATCCCGCTGACCTTGATGTCCATCTGCAGAGCGGTGATTCCCTTGCTGGTTCCGGCGACTTTGAAGTCCATGTCGCCTTCGTGATCCTCCATGCCGGCGATGTCGCTGAGAATCGCCGTCTTCCCTTCGCCCTTGACCAGTCCCATCGCCACACCGGCCACCGGAGCCCGAAGCGGAACGCCGGCATCCATCAGAGCGAGGGAGCCGCCGCAGACGGAGGCCATCGAAGACGATCCGTTCGACTCGAGGATGTCGGAGACGCAGCGGATCGTGTAAGGGAAATCCGCTTCCGGGGGGAGAAGAGGTGCGAGTGCGCGACGAGCCAGGTTTCCGTGACCGATCTCGCGACGTGCGGGACCGCGGAGGAACTTGACCTCACCGACTGAGAACGGCGGGACGTTGTAGTGCAGCATGAATCGCTGGAAGGACTCCCCCTCGAAGTCTTCGACGCGTTGCGCTTCCTGAGGTGTACCGAGCGTGACGGTCACGAGAGCCTGCGTTTCACCGCGGGTGAAGATCGCCGAGCCATGGGTCCGGGGAAGGACGCTGACGTCGATGGTGATCTGCCGGATGTCGGCGGGCTTGCGAAGGTCGAGCCGCATCTGCTCGTCGAGGATCAGTTCTCGGAAGATCTGCGTCTGGATCTCCGCGAGGGCGGCGCGCCTGGCGGCCATAGCCTCGAGATCTTCGAGCGGAACCCCCTCGAGGACTTTCTCCAGGAGAGCGTTCATCGCCGCTTTGCGGGGCTGCTTGCCCTGAGTGAGAAGAGCAGCACGGACGTCATCCCGGAAACGCGAGACCAGTTCGTCATAGAGCTCCCGCGAGAATTTCTCCTGGACCACAACCTCGATCTTCGGCTTGCCGGCATCGGCACGCAGTTCTTTCTGCAGCTCGACGATCCCGCGAATCGCCTGGTGAGCCACCTCGAGCGCGTCGAGAACGAGGGTCTCATCGACCTCGCGCCCTCCCGCTTCGACCATGACGATCGCCTCTTCGGTTCCCGCGACGACCAGATCGAGATCGGAGAGATCGCGCTGTGCATTGGTCGGATTGATCACCAGATTCCCGTCGAGGTACCCGACGCGAACCGCCGCGATGGCGTGAGGAAAGGGAATCTCCGAAACCATCAGCGCGGACGATGCTGCATTGATCGCGAGAATGTCGGGATCGTTCTCGCCGTCGGCGGAGAGCACGAGCGCGATGATCTGCGTTTCCTGCCGGTAACCCCTGGTGAAAGAAGGACGAAGCGGGCGATCGATCAGACGGCAGGTGAGAACCTCCTTCTCGGTCGGCCTTCCCTCGCGTTTGAAGAAACCTCCGGGGATGCGCCCTCCGGCATAGGTGTACTCTTTGTAGTCGACGGTCAACGGCATGAAATCGCCGAGAACCGTTCCCGGCTTGTAACAGGCGGTGGCGAGGACCACGGTATCCCCGAAGCGGACGACACACGCTCCATCGGCCTGCCGGGCGATTGCGCCCGTCTCGAGCGACAAGGGGCGCCCCCCGATCTGGATTTCTTTCTTGTGAATCATGGAATCCCTTCATCTGCGCAACCCACTCATCAGTCGCGCTCTGTTGTCGAAGTTCGGTCGAAGATGAGCTTCGACCAGGAGGGAAGGGTTTCAAGTTTCAGGCCTCACGTTCGGTCTAGGCCGAACGGGAAACCCGAAACTTGAAACTCCTGACGGAACTATTTGCGGATGCCGAGCTTCTCGATGACGGCGCGATACCGCTCGAGGTCGGTCTTCTTCAGGTAGTCGAGCAGGCGACGCCGGCGGCCGACCAGCTTGAGAAGGCCACGGCGGCTGTGGTGGTCCTTCGCGTGGGTCTTGAAGTGCTCGGTCAGATAGCTGATGCGATTCGAAAGCAGCGCAATCTGCACCTCGGGCGACCCCGTGTCGCTGTCGTGCGTCCGGTACTGCGTGATGACATCCGTTTTCACTTGCTTGGTATACGGCAAAATCCAATCTCCTTGATCGTTGAAAACAATCCTTTTCTCGTTCGACTCAATCTAACAAGCCAGCGGGCCAAAAGCAAGGTTCACCAAAAGAGCGTCCGAAAGGTCTATCGGACTCAGGGGGAACACCGGCTCACCGGAAAATATTCGAAGCCTCCATCCGAGCTCGAAACGCGCAGGCGCGCATGCCCCTCGTTCGGTATGACGCCCTGGGCGTTTCGCTCTTCGCAGGTCGCCCCTACCCTTTCAGCACCACCTTGGGCTGCAGCATCACCGGTCCGCCTCCCTCTCTGAGAACATCGGCAATCTCCGCGATTGCGACCAGCTCCCCCTCGACGCCTCTCACCGAGACGAGATCCTTCCGTTTCACCGTGGCGGACTGCGGCTTGACCACCACGCTCTGTCCGCGTCGCATTTTCGTCTCCTGTGTCCGATCGATCACCACGCTCTCGAGCGGCAGATCGACCTGATCGAGCCGGCGGAAGTGCGGCGGGCGAAACAGTTCGTCGCCGGAGGCCTCCCGGATGGCCGGAGTCGCCATCGCATCCCGTACATGAAACGCGCCGATTGCAGTCCTTCTCAGCGACTTCAGATGAGCACCCATTCCCGTGGCAATGCCCAGATCCTGAGCGATGGTGCGCACGTACGTCCCTGCCGAGCAGCGGACGCGAAAGGAAGCTAGCGAGGGAGAAACGAGGCCGAGCTCGAGCTCATAGATGGTCACCTGTTTCGCTTCCAGCGCTGCGACCTCTCCCTTGCGGGCCATCTCGTAGGCACGGACGCCCTGCACCTTCTTTGCCGAGAACTGCGGCGGCATCTGCTCGATCTCGCCGCGGAATGGTTCGGCCAGCGCATCGAGATCGAGAGCCTCGATGCTCGCCTCCCGCGGATCCCCCAGAGGCGTTCCGGCCACGTCATACGTATCGGTGGCCCAGCCGAATTGAATCGTCCCCTCGTAAGTCTTCTCCATCCTCATGAGGAACGACTGCAGGCGCGTTGCGGTCCCCACGCAGAGGACGAGCAAACCCGTGGCGAGAGGGTCGAGCGTTCCGGTATGACCGACTTTCCTGATCCTGCTCGCGCGCCTGAAGATGTCCACGGCATCGTGCGAGGTGATACCCGACTCCTTGTCGGCGAGAAACAGACCATCTCGTTGAACGTTCATTCAGGCGATCGCCTCCACTCCGGCAATCGCCTCCGTCAGGATTCCAACGAGCTTCGGCTTCGCATCGGCGATGGGGAAAGCGATGAAGCAGCCGGACGCCGCCTTGTGACCACCCCCGCCGAACATCGAGGCGACGGCCTGAACATCGACACCCGGCTTGGCGCGCATCGACACGCGCGTTCCTCCCTCGACTTCCTTGAACATGGCCGCAACGAGCACGCCCTCGATCACCCGCCCGTAGTTGACGATTCCTTCGGCATCTTCGCCGCTCGCGCCGGCATCGCGGAGAAAGCGCCTCGGCATCTCGATGGTGGCGATCCTGCCGTCGGCGAAAAACTCCATCGTGGCGAGGCAGAGGCCGAGCAGCCTGATCGACGCAGCGCTGCTGCTCTCGTTGATCCAGAGAGAGATCTCGCCCGGATCGGCTCCCGCGCGAACGAGCTCCTCGGCCGCCTGAAATGCTCGCAGCGTAGTGTTCGAGTAGCGGAAGAACCCCGTGTCAGTGGCGAGGGAAACATACATCGCGATCGCCGTCTCGCGATCGAGCGGCAGCTCCAGAAGCCGGCTGATCTGAAGGATCATCTCTCCGACCGAAGGAGCATCGAGATCGAGGTAGTTGACCTCGCCATACATCGTGTTGCCGAGGTGATGATCGATGTTGATCACCGGCCCGGGAAGGATCGGGAATCCCGTCCTCTCGTGCTCGGGGCACTCCATGGTGAAGATCGCGTCGTAGCCTTCCGGGTAATCGGCGGGGAGCGAGTCGACGACCGCCACGTCCTCCGCTCCGGGGATCTTCCTCAGCGGTTTGCCGAACGGGTCGCGAACGATCACGTTCGCCTCTTTGCCGAGTCGCCGCAGAAGCCGCTGGAGCGCGAGCGAGCTCCCCAGCGCATCGCCGTCGGGATTCCGGTGTGATGTGATGAGGAATCTCTTCCCCGCGCGAATTCTCTCGGCGACCTGGCGAGCGGCGGAGAGGTCGAGGGGGGTCTGCTGGTCATTCATTCGCCTTTCTCCTCTTTCTCCTCTTTCTCCTCATTCGTCGCCGGTTCGTGCGGGAGAACCTCCCTGAGGATGGTCTCGATCGAACCGGCACGCAGGGTCGTCATATCAGCTCTGAAATCGAGCTCGGGAGTGTAGCGAAGCCGTGCTCGCCGGGCCAGGTGGTGGCGGATCGCTTTCTTCGCGTCATTGAGGATCTCGACATTGCGCTCGATCTCGGCCTCGTCACCGAGCGTGCTGACGAAAACGCGTGCGTAGCGCATGTCGGTCGACACCTCGACCTCGGTCACGGTGACGAAGCCGAGCGATTCGTCGCGAAGCTCCTCGCGAAGAATCGCGGCGACCTCGGCGCGAATCACCTCTCCGAGCTGCGATGTCCTGCGTGTTTTCTTCATGATTCCTCTTTCCAGCCGATGTTCGGAATGCCGAGGTTCGCCTCCGCATCGAAGTCGAAGAGCTCCTCGGTCCAGCCCGACAGAAGCGCGTCCGAGGTCTCCTCCACGAAGCTCGCCACCAGCCGAAGCTGCTCCTCCGCCGCTGCGTGGTGGAGCGCGATGAGAGAAACGGCGAGCCTGGCGCGCTGATGGAGCTCGTTCAATCCTACCTCGGCGACGGCGAGATTGAACCGCGCACGCAGCCGGTCCCGCACGCTGCGGACGATCGATCGCTTCTCCTTGAGCGATCTCGAATGCTCGATGTGGAGCTCGAATAGTGCGACGCCGACGATCATGAGGCTAGAGGCTGGAGGCTAGAGGCTAGAGGCTAGGTGCTAGAGGCTGGAGGCTAGAGGCGATTTACTGATGCGTCTCTCGTCTCTCGTCTCTCGTCTCTCGTCTCTCGTCTCTCGTCTCTCGTCTCTCGTCTCTCGTCTCTCGTCTCTCGTCT
>DATKDP010000025.1:0-10873 GCA_035546335.1 Thermoanaerobaculia bacterium | reverse complement strand
AAGACGCTGGACGATCCCTCTGCATCATCGGTCTTCACGTTTCGGAGGGGCGAACGCGTCGACACGCCGAGAGGCAAAGGCACGATTCGGCACGGGTATGCCTCCGGAGACATCGTTCAGTATGAGATTGCCGGAGATGATGGAAGCGTATTCATGGCCGATCAGAATGACATGCGTCGCATCTAGCTCTAGCGCGCGGCGTTCCTCCACGCGCGGCCTAACTCATCGGACTCTTTGCTGCATCCCGCTCCATCCCGCACCTCCTGAGCACGCCGATTGATCCCGGCAGCCCAGGCGGCCTCGACATCTTCTTCCTTCTCGTCAAGGCTCGCCAGAAGCTCTTCAGCCAGTCGGGCTCGCTCGTCGAGCGGAAGGTTCATCGCCTCTTCAAAAAGCTTGGTCGCGTCAGCCATGGAAAAATCGTAGCACGCCGCTCACCATCGGTTCCACCGGACACGGGCACGCGATACCGTTACTCATGAATTCACCGTCTTTGGGGCGTGCCCGCGCCGGTGAACGGGGATCGTTAGCGGCGTCGACGCTGAGAAGGTTTCGTACTATCAATTGGTGGACGAATTCTTCTGAGGAGGTCGGCCGCCTAGCAGCTTGGGCTGGGAGCGCGGCAGCGAATGACCCTCCGCCCCCGCGGTACGGCGGGTCCGGGTGTTTCGGCAAGGGCGTCTCGTTCGTGTGACAGACCCAAAGCGGTCGCATGTCGACGCGCACTCCCAAAGCCGCCGCCCGATCCTTCGGCTTCGCGCCGCATCCTTCCGAGATCGTCACGGAGCCGAAGTTGAAAATTCGGCCTCTGCGGAGCTGAGGAGGATGTGAGCTGATCGGAGGCGTAGCTCATCTGCGTGGGAGTTGCGTCTGCGTGGGGATTGCGCGTCCTCGCGCGATCGCGACGGCGTCCCCGCCGTCGCAGGCGGAGGCGTTGCAATTCACGCCATCGCCGATTGGCGGGCCGGCCAGCGGCCCAACCCCCACGGGCAGTCCCGAACCCAGAAACCATCAATGTCAGATCCCGCCGAGAGGCGGCGAGCCGGACATCGGAATGTCCGGCCACACCGCAATGTCCGGCCACATGTGGGAGCAGGCGATGTGGGCCTGCGGGGTCAGATGCCGGCGCGGAAGCCGGCGGCGATCAGGAGAATCGACGCGGCTCCCCAGGCGATCTCTCTCCAGCCGAGGCGTTTCGGTGGGAGTGGCATTCGCCACGGCGAAAGGCCGAAACTCGCGCGAAGCGTGAGCAGCGCGAAGGCGACGAGAGCGAGAAACGGCGCGAGCTCGAACCGGAACAGAACGTGACAGGCGCCAAGGACGACCAGATGGGCGAGCACCGAGGGGACGGCCGACACCGCGCGTCCCTGTTCGAGGCGCAGCCGGGCGCGGACGTAGACGATCGCCGTGACGCTCCGCGCCGAGGCGAGGCCCCAGAGAATCGCGGCCATCGTCGCACCCTCGCCCGCGCCGATGACCATCATGCCGGCGGTCGCTCCCATGGCAATCGCGCCGGCAAGCTCGGCGATGATCGAGCGGCTGGCGCCGCGAACGTCGAATACGAACTGAGTCGCGGCGAGCGGCGCCGCGACGAGGAGCGGGATCAGGATCTCGACTCCGGCGACGCGCGTTGCCAGCGCGAGCGACGACACGGCGATCGCCGCGTAGAGAAATAGGAAACGTGCCGCGACCCCGGTCCGGGCGTACCGGGTCCGCCGGATCAGGAGATCGCTGAGGGCGATCTTCGCCGGCTGGCGCGCGAGAAAGGTTCCGGCCGCGGCGATCGCGATGAAGATTGCCGCGATCGAGGGAGCCACGAGGAGCCCGAGAACGACCGGCTCGAAGACAATGCCCCAGCCGCCATGCTCGACCGGTACTGCGATGCCGCGGAGCGAAACCCGCAGGCGATCGTCGCCCGAAGGTCGCCGCCGACCCTCGGGTGCGAGTCGCAGTTCCGGGGTGGGGGTCGAAGGAAAACTCGGATCTGCCGGCATCGCCGGCGCAGGCTCGACAGGCGTCATGGCGGTCTCCAGGGGCTCAATCTATCTCGCGTCTGTCGATCAGAGAATGACGGATGTCACATTTCGCGGGCATTTTTGGGTGGTCTGCGGCCTCGGGACACCGAACGATCGGCGTTCTGGGATCGCGAGTCCGAGCTCGCCTGGGCGATCTCCCTTCATCCCAATCGTCGAGTCTCCTGAGATCCCGAAAGGCAGGGCATTGGCAATGCCCTGCCACGTCGCCCACGGCAGGGCATTGGAATCCCCTGCGACAAGGCGCTCCCTCGACACCGGGCTTCCTTCGGGTCGCCCGGCTTTTGCCCGACTCAGGACCGGTCAGAGGATGCCGCGGGTGCTGAGATCGGCGATCTGCGGCTCGGAGTAGCCGAGCTCTGCGAGAACGGAATCGGTGTGCTCGCCCAGGCGTGGGGGCGGTGAGGCGTCCGCCGGGCGGACCCCGTCGCGCACAACCGGGCTGCGCGCCATCCGCAGCGCTCCGATCGTGGGATGGTCGATCGTGATCGTGGGATCGGAGGGACCCGGCGCGAAGATCTCTTCCATCGACGCCACGGCCGCAGCCGGAATGCCGGCGGCGCGGCAGCGCTCGATCCATTCGCTCGCGGACCGGGTGACGAAGCGCTCCTGGAGAGCCTCGATCAGCTCGCGACGATGGGTAACCCGGAGGGCATTCGTCACGTACCGTTCGTCGTCGCAGAGGCGAGGCTCTCCGAGCACGTCGCGACAGAGCCTCTCGTACTGACGGTCGCTCGCCGCGGCCACGACGAACGAGGCGCCGTCGGCTCCGCGAAACGCCTCGTACGGGACGATCGCCGGATGCGCGTTGCCGAGACGCTTCGGCTCCCGGCTTGTCAGGAGATATGCCTGGCCGACGTTGATCAGCGAGGCGATCGTCGAGCCGAGAAGCGAAACCTCCAGCACGCTGCCCTCTCCGCTTTTCTCGCGATGGACCAGCGCCGCACAGATCGCCCCATGTGCATGATGCGCGGTCAGCACGTCCGAGAGAGCGACACCGATCTTCGTCGGCTCCCCATCTTCGGTTCCGGTGATCGCCATGAGCCCTCCGGCCGCCTGCGCCAGCAGATCGAACCCCGGCCGCTCCCGATCGTGTCCGTCGGGATCGAATCCGCTGATCGCGCAGTAGATCACGCGGGGATGCATCGCCTTCACGTCTTCCGCGCGCAACCGCAGCTTCTCCTGCTGCGCCGGAAGAAAATTATGAACCACGACGTCGGCTCGCTCGACCAGGCGCCTCGCGATCTCCTGCCCCTCTCCCGCTCGCAGATCGATCGCAATCGATTCCTTGTTGCGATTGACCGAGAGATAATAGGCGCTCTCCCCTTCCGCGAACGGCGGCCCCCAGCGCCTCGTCTCGTCTCCTCGGCGGGGCTCCTCGACCTTGATCACCCGCGCGCCGGCATCGGCGAGCATCATCGTGCAGAGAGGCCCCGCGAGGATCCGCGAGAAGTCGGCGACGAGGAGACCCTCGAGGGGCAGAGGTCCGGCCGGCATTGCGAGAGGGGATATATCACTTTGAGGGGGTGGATGTTTGCCGGCGCTGGGAAGCCGACCGGGAGAGGGAGAGGGCATGCCGTAATCGGATGAAAGAAGACGGGGTCGGGCACGGGGAGGAGGGAGCCCGCGATCAGGAGTCGTAGTTCTGCTTGAGGGATTCGAGATCGAGGAGGGCTTTGCGGAGGATGCCGACGACTTTGTGGACTTCGCTGCCGTAGATGCGGAGCTCGGCGTCGCACTCGCCCATCCCGTACACCGCTTCGTCGCGCTCGAGCCGGTCGCGCTCGAACCGCAGTCGCTCGCTCAGTTCCTCGATCTCGCTGAGCAGGATGAAGTGAACGTCCTTTTCGCCGAGATAGCGCTTGCACTGCGGACAGTGAATCGACCGATCGGAGTCGGCATCGATCAGCTCGAAGATGAACTGTCGATCGCACTCGGGGCATTCGAAAACTTCGGGCAGCACGTTCGATCCTCATCAACAGATTGCGCCAGGACGTGCCGGGAGTCAATGGAATTCGGTGCCGTTCGAATGCGTTTCCCGTTCGCGCAAACGCTCCTGCGAGCCGGTGCTGGGAGATCGTCTAATGGTAAGACAGCCGGCTCTGGACCGGCCAATCGGGGTTCGACTCCCTGTCTCCCAGCCAGCGGGCACGGCCCGCAGCGTAGACTGGCAAAGCCTCCTTCAGGTTTTCGATGCTACACGTCCGCTTAGAGCGAGAGCCACAGTTCGAACTTCGTACTTTCCTCCCCGCCAATTTTCATTTTCCTTCGCCGCGCAAGTGCTTCCCCTCGGGGGCTGATCCCGGAGCCGAAGGTAGTCGGGCCAGTAGTTCGCACCCGGAAGAGCGCATTCCGCTCGTGTGCCTGTTGCGCCTCACCGCAGATGACCGGGCGTGAAGACGAGTGTCGTCACGCCGGTGAAGATGTCCACGCTGACGAGGTTTCCTTCGGCGTCGAAACAAGGGTAGTCGCGATCACCAAGGCGCGGCGGCCGCAGCGTCGGGAGATACCAGAAGCTCATCGTGGAGAGAGGCGCGAGGCCTCGCAGGCTTCGGAGAACCCGGCCGGTACGCATGTCGACGTGCTGGACTACCCAATGCTCATGTTGGCTTGAGCCCTGCGCCGGCGCGCGCAGAGCCAGCAGCAACGTCTCCGCGGTCGGCTGTCCTTCGACGACCCCTCCTTCGGGCAGCGCGAGACGCAGCCGCTCAGCGCCATCGGCGCCGAAGAGCGCGAGAAGAGCGCGCGGGCCGGCGATCCGCGTCGCCACTCCGCTCACGTTGAATTCGGCGCTTCCGCTCATCGTGGCCACGCCGGAATCGGCGAGGAAGTAAGCGTTTCCGAGTTTCCCGACTGGCGGGAGGAGCGCCAGCAACTGGCCGGTGCGGCCATCACGAATGGAGTTCTTCGTCCGCTGACGTTCGAGGGCCAACATCCGCGACCCGTCGTGGCTGGAGCGGAGGAACAACCCCGGGTAGTCGGATTCGACCGCACCGACCGCCGCAATCGTTCGCGAGTTGAGATCGAGCTCCAGGATCTGCGGTCGCGGCTCGAACTTCTGCCCGGGGATCAGCCTGACGTGCGTGTCGTCGAGGTAGAAAAGGAGATGCTTTCGTCGGCGCGCGAAGGGCGGCAAAGGCAACATGAAGCGCGGCTGACCGTCCGGCAGATCGATTACGGTGACTTGATCTTCGAGCACCGACGCGACCGTCGTACCGGAGGGCGAAACCGCGAAGCTCGGGACGGTCGGGGTGTCAAACACGCTCGCCACGGCTGCTGGAACGCGCGCCGTCAGATTCGCTGAGTCGAGCCTGTAGTACGGTTTGCCGAACGGCGCGCTGCGCCTGCTGAACCATGCTGCATGCCGTCCGTCGCGCGAAAACGAGATCACCTGGTAAAGCGTCTCCTGGTCGCGACGGTCCAGTAATCGCCCGAGAGCCAGACGCCGTCCGTCGCCGCGGTCGACGAGCCAGCCACGGACATCTCCGGCTCTACTGTCGCCGGCGACGAACACCCACGGTCCCGCGGGCGCAGCCAGCCCGAACCTGAGAGTAGCGACCGACCGCGACAGCCGAACGCCGTAGACCGCACCACTCCCCAAGACCGCGACCAGGAACACGCCTGCCAACATCGCGCGTACCCGAAAACGGCGCGGATCGTTCGTCGCGGCCATTGCGACCATTATCCGATACCGGCGATCAGTGGTCGATCGTCAATTCGCCGTCTTCTGCGTTCCCAGCTTGCCAACGTACTTGCCTGGTCCAAGCGCTGCCCGACCGTCTTCCGGCGAGCGCAGGTTGGCAAAGCCTTCGTCCGCGTTTCTCACGGTGCGCCCCTCGCGGGGCTCCCGGACCGGCGCCCGATCCCCAGCGTGCTACGATTCACGATATGCGGCGCGTATCGAAGCGGCCGGAAGGCCAGGATGTGATCCGGGATGCCGCTGCGATGCAGCGCACCGTGAACCGTCTGCGCGGAGTGGGTCTCATCCCGCGGGGCGTTTATCGATTCCGCGCCCATGAGGAGGCGGACGAGTGGATGATCAGGACGATCGCGGCTACTCACGCGCGCCTGAGCTCGAAGACCTCCTCGCGCTCTGCAAAGCGCTGAACGCCAAAGAGGTTCGTTACGTTCTGATTGGCGGCTTCGCCGTCATCCTGCACGGCTTCGTTCGAGCAACGAAAGACATCGACCTCCTCGTCGACGCCTCGCCCGAGAACGTCCAGCGCTTGAAGCGGGCCATGGCGGTGCTGCCGGACAATGCGATCGGCATGATCGCTGTCGTCCGGATCGCAGACGAGATCGTCGTGGATCTCCTGAAGGACGCCTGCGGCGTCGACTACGAGCGCGCAGCGAAGGAGATCGAGATCAGAGAGTGGCAGGCGCCCCAATTCCCGTGGCACGCAAGGAGTTGCTGATTGAAACCAAGCAGACGATTCGACCCAGCGAGGCCGTCGACGTCCGCTTTCTCCGCATGCGCATTGAAGAAGAAGGAGCGCTGTCTGGTCAATCCTGACCGAGCACAGCGGTTCGAACTTCGTCCCTGTCTCCCAGCCAGCAGCGCCGCGGCGCTTGTTAGCCCAGCCTCGAGCGCGATTTCCTCGTTTCAGGATTCAGCGTCGCGCGTGCAGCGTAATGCCGCAGCCGTGGTCGTCGTGACGCGGGGCTTGCAGGCGCCCGCCCGACCTCTCAGAAGACCGGGCAGGACACGGGGCGCGCCGGTCGAGGTCAGGGAAATTGCCCTAGACCGCGTCGGAGAGGCTGGAGAAAGTCATGGTGGAACGGATCGCGGGGCAGACGATGGAAAAATTCTCCGCCTCGCTGCCGCGGGCTCGCACCGGCGCGCTCATCGCCTCGATCTTCGAGAGCACGGCGACCGGGGAGTCGTTCCAGCGGAAGTTTTTCACCGCGTGCCGGACCCTGCCCTTCTCGATCTGATAGGTGCCGTCGCGCGTGAGGCCGGTCAGCAGAACCGTCTGCGGATCGAGAAAGCGGATGTACCAGAGCCGCGTGACCAGGACCGCGTTCGGCGCGCCTCCGATCAGATCCTCGAGCGTCCCGCTCCCTCCCTCCATGATCAGATTCGTCGGGAACGCTGTCGGCTCGGTCTTCATTTTCTCGGCCCAGAAGCGGCTGTAGAAGAGATTTCGCAGCACGCCCTTCTCGATGATCGGCATCGCTTTGGTCGGCAGCCCTTCGCCGGAAAACGGCGAGCCCGGCGCGCGCGGATCGGCCGGGTCGGTGCGGATCGTGACCCTCTCGCTCACGACCTTCTCTCCGATCTTCGTGCCGCCGCCGGCCTTCGCGAAAAACGACCGCCCCTCGTCCGCAGCCCTCGCGTCGGCCGCGAAGGTGAGATACATCAGCAGATCCGCCACGGCGGCGGGTTCGAGGATGACCGGGTAGGTCCCCGGCGCGAGCTCCTTCGGATTCCGCGAGAGCGTCGCCTTTCCGACAGCGGCCTCCGCGAGACGCAGCGGATCGATCGAGCCGATTCTCTCGGCATTGCCTCCCGCCCAGCCCGACCCCGTCCCGTCCGGGGTGCGCGCGGTACTCGAGAACGTCACCCGCGTCGAGCGATGAAACCCGAACAGCCCCTTCGAGTTTCCGATTGCTCCCTGCTCGGCGGAGTTGGTGAAGAACCCGGCGATCTCCAGCTTCTTCTCGTTCGCCATCGCGATCGATTTCGCCGCCAGGTTCGCCCGCACATCCGGGGCGAGATTCGCCGTTGCCTCGTCGAAGGCTCCGGTGGCGGCGATGTACTTCTGCGGTCCGAGCAGTGGCATGTGCTCCGGATCTTCCGGCGCGAACCGCGCCGTCTCCTCGGAGCGGCGGACGGCCCGCTCGAGCGATGCGTCGTCGAACTGATTCGCCGTTGCCGACCCCGACTTCTTGCCGAAGGACGAACGGACGTTGACGGTCGTGTCGCTGACGTCACCCGAAGTGGTGATCTCGTTGCGGGCGAAACGCAGGTTCGCCTTGCGGCTTCCCTCGATCGAGACCGACGTCGCGTCGGCCTTCGCTATCTTCAGGATGCGGTCGATGATCTCGCGGGCTTCGGCGGCGGTCAGGCTCACACGGTCCTCTTCGTATTGATGACGTTGATGTTGCGGAAGCGCGCCGGGGTGCAGCCGTGGGAGACGGCGTTGATCTGACCCGGCTCTCCCTTCCCGTCGAAGAACGATCCGCCCAGCGTGTACCCCTCGGAGCAGATGGCGTCGCAGGCGTTCCAGAACTCCGGGGTGATCGCCTGATAGGCGGCATCCTCGATCAGCCCGACGATCTTCCCGTCGGCGATCTCCCAGAAGAGCTGTGCCGAGAACTGAAAGTTGTAGCGCTGTTGGTCGATCGAGTACGACGAGCGTCCCTCGCCGAGAATGCCGCGCTTCGTGTCGGCGATGAGCTCCTCGAGCGTGAGCTTCTCCTTCCCCGGCCGCAGCGAAAGATTCGGCATCCGCTGGAACGGCACCGAGGACCAGGAATCACCGTAGGAGCAGGCGTGCGACTCTTTCTGGCCGATCCAGGCAGCCTGCTCCCGCGTGGTCTGGTAATCGACGAAGACCCCGTCGCGGACGATGTCCCATTCGGTCGTCGGCACTCCATCGTCGTCGTAGCCGCAGGTCGCGAGACCCATCGGCTGGGTCCGGTCGGCGAAGAAGTTGACGATCTTCGACCCGAACTGGAACTTGCCGAGCTTGTCGGTGGTGAGGAACGAGGTCCCGGCGTAATTGGCTTCGTACCCGAGAGCTCGGTCGAGCTCGGTCGGATGACCCACCGATTCGTGAATCGTGAGCCAGAGGTTCGACGGCGCGAGGATCAGATCGTATTTGCCCGGCTCAACGCTCTTCGCGCTGAGCTTCATCACCGCCTGCTCGGCCGCCTTCTGCGCCTCCTCCATCCAGGGATAGCTCTCGATGAACTCCCACCCGGTGCCGATCGGCTCGGCGAGCGAGTTGCGCGTCTTGAACTTCCCCGTGGTCTTGTCGACGGCCGTGACGGTGAAACTCGGCATCTCCCGCACCACGATCTGCTCGATTTCCGATCCCTCGGTCGACGCGAACAGCTTCTCCTCTTTCACGAAGAACATCGACGAATTGCAGAATGCGGCGCCCTTGACCTTCAGCGCCTCCTCGTTGATCGCCAGAAGCAGATCGACCTTTCGCTCCAGCGGGATGCGAAACGGGTCCTTCGTGATCGGCGTCTGCCACGTGTCTTTGTACGCCGCGACCGGCGCCAAAACCACAGGCCGCGCCTGCGCCACGCGGTTCGCTTTCGCGATCGCGACCGCCTGAGCGGCGACGCGATCGATCTCGGCCGGCTCGACGCTGCGACTCCCGGCAAAGCCCCAGGTGCCATCGACGAGCACCCGAATGCCGAAGCCGAACGACTCGGAGCTCGCGACGTTGGTGACGCGCTTCTCGCGGGTGGAGATCGACTGGCGCAGGTAGCGGTTGATCCGGATGTCGGCGTAGTTCGCCCCTTTCGATTTGGCGGTATCGAGGGCGCGATGAAGGAGCTCACGCATGCGTTCAGATCTCCAGTCCGAGGACGTAGCGGTCGCGATCGGCGGCAGGGGTGCGGAAGCGGAGAGCGAAATGACGGCTCTGTTCGAACGAGTGGCCGCCGAGTCCGGTCTCCGGAGCGGTGGCGAGCCAGGGATCTCCTTCGATCATGGCGGGCTCTGTTCTGAGGGGTGAAGGAATCGGTCCGGTGAGGGTGAGTCCACCCGCGGCGGTCGCACAGGCGGCCGTTCCGGTCAGGACGAGAAATTCACGCCGGTCGAGTCGCATCGTCGTGGCGCCGAAGAATAGCACAGCGAGAGCGGATCGGGAGGACCACAGCCATCGTCACCGAGGATTCGGAGCGGGGCTTCTCGCAAGAGTCCAGCGCGAGCGGCGAAAACAGCGTCGATTCATTCGGAGGGCTCTCCGGGGGTTCATCACCGCGCGATTTCGCCTATCATGGAAGGGAATCGTCCAATTGAGGAGGTGCTGTCATGCAGGGGCTCGCAAAGCTACTGGTGCTGATTGCAGCCGTCTCGTTTCTGATCGCGGTCGCTCAGGCGCTCTTTCTGGGGAATCTGATGGGCATCCCACCGGAGAGTTTTTCCCGCGCCGCCAACAACCTGGCACTGATCGGGATCGGTTTCGCCGTAGCGTTCAAGGAAACACCGAAAGAAAGCTGAAGTTCTGGAGTTCTGGAGTTCCGGAGTTCTGGAGTCGCGCCAGAACCTCGGGCTCCGTCTGTGCCGAAGTGCGGGTGGCCGAAACATGTTCAGGACTCCTGACATGGGCGTAAAAATTCTGGAACACCAATGGCCCGAACTTAACGACCTATGCCAACGTCATCCTGAGCACTTTTACAACGCGGAGCGTCGATAGGGAGTGAAGAAACGCTACGTCATCGTCAATAGGAAACGGGCTCCTGCAACCGAACAAAGAGGATGCCGCCACCTGTCATCCCGAGCGGGTGGGCCGGGTGGGATGCGAGGGACCTCCCCCAGACGAACGATGTGAGTCGGACCGCGAGAAGCGGGAAAGCGAGGAAACAGGCTGAGTTTCCTGGAAGCGGGCGAGGGCTGGTGGGGCTCGAGTTTAGACAATTCGCTGCATCCCGAAGGGATGCGATAGGGTAGCCGGTGGTCAGCGAAGCGCCACCACCGGTTCGGGGACCGAATCCCATACCGTTACCCTCACAATCCCCGCACCCCGGAGGGGTGCCGTAGCCTTCACCGCAGATGACGGATATCGAATTCGATTTCGTGTCGTTCCGGGAGCTCCCGGTATTTCGTCGTGAAACGTCTTTCGGTTGTGATGTTCCTCTTGACCTTCGATGGAGCGGCG
>DATKDP010000024.1:0-101166 GCA_035546335.1 Thermoanaerobaculia bacterium | reverse complement strand
CTCTACCAGTACCTCGACAACCACAACGACAATCCAAAACCCTTCATCTGGACCGCGAAGGCTTCCGACATCCTCGCGAAAGTGACTAGGGCGAGAGCAGCTCTCACTTAATGTGCTGACTGCGAGAGACACTACACTAGTCCCCAGCCTCTGCCCTCCCTTCCGGCCTGTCTTTCATCACGTAGAGGTCGGTGACTCCTCCATATTCCTCCTTTGCCCGCTGTCCGATGAGAATGCGAAGCACCGGAGGGGCGAGAAACGTGGTGATGATGACCATCAGAGCGACCGAGCTGTAGAGCCCGGCCGAGAGGACCCCGGTCGAACGTCCGATCTGAGCGAATATCAGGCCGACTTCTCCGCGTGGGACCATTCCGACGCCGACGACGAGTTTTCGCATCGACCCTCCGTATGCAGCCCACCCTGCCGCGACCTTTCCGAGAATCGCCACCAGAGTGAGAAGGAGACCGATGACGAAGAATCTCTGAGTCTCGGGATCGAAAGGGCTGAGAGAACGAAGGTCGATCGCCGCTCCGACCGAGACGAAGAAGATGGGAATGAAGAACTGCGCGATGTCGTGCACTTCGCGCTCGATCTGGTGTCCACGTTCAGTTCGGGCCAGGACCAGTCCTGCCGCGAACGCACCGATGATCAGAGCCGATCCCACCTTGAAGGCGAGGAAGGCCAGACCGAAGGCGAACATGATCGAGGCGAAGAAAAGCGCCTTTCCGACGCGGAGTCGTCCGATCGTTCGGATCAGGCTCGGTGCCAGGAGCGAGCCGATGACGACGGCGAGGATCACGAATCCGAATGCGACCCCGACGACTCTGGCAATGCCTGAGAGAGAGAGGGCGTGCCCTCCGGCGATGGCTCCCACCACGCTCAGAAGGATCAGTCCGAGGATGTCGTCGACGACGGCGGCACCGAGCACCACCTGCGATTCCGGATCGTGGAGATGGCCCAGATCCGAAAGCACCCGTGCGGTGATGCCGACGGAGGTGGCTGTCAGAGAAGCGCCGAGAAAGACGGCCACAGTCGACGGAAACCCGAGCATCAGACCGACGCCATAACCCCCGGCGAAGGGGAGCACGACTCCGACGACCGCGACGGCCGAGGCCGCGCCGCCGACCGAGAGCAGCTTTCGGAGGTCGGTCTCGAGTCCGATCAGAAAGAGGAGAAGAACGACGCCGAGCTCCGAGAGAAGATGAATCGTCTCGTCATGCGGATCGATCAGGTGGAGTCCCGACACTCCGATGAGGATCCCTCCCACCATTTCGCCCAGAACGGCCGGCTGTCCGATTCGTTCGGCGAGCTCGCCCATGAGCTTCGCCGCGGCGAAGATCGCGATGAGTGAAAGGAGAAAGTCGCCAATGGTCACGGTCGATGTCCTGAGTGATCCGCCCCGCTGTCTGAAGGATGGAAACGCGTCGCTGTTGGTGCACGGGGGGAGCGAGCAGGGGAACCGCCGCGACGATTCGATCGCGAGAGGACTGCGTCGCGAGAGAGGGAGCGGCGGCCCGACCGCTCGGAAGTCCTGCGGGCTCGACTGCCCGCACCCTGCAGCATGCGGCGAAGAGTAGTCCACACCGACTCCGGAATCAAGGTGCGGGAAACTCCGATACAATGAACCTCGCCGGAGATGCCATGCACTCGACCCGATACCTATTGATGCTGCTCGCCTCGACTCTCTCCACGCTGGCGACCGCGGGTGAGAAAGGCGCGACCCTCACAACGGCCGTCGCCGTCTCTGCACCGAATCTCAAACTCTCGACGCTCCCCACTTCGGGGGGAAGCGCCGATCTCGTCTCGCTGCGGCAGCGCTGTGTTACGCCGCCGGCCGCCATCGCCGCCGCCACGCCCGAGCAGAAGAGGGCGCTCGAGGACGTGATTAAAGGACTCCGCGCCAGGGATCTCAAGTCATCGGGATCATCGTGGAAGACTGTAATGAATGCATACCAGGGCGGATCGCGACAGGTCGATCTTCTCGACATCATCTGCTGGGTCGTCGGTGAAGCCTATGCGCTCCCGAAGGGGTCGCAGGCAGGAGTGTCGCTCGCCGCGCCGGTGGGAGCGCCCGCGGCGGGTGCAACGACTACCGCTCCAGCCTCGGCCGGGGCCCCCGGCTCGCTACAGACAGTGGGAGCTGCCGGAGCGCCGGGACATGGGGCGGCGGGAGGTTCGGCTGCAGGAACGGCTGGCAGCGTGGCAGATCCTGCGGCGGCGGCGCAGCTTCTGCACCGCATCGGAGCTTGTGTCTTGAGCGGTCAACTCTGCGCAGGAGAGTGATGGACGGACAGCAGTCCGGGGGAGGAGCTCAACGTCTGAATACGATCGAAGAGATCGTCGTCGGGAGCTGGGGTGAGCTGAACGATCGGCTGTTCGAGAGGTCGTGGCAGGAGTCGATTGCGCGTTATCGGTCCCCCTTCGCGTTTCGCGGCTCCTCGCGCGTGGAGCACGATCTGAGCACCTCGCTGCAGACCGGCGGCTTCGAGCAGCACGAGCTGCATCTGCTCCGCCATTTCCGCAAGTATGCGCTGCTCAGTCCCGTCGGAGAGGACACCGTCTGGAACTGGCTCTCGCTCGGAAAGCATCACGGCCTTCCGACGCGTCTTCTCGACTGGAGCTATTCGCCCTTCATCGCCCTTCACTTCGCCACACAGGACTCGACTCAGTTCGATGTCGACGGGTGCATCTGGCAGGTCGACTATTCTCGAACGAACGATCTGCTGCCGGCGCGGCTCCGCGATCTTCTGCAAGTCGATGCCGCCCTGATCTTCACCACCGAGATGCTCAACCGCGTGGCTCCGACCCTGAGCGATTTCGACGCCCTCTCGGATCGTGACTTCGTCGTCTTCTTCGAGCCCCCTTCCCTCGACCAGCGCATCGTCAATCAGTTCGCTCTCTTCTCGGTGATCTCCCGGGCGTCGCTGCCGCCGACTCAGGTCCTGGCGGCCAGCGAAGGCCTTTGCCGCAAGATCATCATTCCCGCAGGCCTCAAGTGGGAGATTCGCGACAAACTCGATCAGGCGAACATCACCGAGCGTGTGCTCTTTCCCGGACTCGACGGATTGAGTCGCTGGCTCAAGCGTTACTACATGCGACGGCAGTGACCTGCCGGATCGCCAATGCGTAGGGGGTGAAGGAAGGGCCTTCGGATCATTGGGCCCTCGTGGCTCGTCTGCTGCGAGAGGCTGACAACCTGCTCGAATCAGCGACTGATACCGCGCCTGCGGGATGAATCCCGCGTTTCAGTCGCGATCCGCAGCGCATGTCCGATCAGCTCCACGATCGCCAGCCGGTCGTCTCCGAGAACCTCGACATCGAAGGGGTAGTTGAAGCGAGACGATCCTTCGATTCCGTCGGCCGTGCCCGGCGAGCCCGCCTTTCCGCCGATCGTCACCACCTCCGCTCCGTCGATCATCCTCAGCGTGTGATTGTTCGAATCGGTAACGAAGATGCGGTCTCGCGCGTCGATGCTGATTCCCGTGGGCCGGTCGAAGCGGGCCTGGTCAGCGTTGCCGTCGCGACTTCCCCTCGATCCGGCTGAACCGAAGAGGGTGGTCACACCGTCAGTCGACAGCATCCGAATCGTATGACTTCCGCTGTCGGAGAAAATCAGGCGGCCCGCCGAGTCGACCGCGAGCCCCCAGGGCTGCCAGAGGAGCGACTCGTGTGCCGGACCGTCTCGATATCCCACATGCCCGGCCCTGCCTGCGATCGTCGTCACCAGGCCGTCGCGGCCGATCCTCCTGATTGCATGATTCGACGAATCGGCTATGTAGAGGACGCCGTGAACATCGAGCGCCAGTCCGGTCGGAAATCCGAAGCGGGCGAGGTCGGCCGGACCATCGTCCACACCCGGCTCTCCCTGCTTCCCCGCCACGGTGGAGACTACGCCGCCCGGATCAATGCGCCGGATCGCGCTATTCGCCGTGTCGGCGACGTAGACCGTGCCATCGATGTCGACGGCGACGCCCGAAGGGTAACGGAAACGGGCCGCAACGCCGACGCCATCCACATCGCCTGCCACGCCCGGCATGCCAGCCAGAATCGTCATCTCGCCTGCGGGGCTGATGCGCTTGATCACGTGATTTCCGGAATCAGCGACATAGAGGCTCCCGAGAGCGTCGGCTGCCACGGCGATCGGGTAGGAGAGCGCTGGCGCGGAATCGGAATCGGCGAACGAGGATGATCTCAAGGGGAGCTCGGAATACGACCATGCTGCAAGGGAGGTTCGGCTACCGAGCGTCAGCACAGAGAGCAGAGTGAGGAGCAGAAAGGTTGGATGTCGTGGTTCTTGCACGTTCTCGTTCATTGCGAACGGAATACCAAATAACTCCTCACGATGGACAATCTTTCGGGACGATCGAACGATGTGACCTTGTTTTCAATTATTTGATGATCGGAGGCATTTTGAATGCCAGAGCTTGCTTGTTCCCGCTCGAGCCCGGTTTCGACTAGATCCGCCGCCTCTTCCGATGTATCTTTTTCACCTGATGAGACGACAACATGGACGACGGTCGGGCTGAACGATCGTCGCTGATGGCGATTACAGCGCCGAGGATCATGTCGAGATCACAGGGAATGATGGAAACGTTCGCGCGGCGGCGCTACGAGAGGATCAACCTCGCCGAGAAGATCATCGGTACGCTCGACGGGGGGAAAGCCGTCGTGATCGATGTTTGCCTCACCGGGGCGCTGGTGGCTCACCGGCAGGAGGTGGCGCCGGGGGAAAAGGTCGTTCTCGAGTTCGACTGGCGCGGCGACCCCATCCGCGTGGAGGCCGAAATCGTGAGGACTGCCCTTCATC
This sequence comes from Thermoanaerobaculia bacterium, assembly GCA_035546335.1. GTDB lineage: Bacteria > Acidobacteriota > Thermoanaerobaculia > Gp7-AA8 > Gp7-AA8 > DATKDP01. Next base: position 96,359 of record DATKDP010000024.1, on the reverse strand, counting down.
AGAAGCCGACACGGCCGGGAGGGAGTCCGGTCTATCGCTCAGGGATTCATTTCAGTCGATTCGTGCCTCCGGCGTGTGATGCGGTTCTTCGCTCGATGATCGAGGATCTGGTGACGCGCTCTCTCGATGAGCAGAAGGCGAATGCGCGCGGGATACCACCCGAGGCGGCCAGCTCCTATCAGCGCAGCGCCGCAACGAGCGGCTACGTCTGCTATCGCTTCGTCGGCGGTGCGTGGCGCCGGAGCGAAAGCAGCGAGCCCGAGCAACCGTTGGACGGATTCTCCATTTCGGTCGACGAGGACGGAGACAACGTGAAGCTCCTGCTCGAGGTGTACGCGCGTGGAACTCGTCAGGAGCGCGAAATGATCCGGACGATGGCGCAGCTGAGCATCAGTGCCGAGGGGGGAATCCCGACACGCCGTTACGAGCCCTGAGTCCTACGCATCGCTTCGCGTCGACTCGAGAGGCTGCTCAAATCGTCGTTTGACCTTCCTCGCCTGGAGATTCTGCAGTGCGGCCATCTCGGCGCAGCTGCCGAAGAGATTCGCCAGCCGCTCCTCCAGGTCGTTGCATTCGCAGTCGGTCAGTTCATGAGCACATTGAATACACCACATCATTCCCCCCTTCACACCTCCGTCTCGATAGCAGCTTGTGTGCCGGAATCGATGTCCCCGGAGAGCGGCGTCCCCATGAATCCGCCGGATGCGACGAGCTCGTGCGGCGCTCGGCTGATGTATCCTGTGCATCGGTTTGCAATTCGGCGAGGAGGTTTCGAGTGCGGTTGGAACATCCTGCGGTGCGGAGTCCGCTGTTCGAGCTGGTGCGAGCGGTCGAAGTCGACATCCAGCTCGGCAGTGACTTCTGGACGGTGAGGATCGAGCTCCTTCGCGATCTGGAGCGCAGCGACCGCTTCCGCTGCCGTTTCTGGGAATCGGAGATGTTTCGATTGCAGCCGACATTTCCACAGGACGAGGCGCATCAGCCGGTGGAGTCGAGCGACGAGATCGTGCAGGTCGAGAGGCCCATCCCCCATCAGCCGATCGACGCGAAAGATTTCGTGGCGTCCTCGCCCGACGACGCGTTGCAGATGATGATTGCGAGTCTCGAGCAGTTTCTCGAATACACGACCGGCGAGAAAAGCAGTTGATGAGAAAAGGAGATGGCGCATGACGGAACCAGGAATCGACAAGGCATCGGTGATCGACCTGCTCAATCGGATTCTCGAAAGCGAGCTTGCTGCCGTGGTCCGCTACACCCACTACTCGTTCATGGTGTTCGGCTACAATCGCATCCCCATCGTTTCGTGGCTTCGCGGGCAGGCGTCCGAATCGATGATGCACGCCCAGCAGGCCGGCGAAATGATCACGACATTCGGTGAACATCCGTCGCTGGCGATCGGCCACCTTCTCGAAAGTCACAAGCACGATATCGGCGACATTCTGCGGGAGGCACTCGTCGAGGAGCGGGCGGCTGTGGAGCTCTATCGGCGGCTCTTTCACCTCGTCGAGGGCAAATCGGTCATGCTCGAGGAGTACGCCCGGCAGATGGTCTTCAATGAAGAGGTCCACATCGGCGAAGTCGACAAGATGCTCCGGCGACCAGGCGATGTAGCGACGTTCGTCGAGACGCGCGCCTAGTGTCGTGTCCAGCCTGAAAACGTGGGTCCCTTGCGGCGGCGGCGAGCCGTCTGCTTCGTTGCCGCTCCTCGCCGATGAACCCGCATCGCCTCGTCGCGGCGCCTCGCATCCGGCCCGCCGGCGCTCGCAATGAACTCACGTTTTTAGGCTGTGCGCAGTCTGCTGGTCAAGACGAAGAGTCACTCCCGGACGGAGCTCGTCGCACGGCTCCGGAGCGAACCATCACTTCTTTCCACCGGCTGGCTCCACCAGGCGTGATGTCAGGGATGCGTTGCGCTCGCACGAGCCGCACACGCAGCACGCAAAGGGCATTGGGAACACTCACAACCGCTGCAGCTGCGAATAGGGATACTCGCGTGCGCTGACTTTCGGGTGTGCTTCGACGATTCGCCCGTCCTCGCCGATGAGATAGGCAATCCTGCGCGCGAGCTCTTCCGATGGATCGTCACAGGCGCCGTACAGCATTCCCACCTTCCGCTCGGTGTCGCAGATCAGCCGGAAGGGGAAGCGGTATTTCTCGGCGAATTTCCGGCTCGCCTCCTGATCATCGAAACTGCAGCCGATGATCTCGGTGTTCTTCTCCCGGTACTGATCGGCGAGGTCCCGGAACCCGGAACCCTCCGCCGTTCACCCGGGGGTGTCGGCCTTCGGGAAAAACCAGAGAACGACTCTCCGTCCCCGGAAGTCGCGAAGCCTCAAGGGCTCTCCCAGATGGTCGAGCGCCTCGAAGTCAGGCGCCATGTCTCCCGCTGCGGGCATCGCTCCCTCCTTTCCCGAGATCAGACGAATCAGGTGTCGCACGAGACCGCGAGGTGTCATTCGTGAAAGGGATTATAGGCCACGTCCCTTATCGCTGTCGTCTCGATGGGCCCGCCACAGGGCGGGCGCGGGAGGCCCGCTCTCCCGTGCGGCAGGTTTTGTGGAACCGGCTTACAATTCGGCGTTGCCGGAAACGATCATGCCGAAGGCACCCATCTCGCCGCCGACCCCCACACGCGCAGAGCTCGATGCGGCTCTGCTCACACGCGCCGGAACGCTCGAGGAGACGCCGTATCCGATTCTCCTTCTCGCTCTCGCGGTGCGGGAGGAGAGCGCCGTGCTCGAGCTGCGCAGCAAGCACATGGAAAAGGACGTCGTATTCGACGAAGGCTCGCCCGTCGAATGCCGATCGAACATTGCCACGGAGACTCTCGGGCGCTTTCTAGTGGCTTCGGGGAGACTCTCCGAAAAGGATTGTCACACTGCGCTCAACCTTGCGGCCTCGCGAACAGTTCCTCTCGGCGAAATTCTGACCGAGCGCGAGCTCCTCACTCCGACCGAGCTCGATCGCACTCTCCAGCAGAACCTCGGCCGGAAGCTGCTCGAGCCCTTCCGCTGGAAGCGCGGCACGTGGAAGGTCCTTTACGACGTGCCGCCCGCCACTTCGGCTCTGCGCGTCAAAGTGCCGCAGCTCCTCGTCACCGGGATCATGAAAATCGAAACGCAGGAGGCAGCGGAAGAAGCGGTCGCTTTCGCGAGACGAAAGTACCTCGCCATTGCACGCGATCCGCTCTTTGGACTCGGAGAGCTGCGCCTGAGCTCCGACCAGCGGAAGGTCGTCGACGCCGCCCACAACGGACGATGCTCGACGAGATCCGTCTCGCGACGACGATCGATCGCGCAGAATGGGACGTATGCAGCCGAGGCGATCTGGTGCCGTTATGAGCTTCGCATCTCACCGCCGGCGAGCGCGCTCAAGATGCTCAGAAACGCGCTGCGCATCGATCCGAATTGCGCGATGGCCAACCTCTATGTGGGCAAGCTTCACGCGGTCCTGGGCAACCAGCTCGAAGCCGAAGCGTACCTGAACCGTGCCGCGGTGCTGATGCCGAACGATCGTCACGGAGTTGAGGTGGCGAAGGGGTTGAAGTGAGATGTCTGAGTGACGGGCACGGGGGGTCGCGGGTTGAATCTCTGCGCGTATGCAGGCATTCTGTGAAGGGAGACCGCCGATGAAGCATTTCAAATTCCTGCCGCTCTTCAAAGCGCTCGCTCTGGCAAGCCTCGCTCTCCTGACTCCGCCAGCTTCCGCGGAGATCTTCGTCCCGCTGGCTGGCGGTACGGCGTGGAGTGTCGAGGTGAGTGTCGCCAATTCATCTCCAGCGGGAACGACCGTCGAGGTCGAGACGCTCGTTTCTTCCGGCTCGTCTCGAGAAGCGACCCTCGATCTCGCGGCGGGAGAGGCGGTGGCGTGGGCGGCGAGCGGCGGTGAGCCGTTCGAGGTGCTCGCGCTCGAGGCGCCCGATTCGGTGCTGATCACCGCCATGCGCCGCTGTGCTTCCTGCGGTGTCGCGGCGAGCGTTCCGGTGTTCGATCGTAACGCGGCCATGAAGGAGGGATCGATTCGTCTCGCGGGGCAATCCGGCACGAACCGCTGGGTGCATGGCTTCGTCGTGGTGAATCCAGCCACATCGGCAGTAGTAGTCGACGTCGTGCTTCACGGCGAGTGGCAGGGAGTGAGGCAGACGGCGATCCGCATCGCGGGACGTGCCGCGGGCCTCTTCTTCCTCGAAGATCTGTTCGGAACATCGGACGGCGACCGGGTGACGTTTCGAGCGGCTCAGCCGGTGCTCCTCCTAGGATACGAGATGAATCCGCGAACGGGTGCCGGAGTTTTCGCGCCGGCCACGCCGGCCGACTCGCACACTCGCCGCAGGGCGATCGTCCGCCCCGAGCCGCCACCACCGTCACCGCCGCCTCCGCCGGAACCGCAGACAGTGGTCCTGACTCCTTCGAAGGACAACACGCTGTACGAATCGTCGAACGGTGCTTTCTCAAACGGCGCCGGGGTTCACCTCTTCTCCGGTGCGAACAATCGGCAGGAGCTCCGCCGTGCCCTGGTCGCGTTCGACGTCGCCTCGCAGATCCCGCCTGGAAGTCGCATCACCGGCGCTTCGCTCACGATGCACGTGACCCGCTCCATCTCCCTTTCCGAACCGATGCGGTTGCACCGGGTGGCCCGAGAGTGGGGCGAGGGAGCGTCCAATGCCGGGTCCTTGCAGGATGGCGGCGGTGCTCCATCGGCTGGCGGAGACGCGACGTGGATTCACACCTTCTTTCCGGATCAATTCTGGAGCACGCCCGGAGGTGACTTCGACGCGGTGCCCGATGCCACAGCGACCGCGTCGCTCGGTCCTGTTACCTGGACCACGGCGGAGATCGTCGCGCGCGTGCAGCAATGGGTCGACCAGCCGACGGAGAATTTTGGATGGATCATCGCCGGCAACGAGGCTCGATTCGGAACGACCAAGCAGTTCGGCAGCCGTGAGGCCTCTGGAGCCACGACCCGGCCGGCGCTGACGGTCGAGTTCGAGAGGTGAGGGTGCTGATGAAGCGTGAGTGACCCTCGTGGGAGGCCCGGCTGGCGGCATCGTCGCGCGTGTTGCAGGGGCAGGCGCGGGACGCCCGCTCTCTCCAGGGGGTCATGGACGCGTCACGCGGGCGGTCTATAATGCCTCGCTCGGAGCGGCCGACCGGCCGGCTCGTCATCCGATGATGCAATTTCGAAACGGCATTCTTCACATCGGCGAGGTCGCTGTCCCGGCTCTTCTCGACGAGTACGACTCCCCTCTCTATGTCTACGACGCCTCCGTGATTCGACGCCAGATCGAACGGGTCCGAAGCGCGTTCGCCTCCCTCCCCTTCCAACCGTTCTACGCGATGAAGGCGAACGACAATCTCGAGATTCTCCGGATGATCGGCGAGGCGGGATTCGGATGTGATTGCGTCTCGCCCGGCGAGGTCTTCCTGGCAAAGAGAGCAGGATATTCGCCGGATCGAATCTGGTTCACCTCCTCCAGCGTCTCCGATCGCGATCTGCTCGACATCGCGGATCCGGCTGTAGTGATCAACGTCAACTCGATGTCCGACATCGATCGCTGCATCCGGCTCGAGCTGCCGAACCCCATCGCCCTCCGTGTGAATCCCGACATCGGGGCCGGACACCACAAGGACGTCGTCACCGGCGGCTTCGGTGTCAAGTTCGGGATCGATCTCGCGGAGATTCTCGACGCGCGCGACGTCGCCGAGTCGGCGGGACTCGAGGTCGTCGGCCTCCACGCGCACATCGGTTCGGGAATCACCGAAGTCGAGCCGCTGCTCGAATCGGCCCGGCGGCTGCTCGTGCTCTCCGCTGAGCTCAACAGTCTCCGCTACGTCAACTTCGGCGGCGGCATCGCAGTGCCCTACGCGCCCGGAGATACAGATTTTCCCATCGAGGAGTATGGGGAGGAGCTGTCACGCCTTGCCACGCCGGTTCTCGAAAAGCGCGGGCTGACGGCGATTCTCGAGCCGGGAAGATATCTCGTCGCGAAGTCGGGAACGCTTCTGGCGAGCGTCACCTCGAAACGCATCAGCGCCGGACATGAATGGCTGGGATGCGACACCGGCTTCAATCATCTCGCTCGCCCTTCCAGGTACGGCAGCTATCATCACATCGTCAACGCAAGCCGCGGCTCCGATGACGACCTTCGCGATCGATGGCGTCCCTCCGTACGGCCTCGCGTGGAGACGATCGTCGCCGGAAATCTCTGCGAATCGGGCGATGTCTTCACGCGCGACCTCGATGGAATCGCCCCTCGCCTTCTTCCGTCATCGCGCGAGGGAGACATCCTCGCCTTCTGCGACGCCGGAGCTTACGGCTTCTCGATGGCATCGCACTACAACGCACGGCTCCTCCCGGCAGAGGTGATGGTCGACGGGAGTGAGGCGAGACTGATCCGGGAGCGACAACGGCTTCAGGATCTGCTGCGAGGACAGACGCGATGACGCACATCGATCGGGCTCCGATGCAAAACGACGGGAAACTGGTGCGGGCGGTTGGGTTTCGCGGGTTGATTCTGATGTGCGTCAACGCGGTCGTCGGAAGCGGCGTTTTCCTTCTCCCCTCCGAAACGTTCCGTCTGCTCGGCCCCTTCTCTCTCTGGGCACCGTTGCTGTTCGCCATTCCGGTCTTCATTCTCGTGCTCTGCTTCGCGGAGGCTTCGAGTCGGTTCTCGGAACCGGGAGGCGCCTATCTCTACACGCGAACGGCGTTCGGTGAATTCGTCGGCTTCGAGACCGGATGGATGAACACGCTGGCACGCCTCACCTCGCTCGCCGCCCTGGCGAACGGCTTCGTCCTCTCCCTGGCGAGACTCTATCCGGAGGCCGGCTCGGGAGCTCCCCGCGTCGCTCTGATCGTCGGAAGCCTCGGGCTGTTCGCGGTGATCCACTCGCTCGGGATCCGCTATGGAGCGGGGACGATCTATTTCTTCACTTTTGGAAAGGTGATCCCGCTCGTCGTCTTCATCGCCGCCGCCCTTTTCGTCTTCCGGTCGAATCCGATTCCAGGATCGCTCGCACTTCCGGCAGGCGATGTCGCCTGGAGCGAGGCGGCGCTGTTCCTCCTCTTCGCCTATGCCGGGTACGAGAACCTCCCGGTGCCGGCGGGAGAGTTCAAGAACCCGAAGCGCGATCTTCCGCTGGCGCTCCTCGCCGGGATCGCCATCATCGCCGCGATCTATTCGCTGACGCAGTTCGCCGCGATGTCCGCGCTCCCCGATCTCTCCGGAACGCGGACGCCGATCGCCGACGCCGCAGCAGCGATCCTCGGATCCCGCGGCGCAGTCTTCATCACCATCGGTGCGATCATCTCGATTCTCGGAACGAATCTCGGGACCGTCCTGGAAGGGTCGCGTATGGTGTACGCGCTCGCGCTGAATGGGCGCCGCGGACGATCGATTGCGTGGGTTCATCCTCGATTCCGAACGCCGGTCGTCGCCATCGCACTGCTCACGGGTGCAGCGATGGTCGCGGCGATCGCCGGAACGTTCGCGAAGCTGGCGGTGCTGTCAGCGGTCGCACGGCTGACGACATACCTCTTCACCGCGGCGTCGATTCCCCGGTTGCGGAAGCTGTCGAGCGGGTTCGTATCCCCCGGAGGGTTGCTGGTTCCGATTCTGGGCATGGCCATCGGCCTCGCATTCTTCGCCAAGCTGAGCAGCCGGCATCTCATCGCCGCCGCAGTCGCACTCGCAGTGGGAGCGGTTCTCTATTTCCTCTCGCGCACGGGGGAGAGGGAGGCACCATCGTAGTCCAGGAGGCACGATGCTGAATTACATCTGGCTGGGGCTCATGCTCGTCGCGGTGATCGTCGCCGCAATCAACGGAACGGCGGCCGAAGTGACCAAAGGCGCCTTCGATTCGGCCCGGACGGCAGTCGAGATTTCGATCGGCCTGGTCGGTATCCTGGCCCTTTGGCTCGGGATCATGAAGATCGCGGAGCGCGCGGGCATGATTCGACTCCTGTCGCGAGCGATCGCACCGCCGATGCGCTTTCTGTTCCCCGAGATCCCTCGCGATCATCCGGCCATCGGAGCGATGATCCTGAACATCTCCGCGACGCTGCTCGGGCTCGGCAACGCGGCGACTCCCCTCGGGCTCAAGGCGATGGAAGAGCTCCAGTCGCTCAATGAAGAGAAGGAGACGGCTTCCAACTCCATGGCGATGTTCATGGCGATCAACACGTCCGGTATTCAGCTCATCCCGGCGACGGCGATGGCGATTCTGGTGACTGCAGGCTCCACGCGACCCACGGTGATCATCGGATCGACACTGATCGCGACGACGATCGGAACGATCGCTGCGATCCTCGCCACGCGCCTTCTGCAGCCATTGTTTCCGTATGCCGACCGGAACACCGAAAAGAACAGGGTGGTGGTCCCTCCCGACGAGGCTCAGTAGGACGGAGAGGAACGAATCATGCGATACGCACTCGAGCTCGTCTCTCTCTGGGCGGTTCCTCTTCTTTTGATCGGGATTCCTCTGATCGGCGTTTCCAGGAAAGTGAAGGTCTATGAGGTCTTCGTCGAAGGTGCGAAGGAAGGATTCGACGTCGCGGTCCGGATCATCCCGTTTCTCGTCGCCATTCTCGTGGCCATTGGGATGTTTCGAGCGTCGGGAGCAATGACGCTGATGACCGATGCCGTGGAACCGGTCCTGGCGCATGTAGGGTTCCCACCGGAGCTGCTTCCGCTGGCTCTGCTCCGTTCGCTCACCGGGAGCGGCTCGCTCGCCCTGATGACCGACATCGTGACCACTCACGGAGGCGACTCGCTCCTCGGGTTGATGGCGGCCACGATGTTCGGCAGCACGGAGACGACGTTCTACGTCCTCGCAGTCTACTTCGGCGCCGTCGGGGTGAAGAGGACCCGGCATGCAGTGCCCGCAGCGCTGATCGCCGACCTCGTCGCCGTCATCGCCTCGGTGGCGGTGTGCCGCTGGTTGTTCGGCTAATCGAGTGGGCGAAGTTTGTCCGCTTCAGCTATGCGGACGGATGGAGTGACCGCTCGCATGCCGAAGCGGACAACTTCGGCCTGGTGACACTCGCAACAAAGTTCGGCCACACGCCTACGGCTCGACTCGCGTGACGGTCTTCACACGATCGATCTGCCGATCGAACGACGCCACGCGTTTCACGCCCGAGATCTCCGCGAGCGCCACGAGATAGGCCTCGGCGAAATCGAGACGCGCGACCTCGTAGAGCTCCAGTGCCCGGAGGAGAAGGTCGAGGTCGGCCACGACGATCGACGGCAGCGCGAGTAATGCTCGCGCTGTTCCGGCGATTTCATCACGCGGTCTTTCGTAGAATGACTCCAGAACATAAGCCATCTCCGCCAGAATCAGATCCGTCAGGATCAGTTCGTCCGCATCTCGCAGGAAGGCAGTGGCCCGCACGGCCTGGGAAGGAGGATCGCCCGTGAGGTGGCGTACGAGAATGTTGGTGTCGAGAAGGGCTCTCACCTTCGGGTAGCGGAGCGGCGGCGCCAGGTGACCGTCTTCATTCGCTCCAGGCTGTCCCCTCTTCGGGCAGGTCCGGTCGAAATACTCCCTGCCAGATCGAGAAAGTCAGGCACCTTCGCCAGCACTGCACGGCCGTCGAGCACCCGGAATATCACATGATCGCCCTCGTTCAGGCGGAGAGCTTCGCGCACTGACTTTGGAAGTGTCACCTGCCCCTTCGAGGTCACTTTTGCCTGAACATCCATGAGGGTCTCCTTACTTTACGCCTCTTGTAAGGATACCACGGGTACTCCGTGTGTCAGTCAGAGTTGAAGCTTGCCCGCTTCGGCCTGGTGCCACTCTTGAACAGTTCGGCCGCACAACTTCGGCCACAGCCGGACGCCTTTGGCCACTATCCCCCCAGCGGCCATTCCAGCTCACCGAGGAACCGCTCGTCTTCGCGCCAGAGCTCGTGGACGGCGACGTGCAGTTCGAGATAGATCTTCGTTCCAAGAATCGACTCGAGCTCGATTCGCGCCTCGGTCCCGATGCGCTTGATCATGTCGCCACCCTTGCCGATCACGATCTTTTTCTGCGAATCGCGCTCGACATAAATCGAGGCGAAGATGCGAATGATTTCGTCGCCTTCGGTTTCCTCCCACCGCTCGACGGCGACCGCCGTGGTGTAGGGCAGCTCCTGTGACGTGTGGCGGAGGACCTTTTCGCGGATCACTTCGGCGGCGAAGAATCTCTCAGGCTGCGTCGTGAAGTCCTCCGAGGGATAGCGCGGGACTCCCGGCTCGAGGTATCGGAAAAAGAGATCGACGAGGTCCGGAACGCCCTCGCTTCGCGTCGCCGAGATCGGAACGATCTCCGCGAAGAGGTTCATTTCCGCATGACGCTGCATCAGCGGGAGAAGTTGCGGCTTTTTCACCCGATCGATCTTGTTGAGAACGGCGAAACGCGTCGTCTCATCCTCCGTGGTCCGGCGAAGCATCTCGATCACGAACTCGTCACCATGTCCGGAGGGCTGCGATACATCGATGATCGCCGCGATCACGTCGGCCTCGGCGAATGCGGAGCGTACATGGTCCATCATCCGGACGTTCATCTTGTGCAGCGGCTTGTGAATGCCGGGGGTGTCGAGGAAGGCGATCTGGCCACGAGGCTCGTTGAGGATGCCGACGATGCGATTTCGCGTCGTCTGCGGCTTGTCCGAGACGATCGACACTTTCTGCCCGAGAATCCGGTTGAGGAGGGTCGATTTGCCGGCATTGGGGCGACCGATCAGCGCTATGGTTCCGAAGCGTGGTTGTGGCTGCAGCTCATCGGTTGGGGAGGTCATCCGCGCTCCATCGGCTCGAGGACCTCAGGCATGACCCGGACGCGGTAGATCCGCTTCCGATCCGCCCGGTCGACTTCGAAGACGACGCCGTTCTTGACGACGCGATCGCCCACGACCGGAACGCGCCCCATCTGGGTGAAAATCAGTCCGGCGACGGTCTCGTAGTCGTCGTCTTCGTGATGAAGCTCGGCACTGATGATCTCCTCGAGCCGTTCGACGCGGAAATGGCCGTTGATCAGATAGCCGCCCCCCTCGAGCGCGAGAATCGATTCCTCCTCGTCCTCGTGCTCGTCGGAGATCTCGCCGACGATCTCTTCGATGACATCTTCGATCGTGATCAACCCTGCAGTGCCGCCGAATTCGTCGAGCACGACCGCAATCTGCAGGTGCTCGACCTGAAACTCGCGAAGCAGCTCGAACACTTTCTTCGTTTCCGGCACACGATACGCGGGACGGGCCAGCTCCTTGAGGGTCTTGTTCCCCTTTTTCAACAGCGCTTCGAAGACGTCTTTGATATGGATGATGCCGACGATGTTGTCGATGTTCTGCTCGTAGACTGGAATTCGCGAGTACTTCGATTCGCTGAAGAGGCGGGCGAGGTCCTCGATCGATTTTCCTACTTCGATGGCCAGCATATCGACTCTGGGAGTCATCAGCTCGCGCGCTATCCGATCGCCGAAGTCGACGATCGACTGCACCAACTTCCCTTCGCCCTCCTCGAGAATTCCCTCCTCCTCTCCGACGTCGATGTAGGCCTGTACCTCCGCGTCGGTCACTTCCTCCTCTTCCAGATCCTCGTCCCTCCGGTTGGTTGCCCTGTCCGTGATCCAGCGGATCGGAAACAGAAGTGGCCAGAGGATGAAATAGACGATGCGGGTCACGGGGATGATGCCCTGCAAGGCGACCTCGGCGAGGTCGTCGGGAAAGAGGGCGAGGATCAGTTTCCATCCAGCGACGACCACTGTCCAGATCAGCACTGAGACCGACACGGCCTCGACGACCCCCTTGTCGGTCATCGCGATCGCCGTGAACGCCGCGCCGCCGAGCAGCGAGATCTGAACCAGTGTCCCGGTGATCAGGGAAAAGTTGTGGGGGGTGTAGTGGAACACTCGCCGCCGTGTTGCCGGGCGATCGCTGCTCCATCGACGCATGCGCATCGGTCCGAGCTGCAGGGCGAGACTCCGAGCCGCATCGAACAGCAGGAAGAGCATCCCGCAGACGACCGCGAGCAGAACCGCCTGGGCATCGCTGAGCGTTTCAGACATCAGTTGAGCAGAAGCGCGACCGCCGACGCCACGATCGCTCCCTTCATGAGCGACTCGGCTCGATGATGCAGTCGCTGAAACTCGAACCGCGCCCTCTCACCCTCTTCGTGCGCCTCCGACATCTTCGCCCTTCGCTGGTCCATCACCCGGCGAAGATAGAACAGCTCGTAGAGGAGAATCGCGGCCATGGCGACGATGGCGAGCCAGCGCACCGCCAGCCAGAGCGCTGCACCCGACAACGGCGTCAGGTTCGACTCCCAGACGAAGAACTTCGTGGCCGCACTGAGGATGATCACGACGAGAGCGGCAACCCGGACGATCGAGAATCGACGGAGGATCTCGCCGAAGGTCGCTCCGGCCCGGGATCTCGACTCGGATGTCTCGAAGATGGCCGGCGCGGCGACGGCACCGAGCATCAGCGCTCCACCCAGCCAGATCGCCAGGGAGGCGTTGTAGAGGAAGCTGACCGCCACGTAGTACCAGTTCGGCATCCGTGGATCAAGTATATCCGAACCGTCATCGCGGCGAGGTGCAACTGGAAATCGCTCCCGGACCCACCAGCATCAAATTGGTGACTCTGGTCATCCTGAGCTCTGACACGGCGCTGCGACCCCTGCCGTCATCCTGAACGAGCGCGGGGGGCGGGGTGTGAGTGAAGGATCTGCGATCTGTCTGAGAACGCAGATCCTTCGCTCACGCCCACCCATCCGCCTCGCTCAGGATGACGGCCCGGGAACAATCGAAGTATCATCATGATTCTAAAGGGCGAAGACATTTCAGTCCGCCGAGGAAAAGCCAATGCATGTCGTCGTTTCGCTACTGCTCGTCGCTTCCGCGGCACACTCCCTCCACGATCTCGTTCTCAGCAATGGGCGGAGGATTGCCGTTCAGGGCGAGACGGCGGTCCAGGATGGCCGGGTCGTGTTTCGATCGCCCGACGGCACGCTCTACTCAGTCTCGATCGAGGAGATCGACATGGCGGCGACCGAAGCGCGAGCGCAGGAATCGAGAGATCCCGCCGCCGCATCTGCGAGTGAGGAATCGGCCCGATTCGGAGTCGGAATCCGCGTCTCCGAGCAGGAGAAGAAACGGATCCTGGAAGAGATGTCGAGAAGCCGGGGCGGGCAGCCTCCTCCCCAGCAGGATTGGGAGGCAGCGAAGCCAATCCGTGCCGAGGAGTCGATCGTCGTCGATCAGACCGGAGACGAGTGGTATTGGCGGAATCAGGCACGATCTCACGAGGAGAGCGTTCGTCGAGCACGCGAGGAGCTGGATCTGCTCCTCAGGCAGCAGCGCGAGCTCGAGGACCAGGTTCTCGGATTCCTCTCCCTCGGCTATAAGCCGAATCAGTTCAGTTATCAGGTGTTCCGCCTGCAACTGACCCGCGACTCGATTCCGCGCGCACAGCTCGCTATCGAACGTGCTGAACGATCCTACGCACAATTCCGCGACGACGCTCGACGGCGCGGAATCCTTCCGGGCTGGCTACGATAGCGTTCCAAAGGTCTCCGTCCTGACCTCGTTCGCCGGGACCCCTATCTGCTCGACTGCCGACAGCGCGCGCTCGAGAAACTCGTCGAACCTCAGGATGACGGCACGGCATGCGTTGCAGCAAGGAATGATCCGGCAGGCATCCGCTTCCGGCGCGTTAGCAGGTCCTTCACCAGCCGCCGATGCGGATCAGCTTCTGAATGCGCTTGAGGATACGCTCCTTCTTGAGCCCGCGCAGATAATCGATGAACAGCGTTCCGTCCAGATGGTCGATCTCGTGGCAGATCGCTCGCGCCATGAGACCGTCTGCGTCCATCTCCCTCTGAACGCCGTCACGATCGAGATAACGCACGCGAAGCCGGGCGGGCCTGGTGACGACTTCGACAAAATCGGGAATCGAGAGGCATCCTTCTTCCTCGGTGACCTCCCCTTCCGTCTCGAGGATCTCGGGGTTGATGAAGACGTGCAGCTCTTCGGGATCTTCACCCACTGAAAGATCGATCACCATGAGGCGGCTCGATACACCCACCTGGTTGGCCGCAAGTCCGACACCGGGAGCGGCATACATCGTGTCGACCATGTCGTCGATGAGCTTCTGCAGCGAGTCGTCGAGCTCGGTCACCGGCTCGGCGCGGCGCCGGAGAACTTCATCTCCGAACTTGCGAATGGACAACACTGCCATCAGCCTCTCCCGCGTTGTTTCAGAGTTTCGATCATCGCCTCGACCGTCTGGCTCGCGCGCCTTCGATAGAACTCGTCGAGAATCTGGCGGATGCGAGGCCTGCCGGCGACGAGACGATCGAGCTTGTCCTTGTCCAGCCGGAGAAGCTCCGAAGGCTTCGATGCCGTGATCGTGGCGGTCCGAGGCTTTCCGGTCAACACGCTGACTTCGCCGAAAAAGTCCCCCTCGGTCAGTTTGGCGAGAAACACGCTTTCACCCTTCGGCCCGCGCGTGTAGATCTTCACCTCTCCCGCGGCGATCACGTACAACGAGCACCCCTGCTCTCCCTCAGTGATCACGATGTCGCCTTCGTCGAATTGCTCGAGCTCCATTTCGTCGACGAGAGCCTTCCGCTCCTCGGCCGTCAGATCGGTGAAGAGCGGGCTGCTCGTGACCGCCGGAGGGGCGGGAGGCGGCCGCGCTGTGACAGGCGGAGGGGGTGGAGGCTGCGGAACGGCTTCGGGTCGCGGCTGCGTTTCCCGCAGCTTGTCGGCCTTCTTCCTGACCGCGATGGCCTGAACGATCAGCCCGTTCTCCTCGTAGTACTCCGCCGTCTGCTCGTAGCGCTCGAGGGCCTCGTCGACCGCACCGCTGCCGGAGAGGGCATCGGCCAGCTGCAGGCGGATACGCACATTGGAGGGATATTTTTCGAGGTCTCGGCGCAACAGCGGAATCGCCCGCTGATAGTCGCGACGAGCCATCAGACTCGCGATCGACTCGGTTTCGGCACTCACGTTCCTGACCTTCCGCTCGTTGCTCGCCTGCGCTTCCCGGCGTTCAGTATCGTATCCGCTTCAGTTCGTTTCTTGCTGCTGCCGCCGGCGTGGAGTAGGGATATCGATCGATCAACTGCTGAAACGTGCTCCGCGCCAGCATCAGATCGCCGGTTCGGACATGCACGAGACCCATCTTCAGCAGCGCGTCAGCAGCCTTGTTCTCCCCTGCATAGTCGGTGCTGACACGCCGATAATACTTCATCGCCTCGCCATAGTTACCCTGGGAGTAGAAGGTCTCACCGATCCAGTAGAGTGCGTTGTCGGCCAGATCTCCCGTGGGATCGGAATCGAACACCTCCTGGAACGTTCGACGGGCCTCGTTCATGCTGCTCTTGCCGAACAGCATCAGGGCGGTTCGATAGGTCTCGGCGAGTGCCGCTCCCTGAAGCGCGACGGAACGAGCAGCAGGGGCGACCGGAGAAGCGGGCGGAGGCGGTGGTGACGGGGCGACGGACGCTGGTGAAGGGACGGTCCGAACCTCCGCAGCAATCGCCGCCGACTGGACGGCGGACGATTCGACTCGCTGCAATCGGGCGTTCATGACCTCCATCCGGTCGCCGAGCTCGATCAGCGAGGCGTGAATCTCCTCGAGCTGCCGCTCCTGCGTCGCGGTAGAGACGGCCATGGGCGGAGGCGGTGTGATCACCGGCTGCGGCTCGGAGTCGGCGGTTCCGCATCCGGCTGCGAAGGCGAGCATCACAATGGGCGCCAGGAACCGCCTCATGCCTGGAAATCCTCGAGTTTCTGCTTCGCTTTTCGAGCGGAGGAGCTTTCGGGGAACTCGGCCATGACACGCTCGTAGTAGAGGCGAGCCTCTCCCTTACGGCCGGACCGTTCGAGCGAGATGGCGAGATCGAAGAACGTCTCGCTGCGGTCGACATACCCGGGGTATTGATCGACGATGCCGTTGAGCCGGTCGATCGCCGCCTTGAAGTTTCCTCGCTTCATGTAGAAGCGAGCGACGATGTGGTCGTGTTTCGCCAGACGGTCGAGTGCCTGCTGCAGCCGATCCTGGGCTTCCGTCCGGTAGGAACTGTTCGGGTAAGCGGCGATCATCTGCGAGAGCTTTTCAACCGCTTCTTTGGTCTTCGTCTGGTCGCGATCGGGGCGCTCCATCTGCTTGAACGACACCATCCCGATCTGCAACATCGCGTAGTCGGCCGAATCCGCTCCGGGATAGCGATTGATGAAGTCACGATACTTGTATTGGGCCTCGATCAGATTCACCGGTGATCCCTGGTGGAAGTAGGTGTCGGCGACCTTCAGCAGGCTCCGCCTGCCGAGAGGATCGTTCGGATAGTTCTCGTAGACGTGAGAGTAGTAGCGACGGGCTCTCGTCCACTTCTTCTCCTCGAACAACGCCTCGGCGCGGGCAAACGCCTCTTCCTTGGAGAGGGTCAGCAGCTCCATGTCGACTTTGGGAACCACTGCCCTGTTCCGGCTGCACGCACCGACAGCCAGCACCAGCAGCATCAGACCGATTACCAGTTGATTTCGCTTCAAAAGTCCTCCGGTTCAAACAAGAGACGTCGTTGCCGCCATTCGAATCGCTCGGATCCTCTCGACCGGGTCGCCCTTTCCGAAGATGGCACTCCCGGCCACGAGAATCGACGCGCCGGCATCCACGACCGAACGCGCGGTGGCGACATCGATTCCACCGTCGACCTCGATCTCCACATCGACATTCCGTGACGCGATCATGCCGCGAATCCGGGTGATCTTCGGAATCACAGAGGTGATGAACCGCTGCCCGCCGAACCCGGGGTTCACGCTCATCACCAGAACGTAATCACAATAATCGAGTGCGTCGCCGAGCAATTCCGCCGAGCTCGCCGGATTGATGGCGATCCCCCCCTTCGCTCCCCCCTCGCGGATGGCGGACAGTGCGCGATGCAGGTGCGGATCCGCCTCGAGGTGGATCGAGATCATCTGCGCCCCCGCTTCGAGAAAATCGTCGATGTGGCGCTGCGGCTCGGACACCATCAGATGGCAGTCGAACGGGAGGGAGCTGACCCGTCGCAGCGAACGGACCACCGGGGCGCCTATGGTGATGTTGGGAACGAAGTGGCCATCCATGACATCGAGGTGGACGAGATCGGCCCCGCCGCGCTCGACGGCCTCGAGGGCCTCGGCCAGTCTCGAAAAATCGGCGGAGAGGATCGACGGAGCGATTTTCACGTTCATTGCAGTTCACCGAATCCCACCTGCTCGCCCCGGCTCACCACGAGGGTGATCGGCTCTCGCGCGCTGACCGGCGCGCCCACAGGAGGATACTGACGGATGATGATGCCGTCTCGAATGCCGGGATATGACTCGAAACGAACGTTCGTCACATTCAATCCGTGGGCCTGCAACGCCGGCCTGACGGAATCGAGTGCTCGGTCGATCAGGTCCGGCATGACCCAGCTGGGCGGAGGAGCCGCGAAGGCCACGAGGAGCGAGACCGGCGTCTGCCCCTCGACCACCGTCTCCTTCGGTGGATCTTCGGCGATGATCCCTTCGGTCCCGAGGTGATCGATATAGGCCAGATGGCCGAGCTTCAGATTGCGCTGAGAGAATCGCAAGAGCGCGGTTCGCGGCGACTGCCCGGTCAGATCGGGCACGCGGAGCACGAGCGGCCCGAGACTCTGACCGACGTGGAGCCTGGTACCGCGCTTGATGAGACTCCCCGCGGACCTGTTCTGCCAGACGACCGCTCCTACGGGAACGTCTTCGGCATTGCGGTCTCTGTTGTTGTCGACGATCAGAATCAATCCGAGATCAGAAGCGAAAGCGCGCGCGTCGGACAAATCGCGGCCCACGAGGTTCGGTGTTTGAACCGATTTTCCGCGCACGAAGAACTTGAACCAGAAGTAGCTGCTCCCTCCGAAAGCGATGCCCAGCAGGAGGAGGAAGACGAGTTGGTTGAGACAACCGCGCTTCATCGGTCTTCGCGCCGCTCCCGCCGCTCTCGATCGGCTTCATACTCCGCCTGATCGTACTTGCGCTGATCCGCACGAATCAGGTAGAGCGGGATCAACGCCTCGTTCCAGACGTCCTCGACCCTCTCGGCATAGAGAAACTCGAGCCCTTCGCGGACTTCCTCAGGCACCTCGGTGACGTCTTTCCGATTCCCTTCGGGCAGAACGACGGTCTTGATGTTGGCTCTCTGAGCCGCCAGCACCTTTTCCTTGATCCCTCCCACCGAGAGCACCTTCCCACGCAATGTGATCTCACCGCTCATCGCCACATCGTGCCGCACGGGCCGGTCGCCCATGACGGAAGCGATCGTCGTGGCGATCGCGACACCGGCAGAAGGTCCGTCCTTCGGAATCGATCCAGCCGGGAAGTGGATGTGCAGATCGTTCTCGCCGAACACGTCATCGGGAATCTCCAGCTCCTTCGCCTTCGACCGGACGTACGAATAGGCTGCCTGGACCGATTCCCGCATCACGTCGCCTAGCTGTCCGGTGATGATGGTTCTGCCGCTTCCAGCCATCCGCGTCGCCTCGATGAACATGATCTCACCACCGACCGGGGTCCACGCAAGTCCCGTAGCAACGCCGATCTCGGCGTGACGCTCGGCAAATTCGTGCTCGTAGGCCGGCAGACCGAGATAGTCTTCGATCTGCTCAGGCTTGATGGTCCACTCGGTTCCCTCCTCGGCTGCGACTTTCCGGGCGATCTTCCTCAGAACGGTGGCGAGACGCTGCGTCAGCCGTCGAACGCCAGCCTCCGCGGTGTATTCGTCGATGATGCGCATCAACGCATCGCGCTCGAACGTGACCTGCGTCTGATCGAGTCCGTGCGAGGCGAGCTGTTCGGGAATCAGATGGCGCTGCGCGATCTCGAGCTTCTCCCTGACCGTATACCCGGAAATCCGAATGACTTCCATCCGGTCTCGAAGCGGACCGGGGATCGGGTCGAGTGTATTTGCAGTCGCGATGAAGAGGGTCTTGGACAGATCGAACGGGATCTCGAGATAGCGGTCGACGAACGCCTGGTTCTGGCTGGGATCCAGCACCTCGAGCAATGCCGAGGCAGGATCGCCTCGATAATCCTTCCCGATTTTGTCGATCTCGTCGATCATGATCAGCGGGTTCTTCACTCCCGCCTGGATGTAGTTCTGGACGACTTTTCCCGGCATCGCGGCGACATAGGTCTTGCGGTGTCCGCGAATCTCCGATTCATCGGTGATCCCCCCCACCGACATCCTGACGAACTTGCGCCCGAGTGCATCGGCGATCGCCTGACCGAGCGAGGTCTTTCCGACTCCCGGGGGACCGACGAAGCAGAGGATCGGTCCTTTCAGATCGCCCTTGAGCTTCAGAACCGCGAGAAATTCGAGAATGCGCTCCTTGACCTTCTCGAGTCCGAAGTGCTTGGCCTCGAGCGTCTCCTCGGCGAGCTTCAAATCGACCTGATCGACGGTCTGCTTCGACCACGGCATCTCGAGCACCGTATCGAGGTGTCCCTTGATCACGGCGTAGTCAGAGGACGAGGGCGAGAGGATCGTGAGACGATTGACCTCGCGCCGGAGTGTTTCCTTGGAATCGGCGGACACGTCGAGCTCTTCGATTCGTTCGCGGTAGTTTTCAGCTTCCCGCTCTGCCGGATTGGTCTCTCCCAGCTCGTCCTGAATGACTCGAAGCTGTTCTCGCAGGTAGGTCTCCCGCTCACGGCGATTGATCGACGACTGAATCTGCCGCTGGAGGTCACGATCGAAACTGGCCTTTCCCAGATCGCGTTGAAGGTGCTCGATGAGCAGCTCCAGGCGCTCGACTGTATTGACCGTCTCGAGAAGCTCCTGCTTGCTCTCGAGAGGCAGATTCACGAACGTCGCGAGCAGGTCGGCGAAAACGTCGGGACCTTCCTTGACGTTCATCTGCAGGATGTTGACGAGCTCGTTCGAATACTTCGTGTCGCTCTCCACCAGCTTCTCGAACAGCGACATCGCTTTCGAAACCAGCACGTCGATCCTCACCGATTTCGGAATCGGCGGCGGTGGCACATCCCGCAGCTTCCCTTCGAAATAAGGTTCATACTGGAGCATCTGCACCAGCTCGACGCGCCGGCGGCCCTGGAGGAACAACTGATATCGATCCTTCGAGAGGGGAAGTCGCTGGACGATCGCCGCGAGCACACCGATGCGGGAGAGGTCTTCGACCCGCGGATTCTCCTTGTCTCCCGACTTCTGACAAAAGGCGGCGACCAGCCCCTGTTCCTCGCCGAGAGAGCTCAGCAATCGAACGTTACGCTCGATGCCCACCTGCAGCGAGAGCACACCGCCGGGAAAGAGAACCGACGAGACGAGCGGGATGATCGGAAGGCGATTCGGAACATCGACCTCGATCCAGTTGCCTGTATCGTGGGTGGCTTTCGATTTTGCAGATTGCGCCATTGTGGAATGGTCTCGCGTCAGCTTCTATACTGAGAGTCGGAGAGAGGCGCGGGCATAATTATTGTAGAAAATGGGCACGAGCCTCTGCAAATGTACCAGCTCGGACTGCAAGATTGATGAAAGAACCCGTCACGGCTGAGCTCCTGCTGGATCCGGCGTACAAAAAAGCCGATCTGCATTGCCACAGCCGCTTCTCGGTTTTCAAGTATTTCCGCAGAGCCAACACGAGGGATTGCTACAACGCACCGGAAGACGTCTATCGGATCGCCAAGGAGCGCGGGATGTCGTACGTCACTCTTTCCGATCACGATTCGATCGATGGGGCGCTCTACCTGCTCAACAGATACCCTGACCTCGATGATTTCTTCATCTCCGAGGAAGTCGAGACCTATTTCCCCGAAACCGGTCAGCGAATCCACATCGGCGTCTACAATCTCGACGAAAAACAGCATCGCGAGATTCAGCGGCTTCGTCCCGACATCCGCGAGCTCGTTCCCTACATGAAGTCCGAGGGCCTTCTCTTCGGAGTCAACCACCTCTTTCAAAATTACCGGATGAAGAATGTCGCGGCTCGTTACATCGGTGAGATGATCGAGATGTTCGACATCTTCGAGGTTCTCAACGGCGCCATGGCGTCGTTCCACAATCGAATGGTTCATCAGCTCGTTTCCACCGTTCGAGGGACGGGAAGAAAGATCTCCATGGTCGGCGGCTCCGATGCCCATACGCTCAAGCATGTCGGCAAGGTCTACACGGTGTCGAACGCCAACTCGCTCGCCGAGTTTCTCGAGAACGTTCGCCAGGGTGAATGTTTCGCCTGGGGCGAGGAGATGCGATTTCGCGATCTGGTCAGCGACATCTATCTGCTCATTCTCGCCTATTACGGCGAGGCGCGAAGCGATCTTCTTTCCGCCGACTACACCAGCTCCGAGAAGACCATTCAGCTCGTCGGCCGCCTCGCAGGCATCCCCACGGCGATCTCCGGCCTCCCCGCCGCCATCACCTCGTTGAACTATCTCAAGCAGATCGTCGTGACGAAAGGGATCGCCTACCGCTTCCCCAAGCTCGTGGACAAGATCAGACGCTCGGAGTAACCGGTCGTCGCGCTTCGCGCTCACCGCGGCTGGATTCCATCGAGCCCTTCGAGGCGGGATTGATGACGTTGGGGCTGGCCTGAAAGGGCCGTCAGAAGGCCAGAGAGACGCCACCGAGGAAGCGGCGATGCAGCTCGGCGTCGTACATCAGTGCACTCGAATCGGTACGCGCGAGCTCGAGACCGAAAAGGAGTCTGAGATCGAGGGGGAGACGGAGCGACTGTGCCATCTGCAAGTTGACCCGATCGATGGCGAGGTCGGGGAAAAGATCCCCCCGGGCCTGCTGCTCGATGCGCCGGTAGGAAAGATCGACCGAGGTGCCCGAAGGACGATAGGCGGTCTGGATCACGCCGACGATGTAGGAACGGTCGCCGACGGCGTTGGCATCGTCATCCGCCCTGGCAGAGCCCGCTTTGGTCGCTACGTCGACAGCGAGCCGGCTTCCGATGTTTTTCCGGAATGACACGCTGACATCATGTCGAAGATCGCCCGGCTGAAGGTAAACGCCATCCCAGAGCGGCCCGAAGCGCTCGTCGAACATCAGGCGAATCCACGAATCGACCGCGGTGACGCCCGCAACCGCCTCCAGACGGCCCGTGTCGGGGTTCCCCACGATCAGCGCGAGTGAATACGCGTAGCGGGGCGAGGCGCTCTCGGTCTGATTCCAGAGGAGCACGGAGCCGGGAACCGACATTCCCTCTCCTTCCTCCAGAATCTTGTACGACCCGGCGAGCACGAGCGAGAACTGCTCGTGCAGTCGAATCTCCGCCCGCGACTCCGGCGTCCACTCGCTTCCGTTGTCGCTCAACCGGCTGCGCAGTCCGTAGTGAACGACCACGGGAATCGAGGGCTCATACCTGCCGGATGCAGCCAGATCCGCCGTGCGGTAGGGAGTTGCCAGTTCGTTGCGGCCGAGCGTCTCCTGGCCGAGTCGCACTGAGACGCCGAGCTGCGAGCGGTCCGACTGGTGAAGAAGTCGTTCGCCGGAGACCTCGAAAAGCTCCGACTCGTCGCGGGGGCCGAAGAGATTCTCCTGGCTGAGGTAACGAACCTGCACCTTCGAGTCGGCGTATTGCCAGATGAAATTGTGCGACTGCAGGTCGGCGAAATGATCATCGGCTCGTTGCTCGTACGGATCGCGATAGCGCCACGTGCTGCGCATCGATGCGATGCGGTAGGAGTGCTCCGGCGAGGAGGAGACTTCCATCGTCACGGCACGCGACTCCCCTGTGCCGGTGGCCGACCGCATCTCGCTGTTCGCATCATCGATGCGATCCAGATTGCCTTCGAAGTCGACCTTCCATCCCCTTCCCAGATCGCCGCTGAGCCCGACCGCCGTGCGGGCGAAGCTGGAGGTGGAGTTGTCCGGATCGAGTCCGGCCAGCGAAAACATCTGCGCCTGGAAGCGTGAAGCCTCCGCTTCGCGGATCAACGGCTGGTAGACATTCTCGAGCTCTCGAAGGACATCCGAGGGCAATGAGCTTCGAATGGCCCAGATCTCGTCGTTCTTGGTCAGCGTCCCGTCGCGATCAGGGCGGAGCTGCAAGGCGACCTGGTGATCCTTCCTCACCGGCAGCACCGTCGCCGAACTGGGAGCGAACCCCTCCTTGACGGCGATGATGCGGTACACCCCCGCCTGAAGCGGCGGTAGCCGGAATTCGCCGCCGCGACCACTCTGGGTCTGGATTGCCGTGAAGTTGGAAAGGTTGAGAGCGATGATGAGGGCATTCTCGACGGGTATTGCCGCATTGGTCACACGGCCGAGAACCTGGATGAAGTCGGCGAGCCGCACCTGGGGACTGGCGGTCGTCGCCGCACTCATGACGAGCGTCGCTAGCGTGATCGACCGGAGACTTCTCCGCATTCTTCTGCTCACCCCGTTGATTGAATCAGTCTAGGTTCATCGTACAGGCATGTCAAACCACAGGAATGGTAACCCCCTTTTCACCCCCGTTCCTTCCCACCGGCCGAATGTTTGCGATTTGTTGCGGTCAACTTCCCACACGGTGAACCCGAAGCAGGTTCGTCCGCGCCCTCTGATACAGT
This sequence comes from Thermoanaerobaculia bacterium, assembly GCA_035546335.1. Taxonomy (GTDB): domain Bacteria; phylum Acidobacteriota; class Thermoanaerobaculia; order Gp7-AA8; family Gp7-AA8; genus DATKDP01. Next base: position 72,804 of record DATKDP010000024.1, on the reverse strand, counting down.
GGCGAGCCCATCAGAATCACGATGCTGTCACCCGGCTCGACCATCTCCTTTCGGAGCAGCAGATCCTCGACCCTCTCGACGATCTGCTCGTGATACTCCCCCACCTCCCGAAGGACGAGAGGCACCACGCCCCACAGCATTCCCATCCGCCGGGCGACCCAGGAAGACTGCGTAAGAGCGAGAATCGGAGCGTGGGGTCGGAATTTCGACATGAGCCTGGCGGTGAAGCCGCTCTGGGTGAAAACGACGATGAACTTCGCCTCGATCTGCTCGGCGGCATAGTTCGCCGCTCCGGCGAGCGCGTCCGTGAACTCGTCCATCTCGGCCGAACTGTGGAAGGGATCGCGATGCCAGGGATGATGGAGCTGGGGATTCTCTTCCGCCTTGGTGACGATTCGGGACATCATGCGCACCGCTTCGACCGGATAGTTTCCCGAGGCCGTTTCGGCCGAGAGCATGACGGCATCCGAGCCATCGAAAATTGCGTTCGCCACATCCGAAGCTTCAGCCCGAGTCGGCCGTGAGTTTTGCGTCATCGACTCGAGCATCTGGGTCGCCGTGATCGCGAAGCGTCCCCAGGCGCTCGCCATCCGGAGGATCTTCTTCTGGACGATGGGGACCATTTCAGGTGGCAGCTCGACTCCGAGGTCCCCGCGCGCCACCATGACGCCATCGCTGACCGACAGGATCGACTCGAGCGCTTCGATCGCCTGCGCCTTTTCCAGCTTTGCGATGACCTCGATCTCTCCTCCTCCGTGCTGCTGCAGGATCGAGCGCAGCTCGACGATGTCCTCCCGCTTTCGAATGAACGAAGCGGCGACGTAATCGACTTTGTGCTCGACCGCAAACCGAAGGTCCTCACGATCCTTCTCGGTGATCGCCGGGATCGACAGTTCGGTATCGGGGAAATTCATCCCTTTCTTCGACGAGATCGGCCCGCCGTGGACGACGCGTGCTCGAACCTCGTGCGAGCCGACCGACTCCACTCTCAACTCGACCAGACCGTCGTTGATGAGGATCCTCTGGCCGGGTGCGACCTCGCGAGGCAGCCGGTCGAACGATGTCGACACGACGTTCTCATCGCCTTCGATCGGCTCGGTCGTGATGACGAGCTCCGCGCCTGCCTTCAGAGCCACCGTGCCGTTGACGTCGCCGATTCTCAGCTTCGGTCCCTGAATGTCCGCCACGATCGGGATGTATCGATCGGAGGCCTGCGCCACTGCTCGAACGATCGAGATCAGGCGAGCGCGCTCGTCGGGCGTTCCATGCGAGAAGTTCAGTCGGAACGCATCCGCTCCCGCTTCGGAAAGATTCCGGATCATCTCCTCTGATTCGCAGGCGGGACCGAGAGTGGCCAGGATCTTGGTTCTTCGCATGTCAGTCGATCGACCCCGCACGATCTAGGCCCGTGTCCCCGTCGCCGGATGCTCTCCCGGCGGCTTTCACGATCTGGCCAGAACCGGACGCACGGTGCGGCCGATCACGCTGGCGATCGCCTCCACATCCTTGACCAGAGCGTCGAAATCTGCCGGCAATATCGATTGCGGCCCGTCAGAAAGCGCCTCTTCCGGCCGGTCGTGCACTTCGACGAGGATCCCGTCCGCCCCGGCGGCGATGCCGGCTCGCGACATCGGCAGAACCTTCGATCGCTTCCCCGTGCCATGACTCGGATCGACCATGATCGGCAGATGGCTGATCCGCTTGATGGCGGGCACGACCGAGAGGTCGAGCGTATTTCTGGTGTGATCCGCGAACGTCCGAACCCCTCGCTCGCAGAGCAGCACCTGATAGTTTCCCTCGGTCATGACGTACTCTGCGGAAAGAAGAAACTCCTCGAGCGTCGCCGACATCCCCCGCTTGAGCAGCACCGGCTTCCGTTTGCGGCCCGCCGCCTTCAGCAGCGAGAAATTCTGCATGTTCCTCGCCCCGATCTGGATCACGTCGGCGTACTGCGCCACCAGCTCGAGACTCCGTTCGTCGATCGCTTCGGTGACGATCGGCAGATCGAGCTCTTCCCCCACACGAACCAGGATTTCGAGCCCCTCTTCGCCGAGACCCTGAAACGAATAGGGTGACGTGCGAGGCTTGAACGCCCCTCCTCGCAGCATGTGACCTCCCCCGGCGCGAATCGCCTCTCCGATCCGTCGCATCTGGTCGAGGGACTCGACCGCACACGGTCCTCCGATCACCACCACCGCCTTTCCGCCGACCTCCACCGACCGGACCCGAATCACCGTGTCTTCCGGACTCATTTCGCGACTGACGAGCTTGTAGGCGTGGGAGACCGGAATGATCTCTTTGACCCCTTCGAGATTCTCCAGCACTCTCGGATCGACGGCGCCGCGGTTTCCGGTGATTCCGATCGCTGTCCGTTGCGCCCCCGGAATCGGGTGTGCGCGGAGTCCCATCTGTTCGACGTGTCTGACGACTTCGTCGATCTGCTCCTGCTGAGCAGTGGCTTCCATGACTATGAGCATTTCATCGTCCTTCTGTCGCGCCGGAATCGCAGCAGCGAGATCGCTGTTCCGCTTCAGTATAATCGTGATCCTACGAGACTAACGAGGCTTCGCCATGCGCAAACCGATTTTGTTGTTCGCACTCATCCTACTGGTCGCCACCCAGGCGTTCGCTGCCTACGTCGTCGTGCTGAAAGACGGCACCCGCTACCGGGCCCGAGAGCCATGGAAGATGTCGGGAAGCAAGGCGCTGATCTCTCTCGAGAACGGTTCGGTCCTCGAGGTCGATCCGGCACTGATCGACGTCGCCAAGACCAACGAGATCAACAATCTCGGTCTGGGAGACGTGAAGATCATCTCGGTACAGACTCCGAGCACCACGCCGCCGCCGCCGGAAACCTCCTCCCTCGGCTCGGTCACGAAGCTCCGAAAGATTCCGGGCACCAATGCACCGGCCGAGACCTCCGCTCCCAAACCGGTGACGAAGAAAGTCGAAGTGCGCGCACAGGCCGGCCCGACGGCCGACGCCGGCGGAAAAGGGTTGGGCCAGGACGTGCTGTCCAAATTCTTCGCCGCCTACGACAACGTCGGACTCTTCGATGCCGTCGTCACATCGACGCAACCCGGGCGGATTCGCGTCGAGATGACCACCGACAACGAAGACAAGGTGTTCAAGGCCATCTCCGCCACCTCGTACATGCTGCTTCGCGTCCCCGAGGCGACGGGCTCGGAGATCGAGATGGTCGAGCTCTTCATGAAGACGATCAACGGCGGGACGGCAGGACGCTTCCAGATGACGGCCGACGACGCGCGAGCCATCGACACGAAAAAGCTGACCATCCCCACGTATTTCGTTCAAAAAGTCGTCTTCTGAGCCGCGACCACACTCGCCTCCACATCGGCGTCGTACACGACGATGTAGCGAAACCGCCGTTCAGCCGGATCGATGACGACGGGCTCTCCCCTTGCGGGGACGAACGGAACCAGCGTCCCCTCACTGCGAAGCTCGGACGGATCGTTGGCGAATCGCACGAGCACGACATCGGGCGCACTGCCGGGTAGCTCGAGACGTCCTCTCCCCTCGGTCGGGCCGAAATCGAACGCGATCGCCCTCGCGGGGCGCGAGGCGACGATCATCACGCCGCTGACGCGCTTGATCTCCGGAAGCGACGTGGAGAATCTCGTAGCGGAAAGGGGATGGAGGATGGAGCGGATCGGAGCGTACGCTTCGCGCTCTCGCGGCTCCAGATAGTTCCATCGACCGATCGGCGGCTTTCCAATCACGTGCGGCTTCCGCACCACCAGGCCCTCGGGATCCCTGACCGGAAGATCATCGTGCCATTCGGTGAAGATCTTCCAGCTCCCGTCGCTCACGACGAAATTCTCTCTCGTGCGCGAAGCGTCGAGCGCGAGGAGAAATCCTCCGACTCCGTTTCCGCTCCGCAACGCCACGACGATTCGATTGCTACCCTCACGAACGTACGAGCGGATGTCGTAGACGTCGAGATGGTGCCGTCGCTCCTCCCGACCGCCTCCTACCTCAGTTCCGTTCACCCAGAGCGTATATTCCGGATCGCCGGCGACCTCGAGGCGCACTGGTTCCCGCAGCTCCGGGAGGTCGAAATCCCTGACCGCGAAGAATGCCGCCGGCTCGGCCGAACCGAGGCCCCCTTCTCGCCAGATCCACGCCGCCTCGCCTGTCACGCGAAGGAACTTCCTCGAGAAAAACGAGTGAAGCTGCGTGAACACGGCGAGGAGAAGGAACGCGGCGAGGACCCGCCGCGTCCAGCGATTCATCATCCGGCGGTCGGCAGGACGAGATGGCATGAGACCGGCGAGATCGATCATACGTCGGGAGAATAATAGAATGCATCACGATGAACAGCATCATCGTGATCCCCGCTCGCTGGGCTTCGACCCGTTTTCCTGGCAAGCCTCTCGCCCCGATCGCCGGGCGCAGCCTGATTCAGCGAGTGTGGGAGCGCGGCATCAGCTCGCGTCGAGCCGCGCAGACGTGGGTCGCAACCGATGACCAGCGGATCCTTCGTCACGTCGAGAGTTTCGGAGGGAGGGTCGTCATGACCCCGGAAGCGGAGAGTGGATCGGACAGGATCGCCGCCGCAATCGACTCGATCGAGAAATCGGAGAAGACTTCGTTCGACCTGGTGATCAATCTGCAGGGGGACGAGCCTCTGATCGACATGGAGAGTGTCGATCGTGCGATCGCCGTGCTGGAAGAGGACGTCGGCGTCGACATCGTGACCCTCGCAGCGCCACTGCAGGCCGCTGAGGAGCTGGACGATCCCGACATCGTCAAGGTCGTCGCCGACCTCGCCGGGAATGCGCTCTATTTCTCTCGTTCCGCGATCCCGCACGGGGGGCTCGACATCGCTCTGCGGCACGTCGGAATCTACGGTTATCGAGCTTCCGTTCTCCGGGCGTACGCACGCCTGCCCCGATCGCCGCTGGAGATCGCGGAACGTCTCGAGCAGTTGCGGGCATTGGAGAACGGCTATAGAATTCGACTGGTACGAACCGAGGGATTTCATCAGGGTGTCGACCGTCCGGGCGACATCGCGAGAATCGAGAGCGAGCTTGCGCGACTTCGACTGCATTGACCCGATGGTGATCCGGAGCGGCGAGTGAGCCTGCGGCCTCACACGCGCAACGAATCTCACCCACCCCACCCCACCCCTCTCCACGAAACAAAGCCGGCTCGACGGCGACGTCAACGAAGGGACTCGCTCCGGGGAACGTATCTCGAACGAGAGAATCAAGGCCGCGGAGCCTTCACGCTCCGCATCGAAATCATCCCGGCTCGACAAGTGAGGGGGCGAACATGAGCACGAAATACATCTTCATCACCGGCGGCGTCGTATCTTCCCTCGGAAAGGGAATCGCTGCTTCTTCGATCGGAGCATTGCTCGAAGCACGCGGATTCAGAGTGACATTGCAGAAATTCGATCCCTACATCAACGTCGATCCGGGAACGATGTCGCCGTTTCAGCACGGCGAGGTCTTCGTCACCGACGATGGTGCAGAGACCGATCTCGATCTCGGCCACTACGAGCGCTTCACCACGATGCGCGGCTCGAGGAAGAACAACTTCACGACGGGTCGCATCTACCTGAAGGTCATCGAGAAGGAGCGCCGCGGCGACTATCTCGGCAAGACCGTGCAGGTGATTCCCCACATCACCGATGAAATCAAAAAGTGCATCCGTGAGGTCTCCGACGACGTCGACGTCGTGATCGTCGAGATCGGGGGAACGGTCGGTGACATCGAATCTCTTCCCTTTCTCGAAGCCATCCGGCAGTTTCGCCAGGAAGTCGGGCGGGGCAACGCCATCAACGTCCATCTGACGCTCGTTCCGTACATCAGGGCATCCGAGGAGCTGAAGACGAAGCCGACGCAACATTCGGTCAAGGAGCTGCGCGAGATCGGCATTCAGCCGGACATCCTTCTGTGCCGTTCTGAACGCCCCATTCCGGAAGAAATGAAGCAGAAGATCGCACTCTTCTGCAATGTCGAAGAGACTGCGGTCATCTCCGCGCTCGACGTCGACTTCATCTACCAGGTTCCGCTCGCCCTCTCCCGTGAAGGGCTCGACGAGATCCTTCTCGACAAGCTCCATCTTCCGCACGAAGAGATCTGCGACCTGTCGAAGTGGGAGGAGATCGTCCGCAAGCTTCGCCATCCGGAGGGGGAAGTCCGTATCGGGTTCGTCGGCAAGTACGTCGAGTTCGGCGATTCCTACAAGTCTCTCAACGAAGCACTCACGCATGGCGGAATCGCGAACAACGTCAAGGTCCGCATCGTTTACATCGATTCGGAAAGCCTCGAGCAGGAGGGCTACCACGGAGAGCTCGCTCAGGTCGATGGCGTCCTCGTCGGGCCAGGCTTCGGACCGCGCGGCGTGGAAGGAATGCTGCGCGCAATCCGATTCGCCCGCGAGAAGGGAATCCCTTTCTTCGGAATCTGTCTCGGGATGCAGTGCGCCGTGATCGAGATCGCCAGGACTCTCGCCGGCATGGTCGGCGCCAACTCCACCGAGTTCGACGACGAGTCACCCTACAAGGTCATCTACAAGCTCCGCGATCTGATCGGAGTCGATGCCCTCGGCGGGACCATGCGACTCGGAAAATATCCGGCGGTGCTCAAGGAAGGCTCGATCGCCCGCGATGCGTATGGCGCCGACGAGGTCGATGAGCGACATCGTCACCGCTACGAAGTCAATCCCGAGTACGTACCGAAGCTCGCCGAGGCAGGGATGCGCGTCAGCGGGGTCTCGCCCGACGGCAAGTTCGTCGAGATCATCGAATTCACCGATCATCCCTGGTTCCTCGGCTGCCAGTTCCACCCGGAGTACAAGTCGAAACCGACGGCTCCTCATCCGTTGTTCCGCGCTTTTATTCAGGCTGCCCGTGAATTTCAGCTGCGCGACCGAGAGGTGGCCGCGGTTCCGCTGAACGTGCAGGTCGAGAGCGTTTGATGACCAGGGCGATCCAGATCACACCGGAGATCGCCTTCGGTGGCGGGAACCCGCCCCTGTTCATCGCCGGACCGTGTGTAATCGAATCGCGTGACCACGCGATGAGGATGGCCCGCATCCTCCGAGAGCTGCGCGACGAGCTGGGCATCAACCTCGTGTTCAAGTCGTCGTTCGACAAGGCGAACCGCTCCTCCATCGATTCGTTTCGAGGGCCGGGCCTGGAGGAGGGTCTCGCGATCCTGGCCGAGGTCAGGCGCGAGACAGGGCTTCCGCTGCTCTCCGACATTCACGAACCGTGGCAGGCCGGACCCGCCGCCGAGGTTCTCGACATCCTGCAGATCCCGGCGTTTCTGTGCCGCCAGACGGACCTGATCGCAGCAGCGGCCAGGACCGGCCGTCCGGTCGGGGTCAAGAAGGGACAGTTTCTCTCTCCCGAGGAGGCGCGCAACATCCTCGAGAAGGGAGAGGAGATGGGAAACCGCCGCGTTTTCATCACCGAGCGCGGCTCCTCGTTCGGCTACCAGAACCTCGTCGTCGACATGCGCGCGTTTCCGGTCATGCGCGAGCTCGGTGCGCCCGTCGTTTACGACATCACCCATTCGATGCAGAAACCGGGAGGAGAGGGGAAACAAACCGGGGGCACTCCGCAGTTCGCCCGTCCTCTTGCCCGTGCCGCTGCGGCCGCCGGCGCCGACGGCTTCTTCATGGAAGTGCACGACGATCCACCCGCAGCACTCTCCGACCGCGCGACTCAGGTCGATCCCGACGCAGCTCGCTCGATCATCCGCGACATTCTGGCAATCCGAAATGCGCTCGAACCGATCTGAGGCGTCCCTGGCGAAGTCACCGGTGACCAATTCCTACTGACAGAACGAGCGCAGGCCTCACGGCCTGCGCTTTTTTGGTTCATTGCCCTTCAGGTAACGACGATCCGGAAGGATACCTTCACGTCGGCGGTCGCAACTGCGACCGTTCCGTACAGGGGTCACCTCTGTTTGAAGGCGTCGATCAGAGCAGCCGCCTCCGAGTCGGACACTCCCTCCAGAACGAAATCCATCGTCACCGAGTTGAACAGAGTCACTCCTTCGCGAGGCTGTCTGCTGCGATCGATCATCCCGGACATGGATACTGCAACGCGTCGCAACGGCAACGATTGATCCCGCGCGATCACCTGAACGAGCTCCACACCGCAGGCGGCCACACCGGAGAGAAACGCCTCGACGGGCGTGATCTCCTCACCGGGGCAACCGTTCTGAACGGGGCCGTCGATGATGTGGTGATGATTGCGCGCGCTGCAGAGAACCCGTCCGAACGTGTCCGTCGATCGCGCTGCGACGGAATACTCGCGTGCAGTCGTCTGGTCCATCAGCGAAATCCCGTGTGCTCCGGCGAAACGGATCAGACGCCGACCGAGGCCGGCTGTCCCAGGCCGGCAGCACGCCGCAGTTCGTCGGCCTTGTCCGTTCTCTCCCAGGTGAACTCCGGTTCGGTGCGGCCGAAGTGTCCGAAGGTGGCCGTCTTCTTGAAGATCGGCCGGCGGAGATCGAGCGACTCGATGATTGCGCGCGGCGTCATCTGGAAGTGATCACGGACGAGCCCGGCGATGGTGTCTTCATCGATCTTTCCGGTACCGAAGGTGTTCACATAGACCGAGACGGGCTCCGCCACACCGATGGCATAGGCGAGCTGAACCTCGACCTCGTCGGCAATGTCCGCCGCTACGAGATTCTTGGCGATGTAGCGGGCCATGTAGCAGGCTGAACGGTCGACCTTCGTCGGATCCTTTCCGGAGAAAGCGCCGCCGCCGTGCCGTCCTCGACCGCCGTAGGTATCGACGATGATCTTTCGGCCGGTGAGACCGGTGTCTCCCTGCGGACCTCCGATTACGAAACGACCGGTCGGATTGATGTGAAACACGGTCTTGTCGTCGATCAGTTCAGCCGGAACGGTCGGCCTGATGACCGTCTCGATGATCGCGTCGGAGAGATCGCGGCTGCTGATGGAGGGGGAGTGCTGGGTGGAGATGACGATCGCCTGAGCGCGGATGGGGCGCTTCCCTTCGTACTCGATGGTCACCTGCGATTTGCCGTCGGGTCGCAGGAAATCGAGCTCGTTCGCCTTTCGCGCTTCGCTCAGACGGCGAACCAGTCGATGCGCGAGCATGATCGGGAGCGGCATGAGCTCGGTGGTCTCGCGGCAGGCGAACCCGAACATCAGTCCCTGATCGCCCGCTCCGCCCGTGTCGACTCCCTGAGCGATGTCGGGAGACTGAGGGTCGATGGACGAAATGACCGCGCACGTCTCGCTGTCGAAGCCGTACTTGGCGCGGGTGTATCCGATCTCGCGAATCGTATTGCGGACGACCGACGGAAAATCGACATAGGTCCTGGTGGTGATCTCGCCGGAGATCATCGCCAGGCCGGTCGTGACCAGCGTTTCGCATGCGACCCGTCCGGTCGGATCATCAGCCAGAACGGCGTCGAGGATCGAATCGGAGATCTGATCGGCGATCTTGTCGGGGTGTCCTTCGGTGACGGACTCGGAGGTGAATAGATGTCTTCTATCAGCGGGCATACGAATGGTGACTCCTCATCTTTGGCAGGAAGGATTTCGAAGCAACGTATGCTAACAGAGCGCCCGGATTGCGTAAAGCGAAGGGCATCAGGCCCGAGAGCGGCCTCCAGCGCACTGGGCTCTTTCTTGCAATGTGGCACCTCGGATGCGCCCTTCGAACTCTCGGTGATCGGCTATCTGACCGCGCTGGTGATCGGCCTCTATCTCGTTCTGTCAATCCTGTTCAGCGACCGGAAAGACAAGCAGAGAGTCCGGCGGCCGCCACTCGGCGGAAGCGATGCGTGAGAAATGGGGGGCGGGACCGCACATCGCCCGGAAATCTGGTAAATTGAGGAAGCTTTTCCGATCCTCTCTCTGTTGTTTCGCAGCGATCGGGTCAAGGCGGAAGGGTGGGTGTGAGAATGCATCTGCTGTGGAGCGATCCCCAACAACGCGATATTCGAGTCGGCCCCGTAGCTCAGCAGGATAGAGCGGAAGTTTCCTAAACTTTAGGTCGGAGGTTCGAGTCCTCTCGGGGCCACCATTTCCGCGCTCGCGCGGAGGATCGCGTGTCTCCGTCATCCCGAACCGACATCAAGACGATCCGAGGTGTATTCGTGCAACTGTGGGAAGCCTTTCAGCATTCGGGACTGGTCGGCAAGGTCGTCCTCGCCGTTCTCCTGCTCTTCTCGGTCGGCTCGTGGGGGGTGATGATCCTCGTCGGCGGCCGCTTTCGCCGCTCGACTCGGGCCTCGAAGCGCTTCCTGTCGACGTTCCGCAGCAGCCGCCGCCTCGTCGACGTGCAGCATGCGGGCGGACAACTTCCCCATTCGCCGCTCGTGGGACTCTTCCGCGCGGGCTACGCGGAGATCGAGGCCCAAATGTCCCATCATCAACCGCCAGGGGAAGGCAACCGTCTCAAGTCGCTCGAGGCGGTCGAGCGCGCACTGCAACGCGCCACGCGCGTCGAGGCGGCACGCCTCAGCCAGACGCTTCCTTTTCTGGCCACGACCGCGTCGGCCACTCCGTTCATCGGTCTGTTCGGAACCGTGTGGGGCATCATGATCGCCTTCGGAACGATCGGTGCCACCGGCAGCACCTCCATCGTCGCCGTTGCTCCCGGCATCAGCGAAGCGTTGATCAACACGGCGGCCGGACTCTTCGCAGCAATCCCCGCACTCGTCGGGTACAACTACTACATCAACAAGCTGCGGCGTGCACGAGGAGAGATGGAGGACTTTGCACTCGAATTTCTCAACATGGCCGAAAGGAACTTCACCTGAGGGTGCGGCTGTGCGGCACGAATCCGGCAATCAGGCGACCTGCGGCAACGTCCGATCGCGACGAACGTCGAAAAGAGAAGGGACGACGCAATGGCATTCAACACCGACTCCACGGACGAGCTGGGCGACATGAGCGAAATCAACGTCACACCGCTGGTCGATGTCATGCTCGTTCTCCTCATCATCTTCATGATCACCGCCCCGATGCTGACGCAGGGATTGACGGTCGAGCTGCCCGCCGCCGAGGGGCGCAGCTTCGAGACGTCGTCGGCGGATCCGTCGACCATCTCCATCACCCGCGCCGGTGTGGTGTTCGTCGACGGAGTCAACCTCGGATCGAGCGATCTCGAGATGACTCTGGGGACCATGCTGCGGGGAAAACGCATCAAGCGCGCTCTCCTCGAAGCCGACCAGGCGGTCCCCTACGGGCAGGTGATTCACATCGTCGACATCATGAACAGGGCCGGTGTCGAGCAGCTCGGAATGGTCACCCGGCCGCTGGAGAGCGAGAGTGCGGGACGCCGTCGCTGACGTGCTGCTCGAGCGACGTGCACTCGCTCGGATCTCGCCCCTCGGATTCGCGGCGTCGCTGATGCTCCACGCCCTCCTCGGTCTGGTCATGATCGTGGGGGTCAGGCGGCATCCAACCGACCTTCGGCCGCTCCTGATGGTCAACCTGGCTCCTTCCTCCCGACCGGCGGCCACCGCGGCGCAGCTCGCACCGCCCTCACGCCCTGCGCCAGCCGTTCCGAGCCCCGTGATCGTCCCGGAGCCGGTCGCAGAGAAGACGAAGGAAACGATATCGACCACGAAAAAAGCGGTCGACACATCGCTGTTCGGCCGCTCCGAGGCCAAACCGGCCAAAGCCTCGACACCGCCTCCTCCGTCGAAACAGGCGACGACCACTCCCCCTTCGACGGGGATCGCACCAGGTGCCGGAGAATTCCCCCTTCCGGGAATCGGCACGGCGGGCGTCACGGGGATCGAAGGGGGTGACTTCCCTTACACGATCTACATCGATCGGATGATCGCCCTCATCGGCCGGAACTGGTTTCGGCCGCAGGTCGGCGGAGATGCGATCACCAGAGTCTATTTCGTGATCGAGCGCGATGGACGGGTACGCGATGCCGAGGTCAGGGTCGCGAGCGGGAACGGGACATTCGATCGCGCCGCGCTTCGCGCGGTGATCGAATCGAGCCCGCTGCCGCCGCTGCCGTTCGGATATTCGGGAACCTATCTCGGGGTCCACCTGACATTTCACTGACGCGAAAGCGATCCACCACCATGATGAGGAAAGTCGAATTGATCGATATCGGACGCAGTATGACGTGGCTGTTCGCGGCGGCGGTTCTGCTTTGCGTCTCGGCATTCCCCGTCGCGGCGCAACAGGAGATCGGCGTCGACATCTTCGGTTCTCAGTCCGCAGGGGTCGTGCGCCTTTCCGTTCCCTTTCCCGCTCTGAAGGGAGGGGTGGCCGCGCAGGCGATCCACACGCCGTTCTTCTCGCCGCTCACGCGCGACCTCGCGTTTTCCGAGATCTTCGCTCTGATTCCACTTCCGCCGAACACCTCGCCGACCCTCGAGGTGGCAAAGCGCGCAGGGGCTCAGGCGTTCTTGACGCTGGAGATCAGCCTGGAAGCCAACGAATACGTGATCGAAGCACGCCTCTACGACGTGGCCACGAAGAGCGTTCAGCTGGGTCGCCGATACCGAGGCACCGGCGGTGCTCTCACGCGGATCGCTCACATGATCGCCAGCGACCTCGTTCGCTACTTCAACGGCAGGCCCGGGATCTTCCTCACGCAGGTCGCCTACGTTTCCAATGCGAGCGGCCAGAAGGAGATCTGGCTGATGGATTACGACGGATCGAACAAGCGGCGCATCACATCCCACGGCTCGATCGCCCTCAGTCCCGACTGGTCTCCTGACGGCGAACAGCTCGTCTATACCGCATTCAATCCGCGTGGAAGCGACCTCTACCTCGTCAGTCGCCGCGGCGGTGGCCGCATCAGGATTCAAACCGGCGTGAACCTGAACACGGCGCCTCGATTTTCACCCGACGGCAGAGACATCGCCTTCGTCGGGTCGATCGCCGGGAATCCCGATATTTACCTGATCGCGGCGGACGGATCGAATCGCCGGCGCATCACGTCGGCGAGCTCGATCGAATCGACTCCCGGCTGGAGTCCCACAGGACGGCAGATCGCTTTCACGTCGGGACGAGCCGGGTCTCCTCAGATCTATGTCATGGACGCCGAAGGGACCAATGTCCGGCGCATCTCCTACGACGGCGACTGGAACGACGATCCCTCGTTTTCTCCTGACGGTGAGCTTCTGGCGTACACCTCCCGTGTTGCAGGGCGATTCCAGATCCGCATCATGAATCTTACGACTCAGGAGAGCCGGATCATCGCCGGCGAGGGCTCGAACGAACAGCCGGCGTGGTCTCCTGACGGCAAATGGCTTCTCTTCACATCGAATCGCTCGGGACGGTGGCAGATCTACCGGGTCGGCGTCGACGGGCGCGACCTGATGCAGCTCACGACCGAGGGAGACAATACGGCACCTCGCTGGTCGAACCTGCCTCGATGAATACGAAGGGGTGACCGGTCGAGAGGCCTCTGTTATGATGCGGCCAGGCCAAAAACCTCGAAACTGAAGGAGTTCCATGATGACAAAACTGTGCAAAAGGATGCTGATGCTCGCCCTTTGCGGGCTGATCCTTCTCCCGGCAGGATGCAGATCCAGGACCCAACCGGCACCGAGGGTGCAGCCACCTGTGACCACCGACACGGTCGGCGAGGTCGCGGTTCCTCCGACGCGCATCGAAGAACCGACCGACTTCGTCACTCCTGAGGTCAGGACCGAAGAGCTTCCAGCGGACATCGCGGAGGCGAGTCGCCTCGCCCATCAGCGAGGCTGGATCCGAGACGTCTTCTTCGGATACGACGAGGCGGGTCTGAGCGCCGAAGCGCGCGACGCGCTCTCGGCTTCCGCCAGCTGGTTGCGGGCACACCCGCAGTACAACCTGCTGGTGGAAGGACACTGCGACGAGAGAGGGACGGAACAGTACAATCTCGCCCTCGGGGATCGTCGCGCCAACGTCGTCCGCGAGTATCTCGTCACGCTGGGAGTCGATGGGGGACGCATCCGCACGGTCAGCTACGGCGAGGAACGACCGTTCGCCGAGGGGCACAATGAGGCGGCCTGGTCGCAGAATCGCAGGGGACATCTCGTTCTGGTAGGAAGATGAACGTCATGAGATCCCACCTCGTTGCGTCGGTCGCGTTCCTTCTCCTCGCGGCAGGTTGCGCCAGCAGTTCCGACGTCAAGCGCCTTTCCGACCAGATCACCGATCTTCAGGATCAGATCGCCGATCTCAAGCGTCAGGTGAGCAGCAAGGAAGAGGTGCAGAGGCTCAACGAGCGCATCGCGCAGCAGACGCAGTCGCTGCTCAAATCGAACGCCGATCTCACGGTCAAAGTCAACGAGATGGATGACCGCCTGCAGAATGCTCAGGGCAGCATCGAGCAGACCAACTACCGGATCGACCGGATCGTCCAGCAGATCACGCAGAGCCAGCGCGACATCGATTCGCTGAAAATGAGCGCCGGCGGCAGCCCGGCTGCGGGCGGTCCCATCCGCGACGAGGTGACCGTTCAACCGCCGCTCGCTGTGGCGGAAGATCCCATTCAGATCTATCAGACCGCCTACCGCGACTACCAGCGGGGAAACTTCGACCTGGCGATTCAGGGCTTCGCCGAATTCGTCAGAGGAAACCCCAATTCCGACCTCGCCGACAATGCCGCCTACTGGATCGGCGAGTCGCTCTTCTCGCAGAAGAAGTACCGCGACGCAATCGAGCAGTTCGACCTGGTGGTCAACCAGTATCCCCGCTCGGACAAGGTTCCGGGCGCACTTCTCAAGAAGGGCTACTCCTACATCGAGATCGGGCAGAAAGCCCAGGGGGTGGTCCAGCTCCAGTACGTCATCCACGAGCATCCGAGGTCGCAGGAGGCGACTCTGGCCCGGCAGAAACTGCGCGAGCTGGGAATTGAAACGAGATAATCGCGATTACCACATCGACCCTCCGGGTTGACTATCGAAGGGAAGAGGGAGTCGATCACATGGCGAACATTCGCTCGGCCGAAAAACAGCGCCGTCAGGCCGAAAAAGCAAAAACGCGCAACCGCGCAGGAAAGACGCGCCTCCGCTCGCAGATCAAGCAGGCGAGGGAGGCGATCGAGACGGGTGAATCCGATCTGCAGCCGATTCTGAACGAAACCTTTTCGGTCATCGATCGATCGGCCCGCAAGAAGTACATCAAAGAGAACACCGCGGATCGTTACAAGTCACGCCTCGCCGCGGCCGCGAAGCGCGCCTCTGCCGGTTAGGCGTAATCACAACACCGTTCGAAAAAGGGCGAGCTAGGGCTCGCCCTTTTCTTTTTCTCGGCGGGCGCCGGCATCCGCGACAAAGTTCGGCCACTTCCCGCCCGCCCCGGCTCTCGTAGGGACGAAGCAGTGATCCGCGAGATGCCGAATCAGGCTCGCTCGACTCTCGGAAGGCGAACAGCTTCGTCCGGCGACGCGGGCGAGAGGCTCGCAGCATGTGAGTGTCCCCTCACCCTGAGCCTCTCCCCATGGTCACGTCGCTGCCTCTGGTAAGGTTGGCTGATGGGGAGAGGGGAACGATCGTCGCGAGATTCGCCTGTCCAGGCGATCGGCTACAAGCCGAACTTGTCGGGGCTGGCATCTGCGTTCTCAGACAGTGGCCGATCGCAGATCCTTCACGCACACCCTCTCCCCCACTCTCGTTCTGGGATGACTGCACGGCCGTGCAGGCTACTCGCCGATGTCCTCGTTCCATAGATCGGGATGCTCCTCGATGAATCGCCGCATCAGGGCAATGCATCGCGGGTCCTGGATGACCTCGATCGCGACGCCTCGCGAGCGCAGAAGCTCCTCTTCGCCGAGGAACGTGTCGTTCTCCCCGACGACCACGTGCGGTATGCCGTAGAGGAGGATCGCGCCGCTGCACATCGCGCAGGGCGAGAGGGTGGTGTAGAGCACCGCCTCGCGATAAGTCGATGCGGGAAGGCGTCCTGCATTCTCGAGAGCGTCCATCTCGCCATGCAGGACGGCACTCCCCTTCTGAACGCGTCGATTGTGACCTCGCCCTACGATGCGATTCCGATGAACGAGGACCGAGCCGATCGGAATCCCTCCTTCGGACAACCCCTTCTCCGCCTCCTCCAGCGCAGCTTCCATGAATGAATCGGAATCGCTCATGCATTCCATCCTTTGCGATCGTGCGATCGAATGCTCATTGCCTGGCCGCGATGATCTCGACCATCGGCGGTGTGATGAAGAATGCGGCCGGATCGGCCGATCGCACCTCCCATTCTTCCGTGAATTCTCTGCTGTCGGATTCTGTGATCAGAGCGAGATCGACGAGGGTGTGAAGGAAGCTGGCGAAGAAGCTCTCGGGCCACTTCCACAGCGCCGTCCCGGGACGGCCCACTCTGACGATCGGGTTGATCCTCTCCACGACGAAACCACTGCTGGTGAGCAGTCGGGGCAGGTCCTGTCCGATGTCGCCGCTGCCTCCGCGCATCCGAAACGACTTCCCGGTTGTCCGGATGACCCGCCGAAAAGCCTCGCTCGACGGAGCGATCGTGAATCCGTCATACCGGACATAATCGATCACCACGAATCGCCCCCCCTGCCTGAGGGCTCGTGCCACACCGCTGACGACAGCCTCCGGGCGCGCGGTGAAGCACAACAACCAGCGTGCGAACGCCCCGTCGAAGCTGCAGGACGGGAGGTCCAGATTTTCGACATCCTGCAGGCTGCAGACGATGTTGCCGATCTCTCGCTGTTTCGCCTCCGCTTCCAGGTGCGTCAGAAATCGCTGCGAGAGATCGACGGCGACGACCTCCCCCTCGTCACCGACCAGACGCGCGAGATCGAACGAGGCGAATCCCGGCCCGCAACCGGCGTCGAGGAGCCGTTGTCCGGGACGAAATCCGGCATGCCTCCAGGCGGCAGCGGTGTTCTCGGCCCACACCTGATGCTGGAAGCCGAGACGCCGCAACTCCTCGGAGCTCGTCCCGAGAAGATACTCACGCTCGCCTGAACCGTCGGGTGAGCCGGTTTCGCCCGTTGTGCTCATGCGCCGCGTAGTTTACAGGATCGATGGAAGCGGGGGCCCGCGATTGGCTATGATGGTGTGGGACTCGGGGTCACCACAGGGCGCATGACGGAATCGTCGATAGGACTTCAGGTCCTGATCGTTCTCCTGCTGATTCTCGCGAACGGCATCTTCGCCATGTCGGAGATCGCGGTCGTCTCGGCTCGCAAGGCGCGACTGCGGCATATGGCCAACGAGGGAAACGAGAGTGCACGACGTGCTCTGGCGATGGCCGAGCATCCGACGCGCTTTCTCTCGACCGTTCAGATCGGCATTACGCTCGTCGGCATCTTCGCCGGCGCCTACAGCGGAGCCACCATCGCCGCCGAGCTGGACGCATGGCTCGAGCGATTTCCTCTCATCGATCCCTGGAGCGAGGCGATCGCGCTCGGCTCGGTGGTGCTGATGATCACCTATCTCACCCTCATCATCGGAGAGCTCGTACCTAAACGGATCGCGCTGGCGCATCCCGAGAAGATAGCGTCGTTCTTTGCACGGCCGATGAACCTGCTCTCCCGGTTCGCGTCTCCGCTCGTTACTCTCCTGAGCGCTTCGACCGACGCTCTTCTCAGACTGTTCGGATTCCGAAAGAGCAAAGAGCCTCCGGTGACGGAAGAAGAGATTGCGGCCATGATGGCCCAGGGAACGGAGGCAGGGATCTTCGAGGAGCAGGAACAGGATCTCGTCGAGCGCGTCTTCTGGCTCGCAGACCAGCAGGTCGGTGCCCTGATGATCCCAAGGCACAAAATCGTCTGGCTCGATCTCGAAGATCCGATCGAGATCAACGTCAAGAAGATGTTCGCGCATCCTTACTCTCGCTTCCTCGTCTGCCGCGGTGCGATCGATCAGCCCCTCGGCTTCGTCCATGTGAAAGACCTGTGGGCGCGGCTCGTCGACGGACAGCCCCCCGATCTGCAGCCATCTTTGCGCAATCCGCTTTATGTGCCCGAAAACATGCGAGCTTTGCGTCTGATGGATCTGTTTCGCGAGACCGGCGTTCATCTCGCCGTCGTCGTCGACGAGTACGGTGGGGTCGAGGGACTCGCCACGCTCAACGACGTTCTCGAAGAGATCTCGGGCGACCTCACCGCGCCTGCGTTCGCCCCGGTCACCCGACGCGACGACGGCTCCTGGCTCATGGACGGCTCGCTGAGCCTCGACGATTTCTGGGAAGCGGTGGGCCTCGACGATCCGCGCGAGGACGAACGTCGCGAGTATCGAACCCTCGGCGGATTCGTCTTCACGCAGCTCGGCCACGTTCCATCCTCCGGCGAATCCTTCCAGGCTCTCGGCATGCGGTTCGAGGTGGTTGACATGGATCGGAATCGCGTCGCCAAAGTCCTCGTGGACTTCCCGCCGCAGCCGGTATAGCCGCTTCAAGGCATCGTCAGGGACGGTTCATGATGGTGGCGGTTCCTTTTTCTCAAGATCTCGGATCCATCTGCCGACTTCCTCTTCGATGACCTCGCTGCGGGGCTCGTTCGGATCGCGTCGCACGAGATGGAGCTTCTTTGGTCCGGTCGGGCGCGCCGCCGTTCGCCTGCCGCCGTAGAGAAAGCGGGCGGCGAGAACGCCACCGATGAAGCCGAAGGCGTGCCCGCTCCACGAGATTCCCTCTTCCGGCAGGATGGAGAGCCCGATCGCGCCACCATAGGCGACGAGCACACCGAGCGTGATGACCGCCGAAGAGATGCGGCGGTCGAAGACCGACCGAAAGAGCAGAAAGCCGGTGAATGCGAAGACCAGGCCGCTCGCACCGATGTGGTGGGACCGCGGGGCGCCGAACAGCCAGGTTCCCCCTCCTGCCACGAGGATTCCGATCTGGAAGACGATTGCGAGCTCGTTCAGGCCGCGGAGCAGAATCAACGCCCCGAGGATCGCGAAGGGGATCGTGTTGGAGACGAGATGCTGGAAATCCGCATGGATGAAAGGAGCGACGAGAATCCCGGTGATGCCGCTGCTGGATCGCGGGATGATCCCATGCATCGAGAAGCGTGCGGCCGGGAGAAGCGACTGGACGGCCGCCGTCAACCACATCAGACCGATGAGTATCGTCAGGGCGCCGGCTCGCCAGGCGATGCTGCGATCGTGCTCCGGAGCGAAGAGCATGTCGGAAGTGTAGCGCGCCTTGCTAGAACCCCTCCAGAAGAGTCGTCACCAGCGTCTGCGCGAATCGCTGCGCGATCTCGCGAATCGCGTGCGTCTCCTGATCGAAGGAATCGGCCCCCTCGAGGTTGATCGCGTAGGTCTGCAGAAAATGATACTGATCGTTCTTCCAGATCACCTTGTTCTCGTCGCGACGATTGAAGAGCTCGATCTTCGCCGTGATCGAGACCTGATATTCCGTCGCGCGCCCCTCGCTGTTGAACGAGACGGGCGTGAGATTGAACGAATTCATCGATCCCTTCAGAACCAGATCGGCGTCCGATTCCCCCGTCACGATCCGAAGCTTCGCGCGGAATACCATCTCCTCCGCCACGGCCTGCGTGACACGCTGCTCGAGCTCGACGCGGGTCGTCCGGTTCACGAATGCCGGAATCTGGATGGTCCTCGCCTCCGCAGGAAGAAAATTGCCCTGACCCACCAGCGCATAACCGCAGCCGCCTGCCAGTCCCGCCAGCGACAGAACGAGTCCCGCCGAGGCGGCGAGAACGATCCGGTTTCTCATC
Organism: Thermoanaerobaculia bacterium; assembly: GCA_035546335.1. GTDB lineage: Bacteria > Acidobacteriota > Thermoanaerobaculia > Gp7-AA8 > Gp7-AA8 > DATKDP01. The sequence continues at coordinate 53,159 of DATKDP010000024.1, read as the reverse complement.
GCACCACCAGATTCACCAGCTTTCCCGGTACATGGATCGTCTTCACCAGATCTTTCCCCTCGAGATATTGGGCGACTTTGGGATGAGCCTTCGCTTTCGAGCCGACCATCTCCTCGGGCGAGCCAGCCGGAACCTCGATCTCACCGCGCAGTTTTCCGTTCACCTGGATCGCGATCGTGACGACATCCTCCTGCATCAGCTCGCGGTCGGCCACCGGCCAGCGCGACGTCACGATCATCTCGGCACGGCCGAACATCTCCCACAGCTCTTCGGTCACGTGCGGGGCGAACGGATGGAGCAACTGCAGAAGCGTTCGATAGCTCCCGCCGGCGTCCGGCCGCGATCTTCCGCCTCCGTTCAGGTAATCGCCGATGCTGTTCGACAATTCCATGATCGCGCTGATTGCCGTGTTCATTTCGAATCGCCCGATCCGGCGCGTCACGGCGTCGATGGTCTGGTGCGTCTTCCGGATCATCCTCGCGGCAGCCGGATCCGATTCGTCATCCGTCAGAGTCAGGATCTGCTCTCCCGCGGCCCACACCCGGTTGAGAAAGCGCCAGGCGCCGATGACTCCTTCGTCCGACCAGGCCGCCTCCTTTTCCGGCGGAGCGATGAAGAGCGTGTAGACACGCTCGGTGTCGGCGCCGAATCGAGCGATCAGGTCGTCCGGCGGCACGACGTTGAAACGCGATTTCGACATCTTCCCGATCTCGGGGACGAGGCGGCTGCCACTCCCCTTCCGGTACGGCATGCTCTCGCGAAACTCGACTTCGGCCAGCGGCACCCACGTCATGTTCTCGGCCGGATCGCGATATCCCTCTTTGGTGATCATCCCCTGATTGAAGAGGCGCGCGAACGGCTCCTCGAAGGCGACGAGCTCCATGTCGTAGAGCGCCCGGCAGATGAACCTCGCGTAGAGGAGATGGAGAATCGCGTGCTCGATGCCGCCGATGTACTGATCCACCGGCAGCCAGCGATTCACCAGAGCGGTGTCGAAAATTCTCTCGTCGTCGTGCGGCGAGATGAACCGGAGGTAATACCAGGACGAATCGACGAAGGTGTCCATCGTGTCGGTCTCGCGCCGCGCCGGCCCATCGCATGAAGGACATGCGACGTCGACGAAAGATGCGACCATCGCCAGGGGATTCCCTTCACGCCCGGTGAACGGCACATCGAGCGGAAGCTCGACGGGAAGGGCAGCGTCCGGCACAGGAACTGTTCCGCACGATGAACAATAGACGATCGGAATCGGCGTGCCCCAGTAGCGCTGTCGCGAGATCAGCCAGTCGCGCAGCCGGTAGCGGACCATCCGCTTTCCGATGCCTCGGCGCTCGATCTCGTCGATGATCGTCTCGATCGCCTTCGGTGACTGCAGCCCGCTGATCAGCCCGGAATCGACCGACACCCCGTCGTTCGACACCGCCTCGGTCATCGCCGCCGGATCGGGGATGACACCGTCGACAGCGACGACGACGCGGATCGGAAGATCGTACTGGCGTGCGAACTCGAAGTCGCGTTGATCATGAGCCGGAACCGACATGATCGCACCGGTTCCATACTGCGGCAGAACGAAGTTCCCGAGCCAGATCGGGATCTCCTCGCCGGTGAACGGATTGATCGCAACCTTGCCGGTGAATCGCCCCTCCTTCCCCTCCTGCTCCGATTGCCGCTGGAGAGCGGAAAGATTTTTCACCCTCACGATCCATCCCTCGATCTCCTCCCGGCCGGCAGCGTCGCGAATCAGATCGGGTACATCGGGATGCTCGGGAGCGAGGACCATGAAGGTCGCTCCGAAGATCGTGTCGGGACGGGTGGTGAAGATCACGATCGGCCTCCCGAGGGATGGAACGGGGAACTCGACGTCGGCCCCGATCGATCTGCCGATCCAGTTGCGCTGCATCAGCTTGACCTTCTCGGGCCAATGCGCGAGTGCGTCGAGGCCCGCATCGAGACGATCAGCGTATTCCGTGATTCGGAAGAACCACTGCTCGAGCTCGCGCTGTTCGACTTCCGAGCCGCAGCGCTCGCACTTCCCTTCGATCACCTGCTCGTTGGCCAGCACCGTCTGGCAGCCCGGACACCAGTTCACCGGTGCCTTGCCGCGATAGGCGAGACCCTTCTCGTAGAGCCTCAGGAACAACCACTGGTTCCAGCGGTAATAGGCGGGATCGCACGAGGCGATCTCCTTCGACCAGTCGTAGAGAATCCCCCAGCGAAGGAATTGCTCTTTCTCGCGGATGATGTTGTTGCGCGTCCACTCACCCGGGTGAATTCCTCGCTTGATCGCCGCATTCTCCGCCGGGAGTCCGAATGCATCCCATCCCATCGGATTGAGCGCCGCGCGCCCCTGCATTCTGAGAAAACGATAGAGCGCGTCGCCGAGGATGTAGTTTCGTCCGTGCCCGACGTGCAGATCGCCCGAGGGGTAGGGGAACATGTTGAGCATGTAGAACTTGTCGGTCGCGTCGGCGACATCGACCTCGGCGACCTTCTCTCCGGCCCACCGCTGCTGCCATTTCGGCTCGATTTTTCCTGGTTCGTAAGGCATTCGTCCGATCACCTGCTCGAAAATGAGGCGACAGTATAGTGGAATGTCGTGGGGCTGAAGTTTGCAAATCCATCCGGTGCCGGAAAACGGCGCTGCTCAGGATGACGGCGTGGCCGGTATCATCCAGGGTCCGGCATGACGGGACTCGTCAGCTCCGAAGCTGGTAGGTGAACGTCACCGGCCCGTCATTCTCGAGCGACACGAGCATCATCGCCTGGAACACCCCGGTCTTCACCACGATCCCCGTCGCTCCCAACTCCTGTACGAAGTGATCGAACAGCATGCGCGCCCGCTCCGGCTCCTCGGCGTTGTCGAAGCTCGGACGACGTCCCCGCTCGATCGATCCTGCCAGGGTGAACTGCGAGACGGCGAGAATCCTTCCTCCGATGCCGGCGATGCTGCGGTTCATCTTCCCCTCGTCGTCGGAGAAGATGCGGAGCTCGCGAAGTTTTCGCGCTGCGCTGGTCATCGTCTCTTCGAGATCTCCCTTCTCCACCGCAGCGAAGATCAGCATTCCCGCTCCGATCTCGGCGACGACGTTGCCGCCGACGACGACCGAAGCCGACCGGACGCGCTGGATGACGCAATTCATCGACTCTACCCCCGGTAGATTTCATCTCGTTCGCGAGTGCTTCCGTTACAATGTTGCTGTCCGCACTGACCTCGTCTCCGAACGAGTGAAGAGAAGACTATTTCCATTGAAACCATAACTGAACCAAAAAAAGGAGACGTCATGAGTGGAAGCGTGAACAGAGTGATCCTGGTCGGCCGCCTGGGAAAAGACCCGGAGGTCCGATCGACGCCTTCGGGAACGACCGTTGCCCGCTTCAGCCTTGCAACCGATGAGCGCTTCACCGACAAGAGCGGAGAGCGGCAGGAGCGCACCGAGTGGCACAACATCGTCGCGTTCAACAAGCTCGCCGACATCTGCGGGCAGTATTTGCGGAAAGGAAAGCTCGTCTTCATCGAGGGCTCGATCCGCAGCGACTCGTGGGACGACAAGGAGACCGGGCAGAAGCGCTACAAGACCGAGATCATCGCGCAGAGCATGCAAATGCTCGGACCGAAGGGCGAAGGCGAGCGAAGCGGAAGCTACTCCGGCGGCTCGCGCCAGCCGGTGGCCGCCGGCGCCGCCGCCGACACGGTGATGGACGGGGAAGAGGAAGTTCCGTTCTAGATCTCTACGGAGGGTGGCGCTCCCGCTGCGCAGGAGTGCCACCCTCTGCACCGGGAACGTCATCACTCACCGGCTCTTCGCCGATCATCCGGTTCGCTCGAAGTCCGCATCGTCTCCGACATCCGGCATCTCGGATAGGCTCTCCTTGAGCGTGGAACCATGACGCTCCTGGAGAACGCGACGAAGAATCTGCCGATGCTCCTCCTCAGCCGATCGTCCGTGGCGTGCCGCGCGAACCTTCAGCTCTCGCACGAGATCTTCTTCGATGTTCCGCACAATCAAACGCGCCACCGCGGGTCTCCTTTCTGGGCTCTCACGATAGCATTGATATCAAGCTCCCCTACCCGATCCTCCCCATCCGCCCGTTCTGATAGTCGTCGATCGCCTGGTGAATCTCCTGCTTGCTGTTCATCACGAACGGGCCATAGCGTACGATCGGCTCACCGATGGGCACTCCGCCGATCAGCAGGAACGAGAGCCGGCTGTCGCTGGCGGCGAACTGAACCTCGTCGCCATCGTTGTCGAAGACGATCACCTGGCCGGTCGCCGCTTGCTTTCCTTCCCGGCCGAACCGCCCGCTCCCTTCGATCACATAGGCGAAGACGCTGTAGCCGGCCGGGACGGGCTGGCTCCCCTCGCCTTCCGGCTCGACATCGAAGTGAAGGTGAAGAATCGGCGTGCGCGTGTCGATGACCGCGGTCTGCCCGTACGACTCCCCCGCGATCACACGCACCGTCACGAGTCCATCCTCGCTACGGCCGACCGGGATCGACGATGCGGGCACTTCCTGATAGCGTGGCGCCATCATCTTGTCGCGCCTTGGGAGATTCACCCACAACTGAAACCCGTGCATCCGCCCGCCGTGCGTGAGCAGGTCATCGTGGGGCATCTCCGAGTGGACGACGCCGGCGCCGGCCGTCATCCACTGCACGTCGCCCGGACCGATCTCGCCGGCGTTCCCCGCCGAGTCGCGGTGCTGCATCCGCCCGTCGATCATGTAGGTCACCGTCTCGAACCCGCGATGCGGATGGTCGGGTGCTCCCTTCGCTTCGCCCGGCCCCAGCTCCATGGGACCCATTTCATCGAGAAGAAGAAACGGATCGAGGTCCGGCAATGCATTCGTCGGAAACGACCGGTGAACGAGGAAACCCGCTCCCTCGTACGTTTCGACGCTGTCGATGATTTTTCGAACGCCTCTCGCACTCATCGCGTCACCTCCCGCTGTCCGGAGGCCGCCCTTCGCAATACGCGTCCTGGCAGCTTCCCGGTCATCGTTCCATTGCGCAGCACCGGCACACCGTTGACGATCACCTCGCTGATCCCTTCCGAGAAGTGATGCGGATCCTCGTAGGTCGATACGTCCCGAATGGTGTCGGGATCGAACACGACGAGATCGGCCTTCATCCCGGACCGCACGATTCCACGATCGAGCAGATTGATCCTGGAGGCCGCCTGCGACGTGATCTTCCGAACCGCTTCCTCCAGCGAAAACAAACGCGTATTCCTGACATAGTGTCCGACCACACGGGGAAAGGTTCCGTAAGCGCGCGGATGAGCGCCCGCCTTGCGCAGTTCGCCGACCACCGCCCCCGAGTCCGCACCGACCGAGACCCAGGGCGTCCGCAGCGCGGTCTGCACATCATCCTCGTGCATCGAGAAGTAAATCGCGGAAGGTGACCAGGGGCTCGCCTCGTAGAGTCGCAACACCGCCTCGATCGGCCCGACTCCGAGCTCCTCGGCGATCCCGGTCAGCCGTTTTCGCTCGAGATGCGCCAGATCACGATTCGGAATCCGCGTCACCAGGACACCAGTTGCACCTCCCACTCTCCCGTAGAAGGCCGACTCTTCCATCTCGGCAGCGATCCGCGCCCGTTGTGCCGGATCTCGAAGGCGCTCGAGGAGAGCTCCATATCCCCCCTCCAGCGCCCAGGTCGGAGCGAGCGCCGTCAGTCCGGTCGATGACGCAGCGTATGGATAGACATTCGCCGCGACGTCGAGGCCCTTCGCTCTCTCCACTTCGATCTTCGCGATGATCGCCGGCATCCGGCCCCAGTTGTTCTCGCCACCGACCTTGAGATGCCAGATGTTGACCGGGATGGGGGCTTCCCTTCCGATCGTGAACGCCTCCTCCAGCGCCTCGTCGATCTGGTCGTTCTCGTTGCGAATGTGACTGAAGTAAACCCCTCCATGCCGAGCCGCAACCCGAGCCAGCCGCACGATCTCCTCTGTTTTCGAGAAGACCGCCGGAACGTAGATGAGCGATGTGGACAGACCGATCGCTCCTTCGCGCATCGCCTGTTCGACGATCCGCTCCATCTCCGCCATCTCCTCCTCGGTTGGATCGCGGTCGACCTCGCCGAGAACCATCGATCGCGGGTTGGAGGCTCCGACGAAGAAGGCGAAATTGATCGCGGGCCGCCGCGACTCGACGACTCTCATGAACTCACCGAGGGTTCGCCAGTCGGCGGTTTGCGACGCCTGCCCGGCCGGTCTCTCCGCAGCCATCCGATCGTTGATCGGCCCGGGTGACAGCCCTTCTCCGGTCGCTTCGGTCGTCACTCCCTGACGCACTTTGCCTTCGAGCAGCGGATCGATCAGAACGGCATTGTGCGACCAGCCGAGCAGGTCGATGAAGCCGGGAGCGACGACCCGATCGCCCGCATCGATGGTGATCTTCGCTCTCGCTCCCGTAAGATCGCCCACGGCGACGATCGTGTCCCCGCGAACAGCTACATCGGCCCGAAACCAGGGAGCACCCGTCCCATCGACGATCCGGCCGTTGATGATCAGAAGGTCATATGGAGGGGTGACGGGAGGCGTGGTCGCGATACAGCCGGCGGCGAGCAGTGCGAGCCAGGCGGTGAATGCCGCGCCCATCGCTCTCGCTCGAATGCGCCCGATCATGTCCACTCTTCTCGTCCCGTCTTTCCGCTTCCGCCGCCGCGAGGAGTCGTACGACGTTCGTCGAGGCGCGCACCGTCCGAGGGCTGTGCGTCGCGAAACGCCTGTTGGAACCGTTCGACTTCCGCCATCAGATCTTCGAAGGTCTCGAGGGGTTTCGACGACATCTGCAGTCCTGTGCAGCGCCGCTTGTAGACGATTCCCCGTTGCACGGCTTCCTCGTACCTCGAAGCGAGGAGCGGATCGTTCTCGGCTCGTTCGCGGATGTTCGCCATCAGCTCCGGCACGCGCTCGACATGACTGCAGAAGAGCACGACGTCATTCCCCGCCAGGAGAGCACGAACCGAGATCTCTTCGTACGAAGCGAGATCGGAGACGGCGTGCATCTCCATGTCGTCGCTCACCACGATTCCTTCGAACCCGACGACCCGCCGCAGCAGGTCGGTGGCGATCTTCGGATTCAGCGAGGCAGGGAGGCGGTCGTCGTCGAGCTGCGGATAGATCGCGTGCCCGACCATGACCGCGCCCGCCTGCGGTCCGAGCGCGCGATAGGGAGCCAGATCCTCCTCGATCAGCGTCGACAACGGGAGATCGACCACCGACATCCCGTAGTGCGGATCCGCATTGCCGGCACCGATGCCGGGAAAATGCTTGAGGCACGAACCGACACCTTCCAGCTCCTGCCCTTCCATGAAGGCGCCGGCGAGATCGATGACCGTCGCCGCGTCGCGCCCGAAACAGCGCCGCTCGAGACCCTTCGTCGCTTTGTCGCGGCAGAGATCGACCACCGGGGCGAGATTGACGTCGATACTGAAGTACCGGAGCGCCTTGCCGACGATGTGTCCGAACCATCCTGCCAGCTTCTTCGAGTCCCTTCCTTCGCCGAACGTGTCGGCGCCCGGCAACCCGGGTATCAGATCGCGAAGCCGATCGACGCGTCCTCCCTCCTCGTCGATCATGATCAGCGGCGGCTCGCTGGCGATGCTCCTGATTTCACGAACGAGATCGCGCAGCTGCTCGACGCTCTCGATATTCCTCTTGAACAGGACGAGCGCGTACGGCGTGCTGTCGCGCAGGATGTCGCGTTCGAGGTCGGTGAGCGCCGGACCGGTGAGTCCGACGCCGAGTATACGTGCTCCCATAATTCACTCCGTCGTCACTGCATCAGTTTCGATTTCAGTTCGTGCAACCTGTTCAATGCCTCGATCGGTGACATCGTCTCGATCTCGAGGGCCCGAATGTCCCGCGCCACGTCCTGCTCCCGAGTGTCGAAGAGCGAAAGCTGCCCTGCATCCGAATCGGACCGAGAACGATCGGTCCTCCGTGTCTCTTCGACGACATCGCGCTCTTTTCTCTCCAGAGTCGTCAGGATCTCCCTTGCACGCCCGATCACCGAGGCGGGAATCCCGGCCAGCTTCGCGACCTGAATGCCGTAGCTCTTGTCGGCTGCCCCCGGCAGCACTTTCCTCAGGAAGATGATCTGATCGTTCCACTCCCGAACCGCAACGCTGAGGTTGGTCACGCGGGCTTTGGTCTTCGCCAGATCGGTCACCTCGTGATAGTGCGTGGCAAAGAGCGTGATCGCATTCCGCTCCTGCTGATCATGAAGATACTCGATGATCGCCCAGGCCAGCGAAAGGCCATCGAATGTCGCCGTCCCTCTGCCGACCTCGTCGAGCACGATGAGCGATCGCGCGGTCGCATTGTTCAGAATGTTGGCTGTTTCGTGCATCTCGACCATGAATGTCGACTCGCCGCGCGCGAGATGGTCGGAAGCCCCGACGCGCGTGAAAACACGATCGAACAACCCGAGCCGTGCCTTCCCGGCCGGAACGAAGCTCCCCACCTGGTTCATCAGCACGATCAGCGCCACCTGCCGGAGGTAGGTCGACTTCCCTCCCATGTTCGGCCCGGTGATCACCTGAATCTCGTTTTCTCCTCTGCGAATCGTCGTGTCGTTCGGAATGAACCGCTCTCCCGAGATCGATTCGATCACCGGATGCCGCCCTTCCTCGATGGCGATCTCGATCTCGTCGCTGAGGCTCGGGCGGACGTAGCGGTTGCGGATGGCGACCGACGCCATCGACGCGATCGCATCGAGATCACCCACCGCGTGCGCCGTTGCGAGAATCGGGGCAGCATTTTCCGTCAGCTCTTCCAGCAGACGCTCGTACAGCGCCACCTCGATCGCGATCGCCTTCTCCTCGGCCCCGAGGATTTTCTCCTCCAGCTCCTTGAGCCGCGGCGTGATGTACCTCTCGGCATTCACCAGCGTCTGCTTGCGAATGTAGTCGGCGGGAACTCTCGCCAGATTCGCCTTCGAGATCTCGATGTAGTAGCCGAAGACGCTGTTGAACCGGATCTTGAGCGAAGGAATCGAAGTCCTCGAGCGCTCCTCCGCTTCGATGCCGAGCAGAACCGACTTCGAGTCGGCGGCGATGGCACGCAGCTCGTCGAGCTCCCGATCGACCCCCTCCCGGATCACTCCCCCCTCCTTCACCGAAGGCCCGGGCACATCGCTGATCGTCGTGCCGATCAGCGACTGGACCGCAGGCAATGCATCGAGTGCGGCGCGCAGTGAAGCGAGAAGCGGTCCCTGCAGCTGCGCGATTCTCTGCGAGAGACGTCCGACGGCCTCGAGCGAGCGGGCGAGAGTCAGACATTCTCTCGCCGTCGCCGTCCGCAGTGTGATGCGCGAGACGATGCGCTCCAGATCTGCAATCTCGGAAAGGAGCTCGCCGACGCGATCGAGAAGCGTGCGGTCGCCCAACAGCTCGGCCACCGCATCGTGCCGGTCGAAAACGCGGTCGCGGTCGCGCAACGGCCTTCCGAGCCAGCGCCGGAGAGTCCGGGAACCGACCGCGGTCTTCGTTTGATTCAGGACACTCCAGAGCGAAGCGCGCACATTCGATGGATCGCGCGACTCGAAGATCTCGAGGTTCTCGAGCGTGGACGCATCGAGCACCATGAAGTCGGCCTCGCTCTCGACGCGCAGTGTCCGGATGTGCGCGAGATCGTTCTTCCGTGTGGCCGACGCATAGCGCAGGGCGGCGCCAGCCGCTCCGACGCGCGCGTCGTTCGTCTCGAGACCGAACCCACGCAGCGTCTGCGTCCCGAAATGCCGGCAGAGATAGACGGCCGCGCCGCCGGCTTCGAAATAGCTCGCTTCCACGGGAGAAACGGTTGCGAGCTTGCCCATCGTCACTTCGAGGCCGTTGCCTTCATCACGCGCGAGAATGACTTCCCGCGGGCCGAGTCGCGCGAGGTCGTCGTGCAGGCGTGGGTCGTTCTCCGTCGCATACGACGTCACGAAAAAGTCGCCCGTCGAAACGTCGAGCCAGGCTGCGCCGGCTGAATCCTCGGACGGCGAGAGGGCGAGAAGATAGCAGCTCTCGCGGTCGAGAATCGTTCCTTCGATCGCCGTCCCGGGAGTCACGACTCGAACGATCTCGCGACGTACGATACCCTTCGCCAGCGCCGGATCGCCGATCTGGTCGCAGACCGCTACGCGGAAGCCGCTTCTGACCAGCTTCGCGATGTACTGCTCCGCGGCATGATGGGGAACACCGCACATTGGAGCTTCCCACTCTCCTCCCTTTCCGCGGGCGGTGAGAACGAGATCGAGGATCGGGGCCGCCTTCTCGGCATCCTCGAAAAACATCTCGTAGAAGTCGCCGAGGCGGTAGAAGAGGATCGCGTCAGGAACCTGACGCTTGATCTCGAAATACTGCTCGAGCATCGGGGTGAGTCGTGCCGGCTTCGACATGATCGACGATCGTCGCGTCATCGTACGACATCTCGCACGCGCAGAATCTCTCCCTTTGTCTTTCCCGCTTCCACGACGATCGCCTCGTCGAGCCGGGTGCGCGGACTCCGATCGCAGAGGACGATCCAGCGGGCCGCGTTCGTCTCCTCCTCTTCGACCGAGGCGATCGACACGACGTCATAGTTCAGGTATCGCCCGCCGTCGAGCGTCCTCAGAGCAGCGAGAGCCTGCCTGCCCGCCGCGGCCGCTTCCGCATCCCTCTGCGTCACCGGGTCATCCAGACCTCGCGCGCCGAGGAAAACGAGAGCTGAGAGCAGAATCCACACGACATAGGCGAGCCGGTAGTCGCTCATCGCTGCTCTCACATGCCTCACGCTGGTTATAATACCTGTCAATGGAAAGGACCGACATCGAGCGCGAGGTGATCTCCATCATCCGCGATCAGAAGACGATGCCCGAAGAAGCGATCGACCCGCAGATGCCGCTCGCCGAGGCGGGCATCGACTCGCTCGACGCCCTCAACATCCTCTTTGCCATCGAGGAGAAGTTCGGCATCACGATCCCCGATGAGAAGGCGCGGGCCATTCGGACGCTCACTGACATGGTCGACACAGTCGACTCTCTGCTTCCTTCGAGCGCGTGAGCAGCCTGCGCAGAGTCGCCGTCACCGGAATCGGCGTCGTCTCGGCGCTAGGTAGAGGGCGCGAGGCGACGCTCCGCGCGGCTCATGCAGGAGCGAGCGGAATCCGGACCATCTCGCGCGTCAACGCGGCCGAATTCCTCTGCCGAGTCGCGGGTGAGGTTCCGGCAGGGGCGATCGATGATGCGCCGGCCGACCGAGACCGCTTCACGCGCTTCGCGCTCGTCGCCGCCGAGGAGGCTGTCGCTCAGGCTCGACTGGAGAATGCAATTCCCTCCGAGCGGATCGGTACGCTCATCGGAACGGGCCTCGGAGGGAGCGAGACCCTCGACGGAGGGTATGAGCGGCTCTACCGGAATGGGAACCAGCGATTCCATCCGATGTCGATTCCGAAGGCGATGTACAACGCCGCAGCGAGCGCCGTCGCTGCTCGGTTCAACGCCCTCGGACCCTCCCTATGCACCGTGTCGGCTTGTGCCTCGGCGACTCATGCGATCGGACAGGCAGCTCTCTGGATCCAGCACGGACTCGCCGACGCCGTGATCGCCGGAGGGGCTGACGCGCCGATCGTTCCCGGTATCGTCCGGGCATGGGAAGCCCTCCGCGTTCTCGCACGTGGCGGCGATGCGCCGGAAGCTGCGTGCCGTCCGTTCAGTGCCGATCGAACGGGTCTGGTGCTGGCCGAAGGAGCGGGCATCTTCGTTCTCGAGGCGCTCGACCTCGCCATCGCGCGCCGGCAACCGATCGTCGGCGAGATACTCGGTTGCGGCTTCTCGAGCGATGGCGGCCACGTGACCGATCCCTCCCCTGCCGGAGCCGCCCGGGCCATGCGGACAGCGCTCGACCAGGCGGGCCTCACTCCCGCCGATGTCGAGTACATCAACGCGCATGGCACAGGCACGACGGCGAACGATCTTTCGGAAACTGCGGCGATCAAGGAGCTGTTCGGCGATCATGCCTATCGAATTCCCGTCAGCTCGACCAAGGCGATGCATGGTCACGCGATGGGGGCGAGCGGAGCGATCGAGCTGGCCATCACGCTTCTCGCTCTCAACGACGGCATTCTTCCGCCGACCATCAATTTCTCCGGCGGCGATCCGGATTGCGATCTCGATTACGTTCCGAATCAGGCGCGCGGGACGAGCGCACACCTGTTTCTCTCCAACTCGTTCGGCTTCGGCGGAATGAATGCCGTGCTCGCGGCGAGGGCTGGACTAGAGGCTGGAGGCTAGCTGAGGCGAGAGACGAGAGACGAGGGACGAGAAGGGTAGCCTCCCTCGTCCCTCTCGCCCCTCCAGTCTCTAGCCTCTAGCCTCTAGTAGCCCCTCGTCTCTCGTCTCTCGCCTCTCCAGCCTCTAGCCTCTCCCCCGCCCCCGCCCGGCACCGTATTTGCTCCCACACCAGCGTCGTTACGTTGACACTCGAAAGAATCGTCCGATATGATCGAGACAAAAGGAGGCCCTTCGTGATCGTCGAGAAAAAGCATCGCGATGAGTTCACGATTCTCTACGTGGAAGGGCTGATCAAGCTGGGAGAGAGTGCCGAGTTCTTTTCTTCCGCCCTGGAGAACGTCCTCCGAAACGACAATACGAATGTCATCGTCGATTTCACGAAGATCGACTACATCGACTCGACCGGAATCGGTGAGCTCGTCGGCTATCTCGGCAAGTTCACCAACCAGAACCGGAAGCTCATTCTGGTGAATCCTTCCGAACGGATTCAGAAACTGCTCAAGCTCGCGAAACTCGACACGGTTTTCAAGATCTACGGGAGCGAGGAAGAAGCGATTGCCGCCGAGAGCAACACGGGCGCCCGCGCCTGACCCCGATCGCGAAGACAGCTGCCGATGAGCGAGCGGCTCGTCGTCGTCTACCGCGGCGGGCTCGTGGAGTCGTTTCATACCGGCTCGATCGCAGTGGTCGACACCTTCGGCCGCCTCCTCGCCTACTGCGGCGATCCGGGCGCGCAAACCTTCATCCGCTCCGCTGCCAAGCCATTCCAGACCATTCCGATGCTGCTCGAAGGTGCCGGGGACGAATTCGATCTGACCTCCGAGGAAATCGCCCTGATCACCGCATCCCACGGAGGCGAGCCCCATCATGTGGCAGCCGCCGCCTCGATTCTCCGCAAGGGGGATTTCGACGAGGAGGACCTTCTCTGCGGATCGCATGTTCCCTACGACGAAAAGGCGGCTGCCGAACTGAGGGCGGCGGGCGAGCTGCCGTCGCCGCTTCACAACAACTGCTCCGGAAAGCACGCCGGCATGCTGCTCGCCTCGAAGCTGCTCGACGCGACCAGCAGCCCGTACACGGCGCCTGACCATCCGGTTCAGGTGGAGATCGAGAAGTCGGTGGCCGATTTCGCCGGTCTCAGTCCGGGTGAGATCGGGATGGCGACGGATGGATGCGGCGTCCCCTCATTCTTCATGTCGATTCACCGTGCGGCGCTAGCCTACGCTCGTCTCGGTGCGACCGCTCTCGATTCGCCTCCACCGGCAGGACTTCCGAGGTACTCGGAATCCGCGAGACAGGTCGTCGACGCGATGCTCGCGCATCCCGAGTACGTCGCAGGAAACTGGAGCATCACCACGGCGCTGATGGAGGCGGTTCCCAGGCAGCTCGTCACCAAGGATGGTGCGGAGGGCTTCTACGCCATGCTGATCCTCCCACCCCTGGCGGACGAGCTGCACGATCGCTGTGCAACCGGATCGCGAGGACCGATCGGAATCGCGATGAAGATCCATGACGGATCGATGGCACGCGGACGGAATCCTGCTATTCTGGCGACGCTTCGAGCGCTCGGCATCGATCTTTCCGACCGCCCGGCAATCGCTCCTCATCTCGATGGAGCGATCAGGAACGCCGCCGGAGTGGTCGTCGGAGAAGTCAGGGCGGAGCTCGATCTGAAGCTTCTCTGATCCATGAACATCCGCTCCTCTCTGGTCACCCTCACGATGCTCCTCGCCGCCGCCTGCAACACCGTCGGCGTTTCCCGCGAGCTCGGCGGATTCGCGGTCGTCCGCCCCGCGATCGCCTACGCGATGATCCTCGACACGAGGCAGCTGGTGGTGCTCGATTTCAGGACACGGGAGGAGTTCGACGGCGGCCACGTCGCCGGGGCTCTCTCCACTCCTCTCGGGTCGATCGAGAACCGCATCGCCGAGCTGCTTCCCTATCAGTCCTCGACGATCCTCACCTACGCCAGCAGCGAGGAGGAGGGCATTCGCGCCGCGACCCTGCTCGTCGCCGCCGGCTTCCGGAACGTGATCAGAATCAAGGGAGGCATCGGCGCATGGATTGAAGGAGGCTATCCGACTGTTACGTCACCCTGACGATGTTCCAACTCCCGATCACCAGGAAACCGACAATGATGAAAATCCACTCCTTCCTTCTCCTGCTGGCCATGGCAACTTCGCTCGGCTCCGCCGAGGTCACCGATCCGACACTGGTCCGATACATCACACGGACGCTGCCCAATTGCCCGGCGAACAAGGTCCGCATCGAGACGTTCGCAGGTGTCGCACCGAAGGGATTTACCACCTACAAGGTGACGCATACCTCGGCCGACCCTGCCTGTGGACGCGTCGCAGCCGTGTTCGTATCGCCGGGCACCGGCCAGGTACTCCTCTCGGACGTCTTCACGCTTCCCTTCGACCCACGTCCGCTGGAGACACGCCTCGCCGAGCTGTCCCAGAGCCTTCTGAAGTTTCCCGTCACGACGACGATCGACTCCTCCCCCCTCCCTGACGACCTCTGGCGCGTCCGCGTCAGGAAGCAGACCGAGCACGGTCCGTTTCACTACCACGGATATCTCGATGGATCGCGCCGCTTCTTTCTCGTAGGCCGGCGAGGCAAGCTGTCGGTCGACCCTGGCACGTCGCTCCTCGAGGCGCTGGGCGCACGGAATGCCGTGACGCGCGGGACGAAAGGGGCGCCGCTGCAGATTCTCGAGCTCTCCGATTTCCAATGCCCTACCTGCAAGAGAGCGCACGAGGCACTCGAGCCGGTGATCCAGCAGAATCTCTCCCGGATCGCGTATTCGCGGCTCGACCTTCCCCTGTTCGAGCATCACGACTGGTCGATGAGTGCATCCCTCGGCGCACGGGCCATCCAGAGGGTCGCACCGGCGAAGTACTGGGATTATGTCGATTTCATCTTCGAGAACCAGGCGCTGATCAAGCGGGACAACGTCGAATCGATCATTCGCGGGTTCTGCGAAGACCGCGACATCAGCTGGACGAAGGTTCGGGCGATCTACAGTTCACCGGAGGAGAAGCGCAAGCTCCTCGACCAGGTCGAGCGCGCCTTCGACAATGGCGTCAATGGAACTCCGACGTTCATCGTCAACGGCCAGTTCGTCCACTACGGAACCGACGGCGAATATTTGAAACGCGTCATCCACTCGCACCTGACGCAGAAACCGGCGGCAAAGAGTGGGGAAAAGGGAAACTGAGGGAAGGGGCGGAGCGAGTCGGTGACGGCAAGCTACGACGATTCGCTCTTCCGCTTCTCGATCGCGTCGAGCAGGTCTCTGATGGTCAGCGAGGCGAAGATCTCGTGCCTCTCCTTCGAGTAGTCGCCGTGCCGCGGATCGTACTGCATCATGAAGCGCATGGCCCTCTCGAAATGACACTACAGCCCGAAGCTCACTTTCGCCGCATACGAGCGCTCTTCCGCCTGGGTCGCTTCGACGGCGAATCGGATGACGACCAGCGAGAAGCGCAGGCCGAGGGTGTAGCGCTCCTGATCGAATTCGTCGCGGAGCTCGGTGCGGGGAATCGGCCCCTGCTCTTCGATGATCCCGATGGCGCGCGTGCGCATGATGCCCGCCGCAGCGTAGGGCGTCACCGGACCGAACGCCTTGCTCAGAAATGCCTCGGCACCGTACGTTCGAAGGTCGAATTCGTCGACGCCCCGCAGGTCGGCGTAACTTCCGCGCACGGCGAGAGTCGGCCAGACCAGCCCGCCGCGGATCACCGGAACATCGAGCGTCCCGCCGAGCACGGCGATGTCGGTATCGGGGATCTTCGCATACGAAGCGGCGATGTTGGCGACGCCGAGTCCCTTGGAGACGACCACGCGCGGAACGATGACGTAGCCATTCGTGGTGAAGTCGGAATCGACGGCGCGGACCCAGTACTCTGCGTCTTCGTCGATCGGAATCGCCGTCCCGGCAAGCCCGATATCGAACGAAAAGAGTCCCCTCGCAGTCGCCGGCTCGACCGGAGTCGGATGAATCCCCTGCGCCACGAGCGCGGAGAAGGTCCGGAACTGCTCCTGCGTGATGCTCGGATCGAACGAGATGTCGGCCGCCACGAGCGGAAGCGGCAGCAGCAACAGGATCAGAAGAGTCGCGCGATGAGCTCGTTGCTGAGAAGAAAACCGCGGGGGGTGAAACTGATTCTCTCGCTCTCTGTCTTCAGCCATCCTTCTGACATTCCCTGCTCGATCCATGGCACACCCTCCTCTCCACTCAGTCGGACCAGATCAGCATACTCCAGCCCGGGCACCTTTCGAAGACCGAGGAACAGCTCTTCATGTCGCGCCTCTTCTTCGCTGAGAGTCTCGTGAAAGGCGACGGCACTTTCCCCTTCTACGATTCGGCCGATGTACTCGTGAACATCGCGCGTGTTCGCCTGGCGCGAACGGCCGTCGAACGAGTGAGCGCCGACTCCGAATCCGGCGTAACGGATCCGATTCCAGTACTTCAGGTTGTGCGCGCTCTGCTCCCCCGGCCTGGCGAAGTTGCTCACTTCGTATTGTTCGAATCCGGCTCGCGCCGCCTCGGCTCCGGCGAGCAGATACATCGCCTCGGTCTGCTCATCCTCCGGCAGGCTGACGCGTCGCGATCGGACCTGATCGAACAGCCGCGTCCCCTCTTCGAGATCGAGAATGTAGAGCGAGAGATGCCCCACCCCTCTCTCGATCACGCCGAGCAGCGACTCGCGGAATGATTCGGGAGTCTGCAACGGGAGGCCGAGGATCAGATCGGCGCTCGTTCGGACGCCGCTGGCGACTGCGAGGGTGAGTGCGCGGATCGCAGTTTCCCCTCCGTGAATGCGTCCGAGCGGGCGAAGCTCGGAATCGTCGAGCGACTGCACTCCGAGGCTGATGCGGTTCACTCCCAGGGCCAGCCAGCCTTCGAGATTCGCTTCGTCGACGTCTTCCGGATTCGCTTCGAGCGTCACTTCGGAGCCGGCGGCGAGACCGTAAAGGGACCTCGCTGCACCGACGATCCGCTGGAGGGTTTGCATCGAGCTTCGGGATGGAGTTCCACCTCCCAGAAAGAGCGAGTCGATCGCCCCCACTTCGGCGCGCCGTTCCATTTCCTCGATCAACGCGTCGACGTACTCCTCTTCGATCTCCTGCCGGGTGGTGACCACGAACGGACAATACGTGCAGCGAACACGGCAGAAAGGGAGATGGACATAAAGACCGGCGCCTGCGGGGTGCGAATCGCCTGGCTGCTTCATCGGCGAGGGGAACGGCGAGGGAGGCCGGCATCTTCCCGGCGAAACCCTCTTTCGCGCTCGGAGGCGGAGCGTTGTTATAATCGGGTCATGTCCGCGAGCCCCATCGGCCGGCCGCGTCTGCTCTGGACGATCCTTGGAGTCCTTCTCCTCGTCGGAGTTCTTCCGCTCGTCGTATCCCACTACTTCCTGATCGGAATCAATCGCGATTCGCTCGAGACGCTCGAAAAGAAGTACTTGACACGCTCCGCGGTCGGAATCGCCAACGACGTCGACAACCTCGTCGAGACCTACAAGCAGAATCTGACGAAGATCGGCGGAGGAATGCAGGTCACGGCGGCTTTGCTCCCTCCCGGAAGTGATCCGTTCACCGCCGGATCCGAGCGTCTGATCTCGGTCTACACCGAGTCGGACCCCAATCTTCTCGTCCTGCGCATCGTCAACCAGAGCGGCCAGGGTGCCACGGCTCAGCCGGCCGGACTCGACGCCTCTGTGACCAGGGAGCTCGACTCGGCGCTCGCGGCAGCTCTGAGAGGACAGGACTACGTCGGTGGATTCCAGTACATCGAGAGCATCAATCAACCGGGAATCGTGATCGCCAGACCGGTGCGTGAGGGGGATCGGGTGGTCGGAGCGGTCGAGGCACTCGTCAGCCTGCAGTCGGTGTCAAACCGCGTCGGCGAGGAACGAAAGGGAGACGTGACTGCATTCATCGTCGACCGCAACGGACGGGTCCTGCTTCACACCGAGCCGGCGGTGAACGTGCAGCGTCCCGACGTTTCCGATCTGAAGATCGTGCAGGAGTTCAAGAAGGCCCCGGTGCGCCTGACCGAATCGTATTCGACGATCATCAATGGAGAGGAAGTCGACCTGCTGGGAACCGTGGCGCCGGTCCGCTCGCTGGGCTGGGGAGTCGTCGTTCAGAAGGAGGAGGCGAAGGCGTTTGCATCCGTCAGGCAGATGATCGAGCGAACCGTTCTGTGGGGAGCGATCGCCGTAGGTCTCGCGCTGCTTCTCGGATCCCTCTTCGCGACCGGCATCACGCGCCCTATCCGCATCCTCGCCCAGCGGACACACGAGATCGCCAACGGGAACTATCAGCAGCGCGTATCGGTGAAGACCCGCAACGAGATCGGCGAGCTGGCGCAGAATTTCAACTCGATGTCCGATGCGATCGAAAAGTCGATCGAACAGCTCAAGCAGGCCGCACACGAGAACAATCTCCTCTTCATCAACTCGGTGCGCATGCTGGCCGCGGCCATCGACGCGAAAGATCCCTACACGCGGGGTCATTCCGAGCGAGTCGCACGCTATTCGATCGGAATCGGAAAGCAGCTTCAGCTTCCGGCGGACCAGCTCCGGAATCTCCGCATCAGCGCCCTGCTTCACGACGTCGGGAAGATCGGGATCGACGACCGCATTCTCCGCAAGCCCGGCTCGCTCAGCGATGATGAGTTCGAGGTCATGAAGGGCCATCCGGCAAAAGGTGCTGCAATCATGAGCGGCGTCGCTCAGCTCATCGACATCATTCCCGGGATGAAGTACCACCATGAGAAATGGGCCGGCGGAGGCTATCCCGACGGCCTGAGGGGCGAGGAGATTCCGATGCAGGCACGCATCGTGGCGATCGCCGACACTTTCGACGCGATGACCACCAATCGTCCGTATCAGAAGGCGATGGAGTTGAGCTACGTGGTCGAGAAAATCACCGGATTCGCCGGCAACCGATTCGATCCAAAGGTCGTCGATGCCTTCGTCAAGGCGGTCAAGAAGGGTGAGATTCAAATCGAAGAACCTGTCCGAGGAGCCGCCTGAGCCTGCGAAACCTGACCCCGGCGATTCTCCTTCTGCTCCTCCCGGCGGTGAGTCCTCTCGCACAGCAGAACGAGCAGCGTGACCAGTCGTGGCGCGCTGGCGCGTATCATCTCGCACGCGGCGACCATCAACGGGCGCTCGCACTGCTGTCGGGAGCGATCTCCGACCAGAGCACCGACGGGTCGGCACTCAACATGCGAGGTCTCGCCGAGATGATGAGCAATCGGCTCGACAAGGCCCTCCAGACGTTCGAACGCGCTCTCTCCGTCGAGCCCGAGCTGCTCGAGGCACGATTCAACCGCGGCGTCGTGCTCCTCAAGCTGCGGCAGTACGATCGGGCCTCCGCCGAATTCGAAGTCGTGTTTCGCCGTGGCGGACTGCTCACTGCCCCCGCCGCTTTTCATCGCGCCATCGCCGAGGAAGGGTCCGGCAGGCTCGAGTCGTCGGTTCAATGGCTCGACAGGGCGCTGGCCGCCGATCCGGCGTTCGATCCGGCACTTCTCTATCTCGGCTCGATCCGCGAGCGCCAGGCCGAACTGCAGGCTGCCGGACGCGCCTACCGTCGCTACCTCGACCGCCATCCCGATTCGATCGTCGCGCTTCTCAGATTCGGAATCGTCGCCCACGCAGCGGGTCACCCGGAGACTGCCAGGAAGTATCTGCGCCAGGTCCTCGAGAAGGCCCCGGAGTCGCCGGAAGCGGTGGAAGCGAACAAATTTCTCGTGATGTGGGAGTAGGACATGCCCTTTCGACGGATTCTCGAGGAAATGGTGCGCGGTGTCGAAGGGTCGATCGCAGCGCTCTTTCTCGATTACGAAGGCGAGGCGATCGAGATCGTCTGTTCCGGTGGCGTGAGCGAGGAGATCCGGATCGTCGGAGCATATCAGGGCATCTTTCTCGAACATCTACGTCGCATCTCCCGGAGCTTCTCGTGGGGGCAGCCGGAGCGCTTCAAGATCGATCTCACCGCCTCTCGAATCTTCAGCTCGGTCGTGAACGAAGACTACTACGTCGTTCTGATCGCCGTACCGTCGAGCAATGAAGGAAATGCCTGGCACCGGATCGGTCGTTGTCGCGATGCTCTTCTTCGGGAGATCGGATGACTGGCGCGGAAGGCAGCTCGCTCGCCTTTCGCTCCTCCGGCACGGGACGCCCGATTGTCTGGATTCACGGATTTCCCCTCTCCTCGGAGCTCTTTTCGTTCCAGTTCTCCATCAGGGATGCGAGACACATCGCCCCCGATCTGCGCGGTTTCGGTGAGACTCCTGCTCCGGCGGGAGCCGTGTCGATGGCCGATCATGCCGCCGATGTTCTCTCCCTTCTCGACCGGCTCGGCATCGAGTCCGCGGTGATGGCCGGCGTGTCGATGGGCGGTTACGTCCTCTTCGAGATTCTGCGGCGCGCGCCCGAACGCGTCGAAGCGCTGATTCTCTGCGATACGCGTGAGACAGCCGACAGCGCCGAAGCGAAGAAGGGGCGACTGGACATGATCGAACAGGTACGATCGGAGGGCGTCGGCCCGATCGTCGATTCGATGCTTCCGAAGATGCTGACGGAAGAGACCTTACAAGCCGCTGATGAGCGGGTACGGCTCGTGAAACGGATCATGGAAGCGGCGTCCCCGCAGGGAGTGATCGCCGCGCTCGAGGCGATGGCAATGCGTCCTGATTCGACCGATGTTCTCCGCGGGTGCGGCATTCCGGCCGCCATCCTCGCCGGGGATCACGACCTGGTGACGCCGCCTGCCGACGCGGCCAGAATGACGTCGCTCCTTCCGAACGCTTCATTACATCTGATTCAGCGAGCGGCTCACCTGGCGAACGTCGAGCGTCATGATGAAGTGAATCGAGTGATCAGTGCGTTTCTCGACACCATTCCGGGGACGGCGACAAGTGATTGAGAACGTGCGGAAGACCGCCAGTTGCTCCAGAATCACGAAGGAACTGAGAGCCTCCCTCCTGATCCCGCTCATGGCTCTCCCTCTAGCCTGCCAGCCGGAATCTCCCGAAACGCGACCGGCGGCCCCGATGCAGACGATCGAGAACACGAGTCCGAGCCCGATTCAGGTGGAAGCGCTTCCGTTCGTCATCGATGAGACTACGGTTCTTCGCGACACCGCCGGCACGCCGGCAGCGAAAGGCAGCGACGCTACGCTCGCGGCCACGATGGAGCTCCCCTTCGCCCCGCCAATCGCGATGGATCCGGTCGACGGAGGCAAGGTCTCGATCACGGCTGCGACGCCGATGACCGAGTACCGCGGCAAGCTGTACTACTTCACCTCGGAGGCGAACAAGCGCGCCTTCGTGGCGAATCCTCAGACGTACCTCACAGGCCAGCTCGCCACGTATTGAGCGCCCGCGCCGTCCTGCGACCGCCGTTCGCTTCCATTTCCAATCCTCTGGCTCCACCATGGCAGGCTTCCTGCTTTCCACCGACTCGGATCGTCTCCGCGATGTGCGCAGAGACTCAGGGTCAACGCGAAACGGCTCAGTGATGTGCCGTCTCAAAACGGTAGGAGGTTCGTCGTGCCGAAGATGTTCATGAAAGTCGTAGCAGTCGTACTCATCGTCGCCTTCTCGTCACTCGGATCAGGTCAGGCGATCGCCGGTCCGGTGCCGTCGAAGACATCGGTCGATCAGAGCATCGCCTCACGCGACGCGGATCTGCAGAGCGTGCGGAACGTGATCGCCAGCGAAGAGGTGGCCAGTGCCCTCCAGGCGCAGGGGTTCACCACCGAGGAAGTGAATAGCCGTCTTGCTGCATTGTCCGACCAGGATCTTCGCTCCCTGACTCAGAACCTCGAGCAGATTCAGGCGGCCGGCCTCACGAGGCAGGAGTGGGCGTGGATCGCGATCGGGGCGCTCGCCGTGCTCGTTCTCGTCCTCGTACTCGACTGACCTTCTCGCCGATCGAGCTCCGGCCCGAGGCTGGGCCGGAGCCGTGACGAATGAACCGATCCATGAAGCTCGAATCCAGACTGACAGGACTACTCCTTGCCGTTGTACTCCTCACGAGTGGCTGCGTGACGATGAAGCCGATCTCACGCTCACCCGGCGGAAGTGCTGCCGTCATTCCCGATGTCGCTGTGCGCCAGTGGGGAGACAACACGTGCGGTGCCGCGGCTCTGGCGACGGTGCTGAATCACCACGGCGATCCGATCACGGAAGAGGCGCTGAACGAGCGGTTCGCAAAAGGAAGAAATCGCGGCGTCGTTTCGGTCGACCTTCTTCTCGCGGCTCGCGAGCGTGGGTTCGGAGCGCGGCTCGTCCGGGGCGACGTGGAGCTCGTGCGTCGCTCCATATCGGACGGCAAGCCGCTCATCCTGATGCTTCAGGTGCTCAATGCCCCCGGTGTCACGAGAGATCTCTACCACTATGTCGTCGTCGATGGCTTCGATCCGAGACGCAACCGTGCACGGATGCACTTCGGGGACGGACGCACCCGATGGGCGCCGCTCGCGAGCGCGATGAACAGGTTCGGCCTTCTGAAAACCACCACAGGAGCCTGGGCCTCGACGGGTTTCGCGACGCTGATTGTCGACGGGCCGATGGAGCCCGAGGAGCGCGAACGGCGAGACCTCCGTCGTGCTGTGCTGCTGGAGGAAGGCGGGCGACTCGAGGAAGCGATCCGGATCTATCGGGAGATGATCGATCGCCGGAGCGATTCCGTGATCGCCTGGACCAACCTCGGCAACGCAGAGTACCGGCTCGGCAATCGTGCGGCCTCCGAGGATGCGTACCGGCAGGCGCTCGTCCACGACCCGGAGCATCGCGATGCACTCAACAACCTCGCCTGGAACCTCCTCGAGAGAAAGAAGCTGGTCGAAGCGGAGGAGCTGGCGCAACGTGCGGTGAGAGCTCCCGGACCCGACGCCCATCTCTACTACGACACGCTCGGGAGAATTCAACTGGCACGTCATCGATGCGACGATGCCGCTCAGGCGTTCCGTCAGGCCCTCGCCGACACCGACCTTCGGACCAGACGCTCCGATCTTCTCTTCGTCCTGGCACAGGCCGATCAGCAGTGCGGGCGTGTCCGCGAGGCAACCGATTCGCTTCGCGCCGCGATCGCTGAGCAACCCTCAGCCGAGACGAAACGTCAGATCGAGAGCCTTCTGGCACAGATCGGCGCATCCGATCCGTGAGAAAACGTCATCCTGAGTAGACACGCGGGCCGATTACGACGGAATCATGACGAAGGGCGAGAAGGCGGCGAAAATCCGGCAGATTCTCGACGAGCTCTATCCCTCCCCTCCGATTCCACTGATCCATACGGATCCATTCACGCTGCTGGTTTCCGTCCTCCTCTCGGCCCAGACGACCGATGCGCAGGTCAACCGCGTCACCCCCGCACTCTTCGCCCGCGGCGCCACACCGCAGGAGATGGCGGCGCTCGGCGAGAGCGAGATCTACTCCTTGATCCGCCAGTGCGGTCTGGCCCCTTCGAAGGCTGGCAACATCCATCGTCTTGCGCTACGTCTCGTCGACGAGCACGGCGGTACGGTTCCGGCGTCGTTCGAGGCGCTCGAGGATCTTCCGGGAGTCGGCCATAAGACAGCGAGTGTCGTGATGGCGCAGGCCTTCGGTGTCCCCGCCTTTCCGGTCGATACGCACATTCACCGGCTCGCCGCGCGATGGGGACTCTCGCGGGGGGACAACGTCGAACGCACCGAGTACGATTTGAAGCGCATCTTTCCCAGAGACTCATGGAACAAGCTGCACCTGCAGATCATCTACTTCGGACGCGAGCACTGTCCCGCGCGATTTCACGATCTCACCAAATGTCCCATCTGCAGTTGGGCGGCGAGCAGGAGAAGGGGGAAGAGTGAAGGGGGAAGAGTGAAGGGTGGCATGAACTGCTCGGCCCGCCGGTGAAACCGTCTGGTCAAAGATTCGTAAACTCTGACAGGAGGAAGATGAAAATGCCGCTGCATCGCTCGAATCGCAACGTCATGATCGCCGGCGTCTGCGGAGGCATCGCCGAGTGGCTCGGCTGGGATCCGACCGTGACCCGCGTCCTTTATGTGCTGATCTCGATTCTGTCGGCCGCCTTCCCGGGTCTTCTCGTCTACATCCTCCTCTGGATCCTGATGCCGAAGGCGCCTGCGTAGCGCCACAGGAATCCTCAGAAGCGTTGCTTCCGCCTGCGCGCGCGCATGACGGATCCTCCTTCGTGCCGAAATCCATCAGCACGCTCTGTTGTTCGAAGGGATCTGGTAGTGTCTGCCTCGAACCTCTCGAAGAAGGAGCCTTCATGATTTCTCGCTTTCGGTTCCCGTGTCTGCCATCTCTCACCATCGCTCTCGCTGTCTTTTCCTTTCCTCTGATCGCAGCCGACCTCCCAACACTCCCGATCGGAGCCGAAAAGGCCGCTGAAACGATCAGGCGTAACGTCGTCGAAGCGCCGGTGCGCATCCTCGCCAGCGATCTCTTCGAAGGGCGCGGTCCGGCGAGTCGCGGTGACGAGCTGACGCAGCTCTATTTGTCGAACGAACTGCGGCAGCTCGGACTCCTTCCGGCCGCAGCCGACGGCACCTACAGGCAGCCGTTCGAGATCGTCGGCATCACCTCTGAGGTCCCGAAAAGTTGGTCGTTCCGAGGCCGGAGCGGAGAGCTGACGCTCGGCTGGTGGGATGATTTCATCGCCGCGAGCGGTGTTCTGAGAAGGCAGGACTGGAGAACGCCGAAGTCGTCTTCGTGGGTTATGGAATCGAAGCGCCGGAGTATGACTGGAATGATTTCAAAGGAGCCAATCTGAAGGGGAAGGTCCTTCTCATGCTCAACAACGATCCCGACTGGGATCCTGCCCTGTTCGAAGGCAACCGCCGTCTCTACTACGGCCGATGGACCTACAAGTACGAGAGCGCCGCTCGCCAGGGCGCCGTCGGAGCGATCATGATCCATACGACGCCCTCGGCAGGGTACGGCTGGAATGTCGTGCAGTCCTCCGGGAGCGGCGAACAGTTCGAGCTTCCGGCAGGGAGCGAGCCTCGCATGGATGTGAGAGGATGGGTCACCGAGGAGGCTGCACGACGCCTGGTGAAGATGGCGGGACTCGATCTCGACAAGCTGGTCGCCTCCGCCCGAAACCGTAAGTTCAGGCCGGTTCCTCTGGGAGTCACCACCTCCTTTTCGTTTCCCAACGCAGTTTCACGCGTCCAGACGGCGAATGTTCTCGGGCTGCTGCCGGGAACCGATCGCAAGGACGAAGTGGTCGTCTACACGGCGCATCACGACCATTTCGGAATCGGCCAACCCAATGCCGATGGAGATACGATCTACAACGGCGCCAGGGACAACGCCCTCGGTGTTGCCCAGCTTCTGGCGATCGCCCGCGCGTTCACCACGCTTCCGGAGCCCCCGCGTCGCTCGATCCTCTTCCTCTTCGTGGCCGCCGAAGAGCAGGGGCTCCTCGGTTCGCAGTATTACGCCCGCCACCCGACGTTTCCCGCGGGGAAGATCGCCGCAAACATGAACTATGACGGCGGGAACATCTGGGGCCGCACCCGAGATCTGACCTTCATCGGCTACGGCAAGTCATCGCTCGATCGCCTGGTGGACGCATTCGCCGCGAAGCAGGGGCGGCAGGTCAAAGCAGATCAGTTTCCCGACCGCGGCTTCTACTATCGCTCCGATCACAACTTCGCCAAGATCGGAGTTCCCGCCGTCTATCTCGATGAAGGAACCGACTTCATCGACCGCCCGGCCGGCTGGGGAAAGCAGCAGATCGAGGAGTGGGAGGCAAAGCACTATCACCAGCCGAGCGACGAGATCTCCGATCAGTGGAACTTCGATGGGATCATCGCCGATGCACAGCTCGGCTTCTACGTCGGCCTTTCCGTTGCAAGCTCCGACGAGATGCCGTCGTGGAATCGTGGCGACGAGTTCGAGGCCGCTAGGTTGAAGGCATTGGAGGCGGCGAAGTAGGCCGGCAGACGCAAGGAGCGCGGGTGCGGGTTGAAACCCCGCGCTCCTCCAATGGACTCAGGGGCGCCTGGTCGGGCGGCTCCGCCCCGTCGAGGTTCGATTGCCTCCCTGAGCAGAGACGGTCACGTTGGCGGTGAAGCTGTCATACGAGCCGCAGGCATTCCGCACGCGCACCCAGAAGTCGGACGACTCGGTGAGCGGCGGCGTGACGAACGTTGCTGTCGTCGCTCCTTCGATCGGGAACTCGGTACTCGCGCTCTGTCCGCGATACCACTGGAACCGGAACGGCCCCGATCCATTCGGCACGACGGTGAGGCGGGCCGACTGACCCGGCGCGATCGTCTGGCTGGCCGGCTGGAATTCCGAAAGGCCGAAGATGAACGGAGGCCGGCATTCGACCTCGACTTTGATGTTCGTGCTGCGGCTGGTGAAGCCATCTGCCGACGTCGCGACGACGCCGATGAAATACACGCCGGGAAACGTCTCCGCACCCGATGTGAAGGTCATGATCGAGCTCCCCGTCCCCGGTGCCGAGATGATGGGAGGATCGAACGATACGGACGACCCTTCCGGCAGCGGCGCCGCACTCAGAACCAGGTCGGCGCTGAAGCGGCCGATGGAGGTCGTCGTCACGAGGAACTCGGTGGGCTGAGCGTTGGCGATGACGGCGGAGAGCGGTTGAACAGAGATGAAGAACGTCGCGCCGCCGCACGAGAGAATGATCTCCGAGATGGCCGCGCCCGTTCCGGTGCCGTCTTCGTTGGCCCGGATGAATCGTCCTCCGGTGACCGACGCGTAATCTTTCAGAATGCGCTCGATGGTTTCCGCGGCACCGGTCGACGAGCTGAACGGGGTCGGAACGAAAATCGAGGAGATGCGGATGTCGCGTGCATTCGCCTGCAGTGCCAACTCGTGAGCGAAGGCATCATCGACGCCCGGCGTGAAATCGTCGTCGAAACCTGCGGGGCGGGCGTCGGTCACCAGGACGATGATCTTGGTGGCGTCGGCGCGGAAGCGTCCGTCGAAATCCCCGGTCTGCCGCCCCTCCGGACGATCCGCGGCCTTCAACCCGTTGATCACGGTGTTGAGCGCCTCGTCGGACGCTTCGGGCTCGTTGGCTCCGCCGCCGGGGCTGAGTGCAAGGATATTGGCGCTGACCGACTCGAGATTCCCTCCCGCCAGGTCGTTGAGCACGATCACGTCGTCGCTGAACTCGACGAGGCCGAGACGGAAGTCTCCGCCGGAGACGAAGCTGATCTTGATGATCAGATCATTCAGGTCGGCTTTGACGCTCTCGAGAGCTCCTCCCATGCTGCCCGTCGTGTCGACGACGAACACCACGTCCATCGGCCCGCAGGGGCTTCCTGTCTGCGCCGTCAGGGGCATCGCCCCAATCACGAGAATGATGGCTGCAAAGATCCACCAGGAACCGCCACCAGCGATTTTCTTCCTACTCATCGGCATCTCCTCCAACACCCACTCGGCCACTGGAGCCGGCAATCGAAATCGCTCGCCTAACGTCGCTCGGGACCTTCGAGGTTTGTTATTTTGAGCCTGATGGAGTTGGCCTGTCAACTGGCGGGCCGGGGAGAGGCGCCCGGTGTCATCCCAAAGCGGGGCCGGATGGTCGGGTGGGAGGCGAGGGATCTGGCTGGGCTGCTGTGCTAACCACGCCCCGGATTCCTCACTTTCCACCAACCCACGCCTCGTTCGGAATGACTCCCCGGTCTACGCAAACCCTTGCCACATGCCGGCCTCTCGGCTATCGTCCGCCGACATGCCACCCCTGACCCATGTCGAGATCCTGCGTCGCCTGATCTCCTTCGACACGACCAGCAGCGAGAGCAACCTCGACATGGCCGACTACCTCTGCAACCTTCTCGATCGCCCCGGAGTTGAGATCATCCGCATCCCGGCCCCGTCGGAACCGAAGGCCAATCTCGTGATCATCCTCGCCCCGCCTGGATACCAGGGAAGTGCCGGTTTGATCCTGTCGGGTCACATGGATGTCGTACCCGCAAAGGAGCCGCAGTGGACCAGCGATCCCTTCCGCCTCGCCGACACGGACGAGCACTTCATCGGCAGAGGCACCGCCGACATGAAATCGTTCATCGCCCTCGCCGCTCTCGTGGCAACTCGGATCGATCCGTCCACCCTCAGCCACCCGCTCGTGCTTCTCTTCACCTACGATGAGGAGACCGGAACTCTCGGCGCGAAACACTTCGTCTCGACATGGCCTCGCGAGCGCCATCTGCCGAAACTGGCGATCATCGGCGAGCCGACCGGCAACCGCATCGTCCGGATGCACAAGGGTCACCTCAAGCTCCGAGTCACCGTGGGAGGAACGAGCGCACACAGCGGCTATCCGCAGCTCGGCGACAATGCGATCGAGCGGGCGACTCGTGTGCTCGTCTCCCTGAGCGACCTTCGGCGAGAGCTCGAAAGCGAGCGCCCTCCTCAAGCAGGGTTCTTCCCCGACGTTCCCTTCACCTCGCTGAACATCGCCACCGTGCACGGTGGAAGTGCGGTGAATATCGTTCCCGAGCTTTGCGAGATCGAGATCGGCGTGCGCCTGCTTCCGGGAATGGACTCGGCGGACGCCATCGAGAGAATTCGCAGAGCCGTGGTCCGAGCCGAGCCCGACCGCGCCGATCTCGCGATCGTCAGCGACAGTCCTCCTCTGCTACTCGACGAGACGTCGGCATTCTACGGAAGCCTTTGCGCCACGATCGGCCAGTCATCGACCGAAAGCGTCTCCTTCGCCTCCGATGCGGGCTGGCTTCAGACTCTCGGGATCGAGTGCGCTCTCTTTGGTCCCGGGTCGATCGAAGTGGCGCACCGGCCCAACGAATTCATCAGCAAGGGCGAGATCGTAGAGGCGGCAGGAATCCTCGACCGCATGGTCGAGATGTATTGCCGGCTCTGACAGGACGGGAGATGAACGAGCCGACGATCATCGAAGCCGAGCTGACCTGGACGGGCGAGCGCTTCGAGCGCGGCATTGCAATCACGGTGAACGGCGGTCGGATCGACTCGCTCGGCCGAGCATCGCAGTCCGCGACCGAACGCCTCTCTCGAATCGCGCTTCTGCCCGGCTTCGTCAATGCACACTCTCACGCCTTTCAGCGCGGCCTGCGAGGACGCGGCGAGCTCTTCCCTCGAGGCGCCGGCACGTTCTGGAGCTGGCGGGAGGCAATGTACTCACTCGCTGCCGGTCTCGACGAGAAGCGCTTCTTCGATCTCACCTCGCAGGCGTTTCGCGAGATGCTCCGCGCCGGAATCACATCGGTCGGTGAGTTTCACTATCTCCATCACACCGGCGATCGGTGTGAGTTCGATCTCGACGAGGTCGTACTGCGGGCCGCGGAGCAAACCGGAATCCGCATCGCTCTCCTCACTGCCTTCTACAGGACGGGAGGAATCGGCCGTCCACTCGAGGGGGCTCAGCAGCGATTTGCCACTCCATCGCTCGACGACTTCTGGCTCCAGTTCGAACGGCTCGAGGCTCGCCTGGCCCCGCAACAGACTCTCGGCGTCGTCGCACACAGCATCCGCGCCGTTCCTCTCCGCGATCTCGTCGCTCTGCATCGCGAGGCGGTGCGGCGGGGTGTCGTTTTCCACATGCACGTCGAGGAACAGCGACAGGAAATGGATCAATGCGTCGAAGCGCACGGCCGCCGTCCGATGCAGATTCTCCTCGACGATCTCGAGCTCTCTCCCTCCTTCACGGCCATTCACTGTACGCACACCGACCGTGATGATCTCGATCGATTCCTCGCCACCGGTGCACACGTCTGCATCACTCCCCTCACCGAGGCGAATCTCGGCGACGGCGTGATCGACGTGCAGCCGATTCGGCGCACGCCTTCCGCCATCTGTCTCGGAACCGATTCGAGCTCCCGGATCTCCATGCTCGAAGAGATGCGATGGCTCGAGTACGCCCAGCGCCTGCGAGGCGAGACGCGAGGCGTCTTCACCACGCCGGATGGGCAGCTCGGTCCCGCACTCCTGCGAGCAGCGACCTCCGGCGGCGCTGCGGCACTCGGAATCGATGCGGGCGCCCTGGCTCCAGGCCTGTGGGCCGATCTCGTCGCAATCGATCTCGATCACGAGTCGCTCGCCGGAGCCGACGACGAATCGCTCCTCGATGCACTGATCCTCGGATCCGGCAACGAGGCGGTCGCGGGAGCGGCGGTCGCCGGCCAGTGGAAATTCCGACGCTGGTAGTTCCCAGCAGCGTCAGGGGCGGGCGCGGGACGCCCCGCTCTCCCCCTGGGTCGGCTGCATCGTCTCGTGTTGGAACAGGGGCGGGCGCGGGACGCCCGCTCTCCCCCTGGGTCGGCCGCATCGTCTCGTGTTGGAACAGGGGCGGGCGCGGATGCCCGCTCGGTCAGTGCGCCGGCTTTCCCGCTTCCAGACCTTCGTACTTCTTCTCTCCTGCGGCAACCCGAACCGGCAGGCGATTCTGCTTCGGCGGAAGGGGACAGGTTGCGAATGCGGTGAAGGCGCACGGAGGGTTGTAGGCCTTGTTGAAGTCGATTCGGACCTTTCCATTCTCCGCGGGTGCGGTGTAGAGGTAGCGTCCGGCTCCGTAAGTCTCGGCGCCATTGGTCGTATCGGCGAACATCACGAACCAATCGGTCGACCCCTCTTCGACGATCGGATCGATTCGATGAGTCGTTCCGTCGATCTCGAAGACGATCGCGCCGGGTGAAAGGTTGTCGTCCACCATGTTCAGGACATTCACGATCGGAATCGTCTTCGGAGGGTCATACCGTTCGAATCGCGCTTCGATGTTCCACTTCGGATCGATCGGATAATAGTCGAGTCCCTGGAACTTCTTCCGCGCTTCACTCTCCTTGTCCCTGATTCTGATCCCGAGCCGGTCTCCCCTGCTGATCACGTGGAAGCTCACCGGACCGATCTCCAGCATCGTGGGGCCATCCTCGGCGACATCGGCACGCAGCTCGAGAGTCGTCACCTTCGCTCCGTCGCTGGTAATCCCGCTTTCCTCGGTCGTCACCAGAGTGATCCGATCCCCTTTTCGGGTCACGACACCGGAGGAGGCGGGCGCCTTTCCTTCGGGAAGGATGATGTCGCTCTCGGGTGAAGAGCCGAGAGTATTTGCCCCCTCGTCGAGCCAGTAGAGGCCGGAGACGGTCAGCCAGCCCGTCTCACGCTGCAGATTCTCGGCTCGCTTCTTCTGCCAGCCGGTGATCTCTTCCGCATACGCTTCGTCGACCAGAGGGGCCACTCGTTCCGGCTCTGCGACCGCCGGAGTCTCGGGCTCGCTCCGGCAGCCGGGGATGAGAGCGGCGAGCAGAAGTGTTCCGAGCAGCAGGGCACGACGAAATCGTCCATTCATGGTCATCACCTCAAAGAAGAGTGAACTGATGCCGCGGCGCCGAAAATCCAGCGACGGCCACCGGACCGCCCTGTCTCAGATTCGTGACAGGAAAAGAGGGCCGTGGGTCTCGACCACGGTTACGATTTCGCTGTGAAGTGTGTCCAACAGGTGTGAGCACGATGCCGTCGACCATCAGCGTGACGAGTTTCCATGCCGCATCGAGCGAGAGCTACTCCCGGCTCGGTGAGGCGCATCTGCTTCGGCTCATTCACGACGGCGATCGCACCGCGGCCGAGGAGATGGTCGACCGGACGTATTCGACGATCTTCGCCTCGCTGCTCAAGCTCTCGGGTGATCGAGATCTGGCCGCAGACCTCACGCAGGAGACGTACCAGCGAGCGTGGGAAGCCATAGGGGATTTCGAGGGACGCTCGAAGATCACCACCTGGCTCTATCGAATCGCCTACACGACGTTTCTGAACCACGTGCGGAGGCCGAAACGCATCGCGGCGCTCGATGAGGAAACGTCTGCGCGATTCAGTGATCCCCGACCTCCGGCCGACGAACTTCTGGCCCAGGCGGAAGAATCGAATCAACTTCGAAAGGCGATTCTCGACCTCCCGGAGGATCTACAGTTCACCGTCACCGCTCGTTTCTGGGGTGAGCTTCCGGTGCGGGAGATTGCCCGCATCGAGAAGGTCACGACCGTTGCCATACGAAAGCGGCTCTACAAGGCATTCTCGATTCTGGAAGCGAGTATCGGAGGGGAGACGCCATGAGCCGGCGGAAGGACGGAGCTCTCAATCGCCTCCGGAGGATGCAGGGAGCAGCTCCACCGCACGACCTGCAGGAAAAGATCAAACAGGGCATCCCTGATCGATTCGTCTATCGCAACGAGCCGGCCTGGATTTCGCCGAGCACCTCGTGGCGGGCGGCGGCGGCAGTGATTCTCCTCGTCGGATTCGCGTATGTGACGCTGAGGATTGCCAGCACGGATCCAGCGCTCGACGGCATGCTCTCCGAAACTCCCCGCGCATCGACCGCGAGCCGCGAAGCACCATTGCCCGAGCTTCGAGTCGCCGAAACCGACGATTTCGCACCGGTGATCCCTTCAACTTCGCCGGCGAGCATCGATCAGGCCGGCACTCCGGAGCTCAGTGCCGGAAGGACGAAGGACGGCAGGCTCGGACGCGAAGCCGCACCAGGGCCGCAGCAGCTTGCACTTCGGGACGACATGGACTCCCCCGCTGCGCCTCCCGTCACCGATCGCGCCGAGAACGAAACGTCAGGCGCCGAGCCGGACCGACAGCGGATCGCAGAGGCGCCGATGGAAAAGAGTGATCCGCTTCGGCGAACGGAGCAGGCTTCGGAAAGCGAGAGCGAAGGAGTCGCGGGCGCGGCAATCGGAGGAGTGCGAGCCGAGACATCGCAGCGCGCTGCAGCGAAGTTGGCACCGGCAGCAGCAGCCTCCCCGTCAGCCAGTGCGTTCCTGGATGATGAAGAGCCGCGACGGGTCCGCTGTAAGGAGCTCGAGGCAGTGGAGCTTCCCGCCGAGGCGACGGCATGCGTGCTGCGCGTCGCCGTCGACGCGCGCGGCACAGTCGATCGAACGACCCTGCTCAAATCCGGAGGACGGATGGCCGACCGGCTTGCCGAGCGTGCAGTTCGCAACTGCACGTTTCGCCGGGTATCGGTCGACGGCAAGGAAGTCCGCACGACGTTGACCGCTACGGTTCGCTTCGATCCGGTCACCGGCATCTCGATCGAATGGATCCCGTGAGCACGCGCTCCGCGCTTGCGCCCGGTTGAGCGATCCCGTGGTTCTCAATACAATCGAGCTCGCGGGCGACGCCCCCCGATCGTGTCGCGACCACCCATTCCGCAAAGGAGCATCGCATGGGAGAACGAGTCGAATTCCCTTCCAACGCTCACACCTGTCAGGGATATCTTGCGCGTCCTGATGGACAGGGACCCGCGGTCGTCGTGATTCAGGAATGGTGGGGACTCGTTCCGCACGTGGAAGATCTCGTCGACCGTTTCGCCCGAGCGGGATTTCTCGCTCTCGCACCCGATCTCTACCATGGGAAGACGACCTCGTCGCCTGACGAGGCGGGAAAGATGCTCATGGAGCTCGATGGCGAACGCGCGGAGCGGGAGATCGCCGGAGCCGGCGACTTCCTGCTGGGACATTCCGACTGTTCCTCGGATCGCGTTGGAATCGTCGGATTCTGCATGGGAGGAGCCCTTGCACAGTACAGCGCGACGAAGAATCCGAAAGTCGGTGCGGCAGTGAGCTTCTACGGCGGGTTCAAAAAACTGCCGATCGCCTGGGAGAACCTGCGCGCGCCGATTCTTCTGATCTACGGGGAAAACGATAAAGGGGTTCCGGCCGGCGAGGGTCGCTCTCTGGCGCGCAGGCTCGAGGCGATGGGAAAAGAGTGCGAGATTGCCGTCTATCCCGAAGCCGACCATGCGTTCTTCAACGACTCGCGCCCCGAGGTGTACAACGAGGCGGCGTCGCAGGACGCCTGGCGGCGAACCGTCGACTTCTTTCGACGGCAGCTGACGGTGTGACCCCGGTTCGCCCATCGCGGGTTGAAACCCGCCATCTGGAGTGTCCAATCGGCGACATCATCGTGATCGGTCAACCGTGGATTCGAAATCCGACCGAAACGCCGGTTGAACGGTGCCCCACCCGGGTCCATTTGTCTTCGGAGAATCATTCGTCGTATACTTTCCCACTGCTGTCATGCCACCACATGCGATCGGGTCGGGGACGGTTTCTTTTGGTCTGGTGACCATCCCGGTGAAGGTCTATTCAGCGAGCCAGACCTCCGAGAGCATTTCTTTCAATCTCCTCCACAAAGACTGCGGCTCCCGCCTCAAGCAGCAGTACATCTGCCTCAAAGACGAGGAGATCGTCGATCGCGCCGACATGGTCAAGGGGTACGAGTTCTCCAAGGGACAGTACGTTCTCTTCAGCGAGCAGGAGCTCAAGGACCTCGAGGAGAAGTCGACCCAGGCGATCGAGATCACTGAGTTCGTTCCGAGCGAAGCCATCGATCCGATCTTCTTCGACAAAGCGTACTATCTCGGACCCGATCGGCATGGCACGAAGGCCTACAGTCTTCTGGCGAAAGCAATGGAAGGATCGCGTCGCTGGGCGGTAGCGAAATACATCGCCCGCGGCCGGCAATATCTCGTCGTTCTCCGCCCTCATGACGGGGGACTGGTGATGCAGCAGCTTCACTACCCGAACGAGATCAAACGGTTTTCGGAGCTTTCCGTCGAAACCACCGACGTCAACGACAAGGAGCTCCAGCTCGCCATGCTGCTGGCGGACCAGGTGACCTCCGAGTCGTTCAATCCAGCGGAGTATCACGACGAGGCGCGGGAGCGTCTCAAGGCGTTGATCCAGCGAAAAGTCGAAGGAGAGGAAGTTTCCTTCGCCCCCCAGCAGGAGCCGAAGGGGGAGGTCATCGATCTGATGGCCGCGCTCAAGGCGAGCCTGGCAGGAGGCTCGGCGCGCGAGAAGGCGCCATCCCGCGGGACCTCACGGCCCGCTGAACGGAAACCGGCGCAGCGTGCAGCCCGCCGCGTCGAAGCACCGAAGACCCCGAGACGCAAAGCTTCGAAATAACCCGGTCCGCCAATGAAGGGCTATTCCTCGCGTGAGGTCGCAGCGATGCTCGGCCTCTCCGTTGCTCAGATACGCTCCTATGCGAGCAGTGGGATTCTGCAGCCCGCCCGAGGTGGTCGCGGAGAGTTTCGCTTCTCCTTCCATGACCTCGTCCTGCTGCGCACGGCGAAGGGACTGCTCGAAGCGAACATCCCGCTCCGAAACGTACGAGCGTCCCTCAGAAAGCTGCGTGCGCAGCTTCCCGACGATCTGCCGCTCAGCGCCGTCCGCATCTCCGCCATCGGCGAGCGAGTGATCGTCCGCGACGGCGATGCCATCTGGAGTCCCGACTCGGGACAGGTGCTCTTCGACTTCGCCGTGTCGGAGCTGGCCGTTGCTCCCCCGCCGGAGCCGTCCTCCGACGACCGATCGCTCACCGCCGATGACTGGTACGCCACGGGGTGGGATCTGGAGGCGAACGACCCCGCTGCCGCAGCATCAGCCTACCGGCAGGCCATCGAGCTCGATCATCGCTCGCCCGACGCGCACGTGAATCTCGGCCGCCTCCTCCACGAGAGCGGCAAAGTGCACCAGGCGGTGGCTCACTACCGGCTCGCCCTCGATGCCTCGCCCGAGCACGCCGTCGGTCTCTTCAATCTCGGAGTGGCACTCGAAGATCTCGGCGAGCACCAGCTCGCCATCGATGCTTACGAGCGGGCGCTGGTCTCCGATCCCGATCTCGCCGACGCCCATTACAATCTCGCGCGCCTCTACGAGCGCATCGGAAGCAAAGCGGCGGCAATCCGACATCTGAAGGCGTACCGTGCACTCAGCAGATGACTCGGGAGCGCGGTATCATCAACGGCGATGTCGGACGTCGAAACGATTGCGATTGCCTGTCGCGGTCTGAGGAAACAATACGGGCCGGTCGTGGCGGTAGACGGCCTCGACCTGACCGTTCGTCGCGGTGAATGCTTCGGACTCCTCGGGCCCAATGGTGCGGGAAAGACGACCACCATCGAAATCCTCGAAGGGCTGACTCGACCGGACGCCGGCAGTGTCGAGATTCTCGCAAAGAACTGGAATGGCAACGGCAACGAGCTGCGCCAGAGGATCGGGATCTCGCTTCAGGAGACACGCCTCAACGACAAGCTGACGGTGTACGAAACGCTCAGACTCTTCCGTTCGTTCTACCGCGACGGAAAGGAGCCCGACGCGCTGCTGGACACGCTTGCTCTTCTGGACAAACGCGACGCCCGCATCGCACGCCTCTCGGGAGGTCAGCGCCAACGGCTCGCCGTGGCCTGCGCTCTGATCGGCAACCCGGAAATTCTTTTTCTGGATGAGCCGACGACCGGCCTCGATCCCCAGAGCCGGCTGCAGCTATGGGAAGAGATTCGTCAGTTTCGCGGCAATGGCGGCTCGATTCTCTTGACGACCCACTACATGGACGAAGCAGAGCGCCTGTGCGACCGCATTGCCATCGTCGACCACGGACGGCTCATCGCGCTCGGATCTCCGGCGGAGCTGATTGCGTCGCTCCGGGCCGCCAACATCATCGAGTTCCAGTCGGATCCGATGCTCCCGGAGGCGACTCTTCGCATGCTTCCCGAGGTGCATGACGTACTCACCCGTGGCCCGAACTGGGCACTCACCGTCGAGTCGCTGGTCACGGCTGTGCCACGACTTCTTCTCGCATGCGAGGAGGAAGGGTCCAGACTCGTTCACCTCTCCACCCATCGGGCGACGCTGGAGGACGTCTTCGTCGCGCTGACGGGGCGGGAGCTTCGCGATGCCTGAGCGCTATTCCCCCCTCTGGGAACTGACAGTGGCGCGTACGAAGGAGTTCGTCCGGCAGCCAGAAGCTCTGTTCTGGGTTTTCGGCTTCCCTCTACTTCTCGCCCTGGCACTCGGATTCGCATTTCGCGAACGGTCTCCCGAGCGGGTGCCGGTGGGCATTGCGGAAGGAGCGGAGGCAAGGCGTATCGCAGCGATCCTCGAGACCTCGCCCGCCCTTCAGCCAAGGATCCATTCGGAGCAGACCGCTGCCGAAGCGCTTCGCCACGGCACGATCTCCCTCTTCATACGACCTCTCGAGGGTGGAGTGATGTACGTCTACGATCCGACGCGACCCGATGCGCGATCGGCCAGGATGGAGGTCGACGACCTCCTCCAGCGCGCTGCCGGGCGCGGCGATCCGCTTCAACGTCGTGAAGAGCACGTCACGGAGCGAGGCTCCCGCTACATCGATTTCCTGATTCCCGGCCTTCTGGGACTGAACCTCATGGGAACCGGAATGTGGGG
This sequence comes from Thermoanaerobaculia bacterium, assembly GCA_035546335.1. Classification (GTDB taxonomy): domain Bacteria; phylum Acidobacteriota; class Thermoanaerobaculia; order Gp7-AA8; family Gp7-AA8; genus DATKDP01. The sequence continues at coordinate 15,647 of DATKDP010000024.1, read as the reverse complement.
CGTCGGCTTCTCGATCGTCACCGCGAGAACGCAAAAGCTCCTCAAGCGCCTCGTTGCCACACCGATGCGCAAGAGCGATTACCTGCTGTCGCAGATTCTCTCGCGGCTCGTCTTTCTGGTTCTCGAGGTCATTGCGCTCGTCGGGTTCGGCTGGCTGGTCTTCGATGTCGCCGTTCGAGGCTCGCTGCTGCTCCTGGGAATCGTCTGCCTTCTCGGCGCGATGACCTTCTCGGGGCTCGGAATCCTGGTCGCCTCGCGCGCCGAGACCATCGAGGCCGTCAGCGGGATCATGAATCTCGTGATGATGCCGATGTGGCTCCTTTCGGGAGTCTTCTTTTCGGCCGACCGCTTTCCCGACTGGACGCAGCCGTTCATACGCGCCCTCCCACTCACGGCTCTTAATGACGCGTTGCGCGCCGTCATGAACGACGGACTTCCCATCACCACCATGACGATGGAGCTCGCGATTCTAACGATTTGGGCACTCGCCTCGTTCGGCGCCGCTCTTCTGATCTTTCGCTGGAAATGAGCGCCCCGGATCGCGCCCGGCGGGCGCCAGAAATGCACGTCGTGTCCGATTGTTTCCACACTCCAGGCACAAACCACGCTAAGATTGATCAGCGAGCGGAGACCCCTTGAGATGGAGGCGGCCGTGACGGAGCGAGAGCGCCGTGCTGTTGCACCACGAGTCGTAGTCGCGATCGTACTGACCGGAATCGTCGCGACGGTTCTCATCGGCCCTGCGTTCGCCACGCCGACTCCGGGCTCGCCGACGACCGTCACCAAACCCGGTAAGGCAAGCTCCTCGAAGACTTCGAAAAAGGCTTCGCCCGGCCGGCCCGGGACCAACAGTGCCCGGGCAGCCGTCACCCCGGCCGTCCTGCGGCCCGAACCTCTCGCCGATCCTCTGGACCTCGAGGGTGTGCTTCTGGCGTCGCGACTCACCAGACTGTGGACGCGCGACTCCGATCGACTGGTCTCTGTCATCCGCCAGGCCTGGAAAGAAACTCCGTCGACTTTTCCGGTGACCTTTCTTCTGGCAATCGCCCATGCCGAAACCAACGGCAAGGTCCTCATCGTTTCCGAAGCAGGAGCAGTCGGGCTGGCGCAGGCGACCCCGATCGCCTATCTTGCCGAGGGACTCGAAGGCCGGCTCCATGTGACGGACGACTACATCGAAGGAGCGAAGGCGTATTACCTCAAGAAACCGCTCCATGATGCGGATGTGATCGCCACCCTCGCAATCGATGGAGGTCATTCCATCCGCCGGGCGGCTGCCTCGACACTGCTGTCTTCGGCGTACAAATACTGCAGCGAGGGCGTCGTCGAGCTGGAACTGCTCGCTCCGTTCGGGCCACCCGACTTCATCGCGTCCGTCCGCTCGCTCGACAATTCGAATTACAGTACCCTGCAGCGGCTCGAGGCGCTTCTCGAGCGGGGAAGCGACCTGGAGCTGGCGAGCTTTCGCGACGAGGTCCGCGCGCGGTATCGCGAACTTCGAGGTATCCAGCGCGACCGGTGGAAGCAATACCAGCGCGACGTGCTTCGTGAGCGTGACTCGATTCTCCGCGAACGTTTCGGCGTCGAGCCGTCGCTGGTGCTGACCACGCTTCCTTACGAGGCCGGCGAGATTCTCGCTGAAGTGCTCGACGATCGCTTCTCACCCCGGCGAATGTCGAAATTTCTCGCCGTGCATATCGAAACGAAGCTGGCCGAAGCGCGCGAGCTGGGCACTGCGGAGCGCGATCTCGAACAGGTCACCGCGGCGCTCTACAACGGTGGTGGCCACAACGTGAAGAGAATCCACGCCGGGCTGATCTCCGGTCTCGCGGAGACGGACAACTACATGCGCAAGGTGCCGGGGACGCGCATGCTTCTCGACCTGGCGCTCGAGCAGACTCTCTATGAGGAGCCGCCGACAGCCCCCGCCGGCGAGACCTCGAGCCGATAGCTTTCCGTCATCCTGAGCGAAGCTGGGGGTCGTGCGTCCTCGCGCGAGGTTTGTTTCACACGCTCTCAGGATGACGGAGGCCTCGCCCGCCGCTCGCGACGCTCTGAACCACGGCCAGCCCGCCTACAGACCCGCCGGTAGCACCGGAGACGAGATCAGCTTCTCGAACTCTCTCCACCGGATGTCAGGACGCTCGTCTGTTCCCCCCTTCGATTCGATCGAATGCTCGACGAGATCCTTCCCGACGGTGTAATTGATGATGTAGCTCCTGTATTGATCCATGAAGCGTACCCGCCTCTCGGCGAGCCCTCGCGTCATCAGGGCGTATCTCTGCAGCCAGGCTACCGTCGATTCCGCGTCCATCTCTCCGCTCAGATAGCGGCGAGCCGCGTCATTACGGGAATGCTTCAACTGCTCGATCAGCGTATGGATCTCGTAATAGAGCTCCGTACCGGCTGGATCGAGCCCTGCCATCGGAAAGAGCACCCGTCGCTCGTACTCCAATCGCTCATCGCCGGGAAACGCCACCTCGATTCCATAGTTCGCAGTGCCCTCGGCAATCAGCGACTGCGGACTGAACAGAGCGTAGATCGAGAATTCGACCCAGCCGCGATCGACCAGCAGATTTTTCTCGAGAAGCGCGTTGTAGACGTGATGCCCCGGGTAGCCTTCGTGGCAGGCGAGGTCGATCGCGCGATCGATGAACACCGGAAGGTCGGTGTTGACCTGAATTACGCTCCTGTAGTCACCCTGGTACCAGTTGTAAGCGCTCCATGATTTCCCCTGCACGTATTCGACCGTGAAGCTCTCCTCCCGTGGCAGCGCGATGTGCCGGAGCGTTCGTTCGCGACAACCGTCGATGGCGGCGCGAAACACGGTGTCGAGCTTTTCTTCGGGAATCGCGAAGCGCGCGCGGTATGCCTCGTACCGTTCGGCCAGCGGACCGCTACCCGGAATCTTCGATTCGAGCCGCTCGAGAACGCTCGCGTAATCTTTTTCGTCGTGATGCCGCGCGGTTGCCTGATAGAGAAGTCTCGACTCTTCATCAAAGCTCAACCTCTCCCCCGCGACGATTCGCGCCCTCGTGACGACTGCGCGAGTCTGTCCTTCCAGATACTGATGGCGCAGGCGGAGCATGGGGTCGTCGGGCGGCCGGATCTGCGCAAGCCGGAATAGCAGCTCGTTGCCTCGCCGCTCGATTCCTGCCGGCGTCAGACCCTCTCTCTCCACCTTGTCACGCCACGAGGCGGGTCCGTGATAGGCGTCGACGGTGTCGGCATCATGCAGGCCGAGAGCGAGAACGAGCTTGACATAAGAAGCAGCCAGCTCGTCGAGGGTGTCGGGCGGCGCAGTCACCGGTATCACCATATCGTCTTTCGGGATGCAGGCGAAGGATGCGAGCAGCAGCAGGCTGATTGCGATCGCGGGTCGTCTGTTCACGAAGTCCTCTTTCTCGGAGAGTCTGCTGGCACGCGGCGGCCATAGGCCGGCATCATTGTGCCTCACCCGGAACGAGACTGACAACGTGCGGCGAGCTTCCTATGATCTACAATGCACCTCGATCGTCACCATGACGGATCGGTACGTGCGATCATGATCAGGACCCGACTGACTGTGTTTCTTCTTCTCGCCGGGCTGCCGCTCACAGCGATCGGGCAGCCGAACGACGAGGCACGACTGCTCGAGCGCGTGGAGCGGATCCTTCGTCAGACGCCTCTCGTCGATGGGCACAACGACCTTCCATGGGTCATTCTTGAGAGGCTCGCCGGCGATCTGTCTCGCATCGACCTGCGCGACACGTCCCGGCTCGATCCTCCGGTCCACACCGATCTTCCCCGCCTTCGTCGCGGAGGCGTCGGAGCTCAGTTCTGGTCGGTCTATGTTCCCGTCGAGCTCCGCGGCGCCGACGCCGTCAAGGCGACGATCGAACAGATCGACCTCGTCAGACGATTCACGGAGCTCCACTCCGAAACGCTGGCGCTCGCCTTCTCCGCCGATGACATCGTCGGAATTCATCGGAGTGGAAAGATCGCCGGACTTCTTGGAATGGAGGGTGGTCACTCGATCGACGGCTCTCCGGCGGTTCTTCGCCAGCTTCATCAGCTCGGCGCTCGCTCCATGACGCTGACCCATAGTTCGAATACACCGTGGGCAGACTCCGCCACGGCGGCTCCGGCGCACGGCGGATTGACGGACTTCGGACGTGAGCTGGTTCGCGAAATGAACCGCATCGGCATGCTCATCGATCTATCGCACGTCGCGCCCGACACGATGCGTCAGGCCATCGAGGCGTCCGCCGCTCCGATCATCTTCACCCATTCATCCGCCCGCGCTCTCGTCGATCACCCTCGCAACGTCCCCGACGAGATTCTCCGTCTGCTTCCCGCCAATGGCGGGATCGTCATGGTGACATTCGTTCCCTCCTTCGTCTCGGAAGAGGTCCGGCTCCACGCTGCGGCCATCAAAGCAGAAGAGGCTCGCCTTGCCGCCCTCCATCCGGGCGACCCCGTCCGAGCCGCCGAAGAGCTGAACGCATGGAAACGCCTGCATCCCTCCCCGCGAGCCACTCTGTCTCATGTGGCCGATCATATCGATCATATCCGGAAGATCGCCGGAATCGATCACATCGGAATCGGCTCGGACTTCGACGGAATCACATCGACGCCGGCCGGCCTCGAGAGCGTCGCCGACTTCCCTTCCCTGCTGGCCGAGCTTTTCCGCCGGGGCTATACCGACGACGACGTCCGGAAGATCGCTGGAGCGAATTTCCTTCGAGCATTTCGCGCCGTCGAACGAACAGCGAAACGGCTTCAGCCGGCACAGAAATGAGCTCGCCCGGGGCGGGCGGGAAGTGGCCGAACTTTGTCGCGGATGCGACGCGAGGGTCAGGCGTTCTCGCGATGATCATCCCTGGCATCCGCGACAAGTTCGGTCTGTAGCAGATCGCGTAGACAGGCGAATCTCGCGACGATCGTTCCCCTCTCCCCATCAGCCAACCTTACCAGAGGCTGCGGCGTGACCATGGGGAGAGGGTCAGGGTGAGGGGTCGCGTCACACGCTTGCGAGCCCTTCGCACGCGTTGCCGGACGATCTTTCGGACTTGTGCTCTCGGCCCGGTTCGTCGCCCGCGATTTGGGCCAGGACCGAAGTTGTCCGCTTCGGCGCGCGAGAGGTCACGGCATCCGGTCACGTCTGGCCGAAGCGGACAAACTTCGCCCACAAGGCGTACGAGAGGTCCGTCACCAGCCGAAGATCGGAATCTTCGGCCACTTCGGCAAGCCCCCGTCCAGTCAGGCGCGCAATCTCTGCTCGCTCTTCGCGTCGAAGAGATGGACCGAGTCGAGCTCGATGAGAAGCTCGAGCGACTCTCCCATCTTCGGCGCGTGATGAGGATCGAGAGGAGAAACGAGCAGATCGTCGCCGATCCTGCTGTGAACGATGACCTGGTACCCGAGCGGCTCGACGATCTCCACCTGCGTGGTGATTCGCGCCGTCGCACCGCGCGCGGTTTCCGACGGATGGATGATGTTCTCCGGCCGGATACCGATGATGATCCGTTCTCCCTCGCTGGAGCGAATGGCCTGCTGCAGGGCGGAAGGAACGGGGATCTCGATCCCGTGGACCAGCAGGCGCGAGCCACCGCCGGAGACTCGAGCGCTCAGAAAGTTCATTGGTGGTGTTCCGATGAAGTTGGCGACGAAGAGATTCTCCGGGTGTTGATACACCTCGAGTGGCGCTCCTGCCTGCTGCAGCTTCCCGTCGCGAAGCACTGCGATCCGGTGACCCATGGTCATCGCCTCGACCTGATCATGAGTCACATAGACACATGTCGTTCTCAGGCGCTGCTGAAGCTTCGAGATCTCCGCGCGCATCTGAACGCGCAATTTTGCATCGAGGTTCGACAACGGCTCGTCGAACAGAAACACCGATGGGCTCCGGACGATCGCACGACCGAGAGCCACCCGTTGGCGCTGCCCGCCCGAGAGCTGCTTCGGTTTTCGATCGAGCAGTGTCGGGATCCCCAGAATCTCGGCCGCCTCGTTCACCTGGCGATCGATCTCCGGGCGCGGGAGACGGCGGATCTTCAGGCCGAACGCCAGATTCTCTCGCACGGTCATGTGAGGATAGAGCGCATAATTCTGGAACACCATCGCGATGTCGCGGTCTCTCGGCGCGAGCTCATTCACGACGCGGTCACCGATCTCGATGGTTCCGGAGGAGACATCCTCGAGGCCGGCGATCATGCGCAGAACGGTCGACTTGCCGCAGCCCGAGGGCCCGACGAGCACCATGAACTCCTCATCGAGGATCTCCAGGCTCAGATTCTCGATGATCGGGACGTTGCCGAATCGCTTGTCGACATTCCTGATGTGCACGCGAGCCATGCGATGGAGGATACCAGAGTCGACCGCACGCCGAATCGGGAGTCTGCTCGAGCGCGGATTTTCAACACGCGAGGAGGGCGGGGCTGGAAACCCGCCCCCTCGAGCTCCAGGCTATCTGTCAGGCCCTTGCCGTGCTCCTCGTAGGGACGAAGCATTTGCGCGAGGGGGAGAGCGGGCGTCCCGCGCCCGCCCCTGTCCCACCAGCGACGATGCAGCCCTGCGGGGACAGCGGGCGTCGCGCGCCCGCCACGGCCAGGGAGGGCGGGCGCGCCATAGCCGAAGCGAATGTCACAGTCTCGCAAGCACCCGGGCGAAGCCATTGCGCTGCGCTACGGTACCGCGAGCCTGTCGCCCCGGCCGGCGCGCAAATGCTTCGCCCCTACGAAAATCTGACGGATCTCCGCGAGGTCGTGTGGCGCAAAAGCGACTACTTCTTGAGTGCAGTGCGCATCCGCCGGATCGCTTCTTCGCGGCTCTGGTCCTTCGCGATCTTGCTGAATGGGGGACGTTTTTCCGGAGCGATTTGCTTCATCAGAGACAGATAGATGCCCTGCAGTTTCTGTGACTCCAGCACTTCCTTGCTGCGAGGAGCGCTCGAGCCGCGAGCTCTCGAGCGTGTCGCGCGCTTCGAGCGCGTCCGTTGCCGTCTGGCCGGCGCCGCCTGTTCGCGCGCAGAGCGCTGTTCGCGATTTCCCTGTGCCGAGCGAAGCTGCTCGAGACGATTCTCGAGATCATGGATCTCCCGCTGCATCTCGTCGAGATAACGCGAGATCGTCGTATTGTTGATGACTCGATCCTGAGCCATCCGCGAGAGGACATACTGTGCCTGACCCGGGCTGAGCGATGTGATCTCGAATCCCTTTTTCATGGATAAGAACCCCCTTCTAATCCGCCTTTTGTATGACGAATGCAGTGAACACTCTACAACCTGCTTCGCTGGATCGCAAACATTGATGTAGCCGCAGAGCTCGATCCGCCGCCCAGACGGCAGCCTTCGTCTCCCCGGGACAGCCCCGCGGGTCGAGCATTCCTGAAACAATTTGCCCCCCCGGGGTAGGGAAATGCCTATCTCAGTCACTCTATCTGTGAAGGGTGATCTCAAAAAAGGAGAATGATCATGAAAAAGCAGAGTTTCGGGCGTCACCAGCACACCGCGGATGACGCGGGCGAGACCTCGGGCGTTGCAGCCGCGGATGAGGGGGCCTCTTCGTACGAAGCGAGCACCGTGGCCGACTTCGCCCGCCTCAACGTTCTCGTCAATCTCTTCGACGGCGATCCAGATCGCTGGCTGCTGTACCTCGACGAGCTGTGCATGACGACCGAGGAGCTCTTCTCGGACGCCCGGTTTCTCTATCGCGTCAAGATTCTCATGCGAAGCAGACCGCATTTCCTCTCCCGTCTGCGCAATCTGGTCCGCGACACACACTCGCTGCTCGAAGACATTCAAGAGCCGACGAACTGAGGGAGCGATCGTTGGCCGGCCCACATGAAGCGTCGCTCGGGTTTTCGGGAGCGCGCGCGCGGTCAGGGAATCACCGCGATCGCTCGCAGGGGTCCGCCTGTTCCTCCACTGATCTTGATGGGGAGCGCGAACACCCAGGCGCCTCGAGGGGGAAGCGCTTCCAATTGCGTGAGGTTCTCGAGCCCCACCACGTTTGCTGCCGCTGCAATTCGATGAACGATGAAGTCGGTCGAAGCGCCGAAGTCGATGCTCGCCGTATCGACTCCCAGAGCGGCGACCCTACGCTCCTCCACGAGGAGCCGCGCAGCGGCCTCCCCATAGGAGGGGAAGTGCAGATTGGAGGCGTCACCCGGCGTGTCGTCCCCCATGTAGCGCTTCCGATCGGGCCAGTGCGACGACCATCCGGTCAGCAGCAGAACGATCGATCCGGGTGCAATCGTTCCGTGGTGCGTCTCCCACGCACGAACGTCGTCGATCGACAAGCGATAGTCGGCATCCCCGGAGGCGGCCTGGCGCACATCGATCACCACGGCATGGCCGATCAGCCGCTCGAGCGGAATCTGTTCCGTCGTCCATTTCCCTTCGGCGAAGTGAATCGGAGCATCCAGATGCGTTCCTCCATGTTCCGGAGTACAGAAGGCATTCGATGCATAAAACCACCCTCCCGGCGTCGTTCCGAACGACAGAACCTCGAGATTGAATGCCGTGTCGGAGGTAGGCCAGAAGATCGTCTTTTCATCGAGGGAGTGGGTCAGATCGATCAGCCGTGCTCTCGTCAGATCGATCGACCCGTGCCGCGCGGAAGACGACGAGGTCGCCTGACAGGCGGCGACGAGCGGAAGAGCAAGGATGATCAGGAGCACGAGAGGTCGCTCGATCTGTTGGAATCGCATGGGCAGCCCTCCTGAAGTGTCAACCGTCAGCTTATTACAGTTTCCGCTTGCTTTCCGAGAGCGAAACTTGCGCGCGTTCTTGTAGGGACGAAGCATTTGCGCGGCGGCCACCGCAACAGGCTCGCATGACTGCAACGAAGCGCAATAGCAGGATCGCAACTGCTCACCTCGACGTGTCGAACTGCGGAGGGCGCGCCGTCCGCGACTCGCCGAGCAGGCGGTCGGCACGACGGCCGACCCGTCGCGCAAGAGCGAGAAACGTCGTCATCTTGCCGCCGAATACTTTAACGAGCCTCCCTTCCGCTTCGATCGTCGAATCCCGACTGATCGCCCGCGGGTCTCGCTTACGGCCGATCAAGGGCCGAACGCCGGCGAACGTCTCCACGATCTCGTCCCTCGTCGCCGGCACATCGAAGTAGCGATTGAACCTGCGAATCAGGTAGTCGATCTCTTCTTCGGATGGTTCGATCCGCCCGAGGTCGTTCTGTTCGACCTCCGTCGTTCCGACCATCGTCTTCCCTTTCCATGGAAGAGCGAAGAGAACCCGCCGGTCATCCGCCGATTGCAACAGCACGCCCCGCTCTCCCATTCGTCTCCGGAGAACGAGATGGCTTCCTCGAATCAGAGAGAGTCGGACGGCCGTCGCGATCCTGTTGCGCTCGAGAAATTCATTCATCCATGGACCGAGCACCACGACGAGGAGATCGAATCGCTGCTCGGATCCGCCGGTCACGACGACCCATCCATCATCGACAGGGCGAACCGACTCCACAGCCGTTCGTTCACAGAGGCGAACGCCGTCACGTTCTGCCGAGCGGATCACCGTCTGCACGAGCTCGCGGTCGTCGGTCTGCCCATCGCTGAAGAGAAAGCCGCCTCGGAGCCCTTCGGCCCGAATGGACACCGAGCGGAGCACCTCGTCCCTGGTGATGACCCGGTGCCGCCCCAGGCCCTTTCCTCCGGCCAGTGCATCGTAGAGAACCAGGCCGCTCTGCACGACCCAGAACGGCCGCGGCGACGTGCCATACCACGGGATGATGATCTCGATGGGCTTGACGAGGGAGGGAAGCCGCTCGAGCAGAAACGCACGCTCGCGCAACGACTCGTGCACCAGACCGAACTGCAGGTGCTCGAGATACCGAAGTCCTCCATGAATCAGCTTCGTCGTGGCTGACGAAGTCTCTCCTCCGAACTCTCCACGCTCGAAGAGCGAAACGTCGTATCCCTTGCGCGCCAGCTCCCAGGCAACTCCCGCCCCGTTGATTCCGCCACCTGCGACGGCGACCCTGACGTCCATTTCCGATGACCCCGCGGCCGACTATCGCATATTCCGCCGGAGGTCGGTTACATTGGACCTCGTGATCCTGAGCGAGGCGGATGGGTGGGCGTGAGCGAAGGATCTGCGTTCTTACACAGTTGCCGATCGCAGATCCTTCACTCACACCCTCCACCCGCCCTCGTTCAGGATGACGGCAGGGCCCGACCTCTGCGAAACCGCACTTGGACGTGAGCGACGAGGACCGTCAGGACCGCGTCACCGCGCGATGCTGCGCCGCCTCGGTTTCGCCTTCTCGATGAATCCGAGGTTCTCGTACTGCGCGTTCAGAACGGGGAGCGGGTCGTTGCCGAGCCAGTCCTCGATCACCGTCCAGTAGACCGAGCGAAAATCGATCCTCGTCTTCAGATCGCCGTTGTCGAGATCGGAGAGGCTCGGCGCTTCCCCGTAGAACGTCCCTCCCCTGACGCGATCGCCCATCAGGAAGACCGTTCCCGCTTTCCCATGATCGGTTCCCTGACTGGCATTCTCCTGAACGCGCCGTCCGAACTCCGACCATGCGAGCACCAGAACGCGATCCGACAAACGGCGGTCGGCCAGATCGTCGTGGAATGCGGCGAGGGATTCGGACACATCGAGCAGGAGTGTCGCATGCGTATTCGCTTGCGTGCTGTGCGTGTCGTACCCGCCGGTGCTCACCCAGACAGCATGGGTGCCGACTTCTCCGGCGATGAGCTGGGCGGTGAGCTGAAAAGCGCGCCCGAGCGCGCTGGCGGGATAGCCGGCACTCGCTGAGGGACCGGGAATCGTCTTCAGGAGATCGATCGCCCGCAGCGTCTCGGTTCCCTGGCTGCGGATGACTTCGAGATCTCCGCTCAGCGGCGTTCCCGCGTAGACCGAGCGGACGGTGGCGACGTAGGGATCGCGGTCTTCCGGATAGCGCGGGTCGGTGAGGATCTCGAACGACCCCGCATCGGTCACTGCCGTCGGCAGCACGTCGCCAGCCACCAGGCCGAGCGCATTTCGATTCCCGATCGATACGGTGGTCAGAGGCGAATCGATTCCGCCGAGGTAGAGGTCGGCGTAGCGTCCGAGCCAGCCGCGGATGCCGCGCTGCACCTGGCCGTACGAGTCGTCGGCTGTCTGCCAGACGTCCTGGCAGCGGAAGTGCGATCGGTCGAGGGACGAGAATCCGACGTCGTTGACGAAGGTCAATCTGCCGCTTTCGTAGAGATCTCTGATCTTCGCCAGAGAGGGATGCAGCCCGAAGCGGTCGTCGATCATCAGAATCTGGCTTTCGGGAATCGAGAGCGTGGGACGGAGCGATCTGTAGCGCGAGTCCGCATAGGGGATGAAGGTGTTGATCCCGTCGTTTCCCCCGGCCAGCTGGAGAATCACCAGAATGCGTCCCGAGGTTTGCGCCGCGAGAAGGCCGGGCATGAGATTCGGAGCGAGAAAGGAGACGGAAACGCCCATGGCGCTGGATCGCAGAAAGTCGCGTCGGCTGAGAGGCATCGTCATTCTCCCTTGCTGTCGAATCGTCAGTACATCTGCCATTCGGGCAGCGACACGATCATGTGCGCCAGACCGCGTTGTTTGACGAGGAGGGGCGTCCCGGCCGGCAGCACGCCGTCGGGCGCGACATAGGCGATCAGCTTCGAGCGCGTCTCGTCCGAGACGACGACGGGCCCCAGCCTTTTCAGAAACACATCGACCATCGCCTCCGCTGTGGAGAAGGCCGCCCCCTGGAGGAAGCGGGCCGGATCGAAGAACAGCATCATGCTGTTGCCGAGGTTCATTCTGCTGAGAATCGATCCGCTGCTGATCCATGCGAGACCGCTGCTCCAGCCATCGACGTCGGGAGGGTTGAAGAGCGTCTGACCCTGCGCCGACATCGCCGATCCCGCCAGTCTCGAGGCGCGATCGTCGTCGATCAGCATCTGTCTTTTCGCGATGACGGTGTGATCGACGGGCGACTTCACCTTCCGCCAGACGGCTTCGGGGGTATACATCTCGTCGGACAGCAGAATCGCTTTCACCAGCGGCTTGATCTCGTTGCCGGCGTCGAGATAGATCTGCGCGAAACGATTCACGATCTCGCTGCCCGGATTCTCCCAGGCGAAGTACGAAAAGAGCTTGCGCGCGATCAACTGGCCGTGGGCGAACTCACCGCAGGCGATGCGAACGATATCGTCTCCATTCCAGTCTCCCACGCGTCCGAGAAAGTCCTTCTGCGAATGATCATGCAGGTCGTCCCGATAGATGAACTCGCGCGTGCGACGGGAGATCGTCCAGCCGGTGAAAGCCTTCGCTGCGGAGAGTACGTCGAGCTCCGAATAGAAGCCCTGTCCCAGCGTGAAGAGCTCGAGCAGCTCCCGCCCGTAGTTCTCGTTCGGGTGATCCTTGACGCTCGTGAAGTTGTCGAGCCAGATGAGCATCGCGACATCCTTCGAGACCTCGACGGTGAGCTCGACGAAGTTTCCCAGGGCGTGACGGCGGAAGAGATCATTCTGCATGAGCATCAGCCCCGCGTCGCCCACCTTGCTGATCGCCGTGGCGAAGTGATCGTGCCAGAAGAGCGTCATCCTCTCCTCGAGAGGCCGCGCCGTGAAGGTCATCCTCGTCACCCACCACCGGCTGATTCCGCCGAGATTCGTCAGGTCGAGAGCGAGCCGCGCCAGACGGCTGTCGAGCGCGGCGTTCGACACCCCCTCGTACTCGACCAGCTTCTCGACCGTCTCTCCGAGCCCGTCGCGCAGCGCGGAGGCGATCTCGGCAGGAGTCGCACCGAACGCCGCTCTGCGATAGAGGTGTGCCGCCGTTTCCTCGTTCCAGACGACTGAAGCCATCGTCGCTCCTCCCGTTCCGGATGTCCCATTGGACGGATGTGCTCGCCCCTCGTTTACACCGCTCGAACCACGGGGTGCCCGCCAGCGGGCTCCGTCACATTCTGCTCTCTTTCTGCATTGATGTCGTGCGCCAGCCCGCATTTCTCACACGTCCTCGTCTCTCGGCTGCCGCAGTAGAAGACGTGTGAGACTGCGGGCCAGGTCACGCCGGCGCTGTATTTTTCCGGAGTGCGGGGCGACTCACGCTGCAGTAGAGAGGAAATTCGAACCCATGAGCTCCGCCATCATCACCGTTCTCCTGACCCTCGGCAGTGCGCTGTCGATCACCAGCGACGTCACAGAGCAGGCGGCGCGCACCGAGGCAGCCGCCATCTCGAAGCAGACACTCGAATGCGGCAGCGGCACGAAAGTCGTGGCCTATCGGTTCGTTGGCGAGCCGGGAATGCAGATTCGCTATGCATCGCGCACCTTCACGATCCCGCAGAGCGGAACGATCGAGGTGCTGGCATCGAAAAAGACTCGCGTCTATTCGTCACTTCGCGGAGATTTCTCGATCGGAAACGCGGTCGCCGACGACTTCGGAATCGTCACCATCGATGCCGTGCGCAACGTCGCCGTCGACGCCATTCGCACCGAGATCAGGACTGCCACTCTCTCCCACAACCAGCCCGCCTTCTGACTTCGATCCGGCCAGCCACCCCATCCTCCGGGCACGGCACAGCAGCCGTGCCCTCCCGCGTTTACGACACGGCTCAACGCTTCTTCGACGACGCCCGTTTGATCGCTGCCGCGGCGACTCGCATTCCGTCTTTCGTTTCGAATCCGAAGATCGCTGAGTATTTCCTTCCGATCACCTGCGTGACGAGGAACGTCATATCGATGCCGCGATCGGCGATGGCCCGTGCGATGTCATACCCAAGGCCGGCTCGGTCGGCTCCCTCGACGAGGAGAGCCGGAAGTGTCGCCTCGGTGAGCCCGGCCGACTTTGCAGCCTTCTTCTCCTTCCGTCCGTTGATCGGATAGACCTCGAATGCCGCCTTCCCAGCCTTCGCCGGGTACTTGTAGCCCATCACCACGCTCAGGTCGGCTCCCGCGTCAGCGAGGGGCGCCAGGATCTCGGCCAGCTTTCCCGGCCTGTCGTCGAACTCTCCGCGCCAGATCGTGATCTCCTTCACCTTGACTTTCATGATCGTCGTCCCTTCTTCGCTACTGACAATATTGTCGCTCCGCCGCGCTCCACAAAAGGGGAAAAAGATCCTGTGAGCAGGAATATGGCGCCATATACATCGGTTCACTTGATCGTGATCAAAAAGTTCAGGACCACGATCTATCTCTACGCTGCGGAGTATCGGAAGCTCAAAGAGATGGCTGACCGCGAAGGCTCAACGGCAGCGGAACAGATCCGCGAAGCGATTGCCGCCTACGTCGCACACGCCCCGGCGAGACCGCTGCCTCGCTCGCTCGCTGCAGGGTCGAGCGAAAACGGTGAGATTTCCGAGAACGCAGAGGATCTGCTGCGGGGATTCGGGCGGCGATGATCATCGCCGATACCGGTGCAATCGTCGCGCTCATCGACTCGAGCGACCGCCATCATCGCGCCCTTCATGATCTGTTCGTCTCCGCTCCCGAGCAATGGGTTCTTCCCTGCGCGATACTTCCGGAGGTCGACTATCTGCTCGCGGAGCACGTCGGCCGGAAAGCCGAGGAGTTGTTCGTGGAGGATCTGTCGAAAGGCGCGTGGGAAATCGAATGGGGCGTGCGCAATGATCTGGTCCGCGCGCAGGAGATTCTCGAGCGGTATCGGTCGCTGGAAGTCGGGCTGGTCGACGCGATCGTCATCGCGATCGCGGAGCGGCTCGGAGCGGAAGCGATCGCGACCCTCGATCTGCGCGACTTCGGCGCGATCGACATCGCGGGATCGCCGCGACTGATTCCGCGCGATCTGTAGCCGGGACGCCGCGCGGTTGATCAACACCTGCGCCAACAGTCCCGAGCCGCCGATGGGTCTGCCGCTCCCGCCTCTCATCTGATAGAGTCCTTCCAACGATCCCCCGACTTCCTTAGCGACGAGGCCACGCAATGATTGCGAAGCTCGACCTGATGAAACGGACGCAGGTGTTCTCCGTTCTGAGCGAGGAGTCGCTGACGTTTCTTCTCGACTACGCCCGATCGGTCGAGGTTCCGGCGAAGGAGTTCTTCTTTCGCGAAGGCGATCAGGCGAGCTCGATGTTCATCCTCGAGACTGGCAGCGCGTCGGTGATCAAGAACTGGCAGGAGCGCGTGATGGAGCTGCGCATCCTGCACCCGGGAGAGTGCTTCGGCGAGATGGCCCTCATGGACATGTTTCCGCGCAGCGCGTCTGTGCGCGCCGAGGAGGACTGCACAGCGCTCGAGCTCTCGCCGCGGGGCCTCGTCCGCCTCTACGACCGCGACGTCGAGCAGTTCACTCTCGTTCAGATGAACCTGGGGCGGGAGGTCTGCCGCAGGCTTCGCGCCGCGGACGAGCGTCTGTTCCGCGCAGGAATGGGCGAGCACGAAGTCGATACCGACACGGTATTCCGCGCGACGTAGCTGTGGCCGAAGATTCCGATCTTCGGCCCGGTGACGGGCGACGGTGTGAGCGACCGGGACGCTCGTCGCGGACTCACCTGGCCCTGAGATGCATTGGACAGGAGACCAATGACACTGGTCGCGCCGTCATCCTTCCATGAGAAGGCCATCAAGAGTCAAGACCGGAGGTGAGACGCCCGACGTGGCGGGCGGCTCGCCTCCTACCGCAGCGGTCGGGTGGTGGCGGTAGGGCGGTGGAATGGTGCAGAGGGTGCGGCGAC
>DATKDP010000023.1:0-19800 GCA_035546335.1 Thermoanaerobaculia bacterium | reverse complement strand
GGCAGAGGGCAGAGGGCAGAGGGCAGAGGGCAGAGGGCAGAGGGCAGAGGGCAGAGGGCAGAGGGCAGAGGGCAGAGGGCAGATCGCAGATCGCAGATCGCAGAGCCCCGAGCCTCGAGCCTCTCGCCTCTCGTCCCTCGTCCCTCGCCTCTCGCCTCTCCTCTACCCATTTCGCCGAGGCTGAGTTACCGTAGAGTGCATGGCGACCACGACGCTGCGAATCGACGGCATGAGCTGCGATCACTGCGTGCGCGCGCTGACTGCAGTCCTGAAACAGACACGCGGCGTGACGAGCACCGAGATCTCCCTCGAGCGCGGAACTGCCGTCATCGAGCACGCCACGGAAGTGTCGACCAACGACTTCGTCCGAGCGATCGAAGAGGAAGGCTACACGGCATTCGCCGGGTAGGAGCGGGAGGGACGGGAAATGTTCGCAGCAGCTCTCGGATCGGGAAGCGGCGGGAATTGCTACCTCTTCGAGAACGACGGGACGTCGATCCTGGTCGACGCCGGTTTCGGGACGCGCGAGACGCGCAAGCGACTCGCGGCAATCGACAGATCGATCGAGTCGATTCAGGCGATCCTGCTGACCCACGAGCACTACGACCACATTCGCGGCGCGGCGCGTCTCGCCGCGAAACATCAGATTCCCGTCTATCTGACCGCGGGGACGCTCGCTGCCTCCACGATCGATCCCACGACGATTCCCGTTCGGACCTTTGAGAACAACAGCTCGTTTCGACTCGGCGATTTCTGCATCCACGCGCGGCGCACACTCCACGATGCGGCCGATCCGGCCTGTTTCGTCATCGAGGCGGGTGACGGCACACGCGTCGGCCTGGCGACCGATCTGGGGCACGTGGATCAGCCGGTCATCGAACACCTCCAGCAGTGTGACGCTCTCTTTTTCGAATCGAATCACGATCTCGACATGCTCAGGACCGGAACCTACCCCTGGAGTCTGAAGCGCCGCATCATGTCGCGATTCGGACACCTTTCGAATGACGACTCGATCGGGGCACTGCAACGGCTCCTCGGTGCCGAGCTTCGGAGTCTCTGCATGATTCACCTCTCCGAAAAGAACAACCACGAATCGATCGTCAGGTCGATGACCGGCGCATTTCTCGAGCGGGCCGGCGTCCGCCTCGACCTTCACATCGCCCGTCAGGATCGACCCAGCGCCTCGATGGAGATTGCCCGGCGTTCCGTGCGGCGCTCCACGATGCGGGGAGCTCCGCTCCAGCAGCTCTCTCTGTTTTGAGCCGGCTCTCCGAGCGATCCTCTATGATGTCGAGCTTCGACGCGAAGATTCGGAAGGAGTCACCTTGAAAGCGACCGTCATCGTGGAACTGAAGGATGGAGTTCTCGACCCGCAGGGAAAAGCCATCCAGCACTCGCTGCAGGCACTCGGCTTCGACGGCGTGGAAGATGTGCGCGCCGGGAAGTTGTTCCGAGTAACGCTGAGACCGGGAGCGCGGCGTGAAGAGATCGAACAGCAGCTTCGCAGCATGTGCGAGAAACTTCTGGCGAATACCGTCATCGAGACGTTTTCCTACTCGATCGAAGAGTAACCTTCTGCTCGCGCTGGCCTTCGCTGCGCTGGCTCCCCTCCCGGCGCTCGCCACCTCTCTCGAGCGCGTGCCCTCCCGCGATTCGAAGATCACTGGGCGATGGATGATCGAAGGCGAGCCTCACGGAATCGCCGTGACCGCCGGCGGAGTCGTCTATGTCGGGCTGGCACGATCCCAGTCGGTCGTGGCGATCGATCCGAAGAACGAAAAGATCCTGCGCGAAGTGGTGCTCGACTCGGAAGAGATCGCTTCGACGAAGGAGCTCCTCACCATGAGGCTCAATCATGACGAGTCCCGTCTCGTCGTAGCGCAGGGAAGCGACGAAAGCGTGACCATTCTCGCCCTTCCCTCGCTCCACGTGGTTCGCGAGATCGGTCTCGAGGGAGAAACGATTCGCGATGCGGTGCCCGACCCGCAGGGGCGCTATCTCTACGTGCTCGGGCGCTCGGTCCGCGTCTTCGACGCCATTGGCGAGCGGGAGCTGAGGACCCTGGCTGATGTCGAGCCGATGGCGATCGCCGCGAATCGGGACGGGTCGCTTCTCGCGGTGATCGGGAGCGAAGAGTTCGAAAGCGGTAAGGCGACCGTTGCCGTCTTCTACGAGACCGAGACGTTCAAAGAGACGGGGCGCGTGCCGCTGGAGACCGATCGCATCATCCGTTCGGCATTTTTCGCGGCCGGCGATCGCTCCCTCGTGGCGCTCGCCAGCGACTGGCTGGCCGAGAAATCGATTCGCCCGCGAGTCGAAAAGTCGATCGGCAACGATCCCTCGGCGATGCGAATGACCCTCGAGTTCGGCGATCTGGCGAGCGGAGAGGCGATCTGTCTGCCGGAAGGGAGCGGACCGCAGATCGGCGTGCTGACCGACGAGGGAAAGCGTATCGTTTTCGCCGAGGCGCGGTGCAGCAGCGGCAGCGAGACATTCACCGGCTCCAGGCGAGAAGTGCAAAGCAGCTCGCTCTATGGGATCTCGGCCTACGCTCTGGCGATCGATCCTTCGAGCGGATCGATCTTCGCCACCGATCGCGCCGGATTTCTGACGCGCTATCGCATGCCCTAGACCTAGACCAGGGAGAGCGGGCGTCCAGCGCCCGCCCCCTTTCGCCCGGGATTTTCTCTCCACGACCCCGCAGGGGAGCCGTCTCTCGCCCAGGCAAATCCGGCGGTAGTCAACGGTTGTGATTCGGGGCTGGCGTTCCGCGAAGTAAGCCCGCAACGCTGAGATCCTCATCCACCTCGGGCCAGTGGATCCCCTCTCCGTCCCCCATCAGCTCCCAACGCTGTCTCTGGTCCGGGCGGGCATTGAGCAGCCGGGGAAACCAGACAAGAGGAACGGCGATCCTTCTCGCATCGATGAGCGTTACGATCAGCTCGTCTTCGGTCACCTCGACATCCTGCGCACGACCTGCTGGTTCAGCTGTGACGATGGAGCTCATTCCACGCCTCCATAAACTCTTCGTTGTTCTCGACGACGAGCCGAACGATCTCTCGAAGCTCGTGCGACGAAAATCTCGTGGAAGCCCCCGCTTCCACAGGGTCTAACCATACCTTCGCGAGACTTCGTTCCCGCAGCACATGAATGTGCGGCGGCTCGGTGCCTTCGGTTGAGGAAATTTCCGCACATCCATGGCCATTGGCTCATGAGAAATGATCATCTCTGTCACTGAATTGAAATCTCGACTTCTCGAGATCATTCGTGAAATCGAGCGCAACGGGACGGTCGTCGAAGTCGAGCGTCATGGAGAGGTCGTCGCGCGGCTCGTCCCCGCTGCAGCTCCTCCGAGTCGCGGACGCCCCTGGGAGCGCCTGTACGGAACCGGATCTCTTCTCGCATCGGCGGAGGAATCGGTTCTGGACGACCAGGACCTCGAGGCCGCGCGGTGAGTCTCGTCGTGCTCCGGACAGACTGACTCGCGCTGCAGCGAAAGTCCACCGCCCACCCTGGGCGGGCGCGGGACGCCCGCTTCTCCCGGTAGGTCATGCGTAGGGCATAGCGAGCACCCGGACGAAGCTATTGCGCTTGCGTTACGGCGTCGCGAGCTCTCTGCTCTGGCGCGCGCGCAAATGCTTCGCCCCTACGAGGGGTACCGAGTCTGGGGCGCGAGATCCGCTGCAGTTCGGTGCAGAGGGTCAGAGGGACAACGCCGCTGATTCGACGATCGAGCGAAAGATCTTCAGCCCGTCCGCATTACCGAGAATCGTCTCGGCACAACGCTCGGGATGCGGCATGAGACCGAGGACGTTCCCCTGGCGATTGCAGATCCCGGCGATGTTGCGGCTCGAGCCGTTGGGATTGCTCTCGACTGTGGCGAGCCCTTTCTCGTCGGCGTAGCGGAAAACGATCTGACGATTGCGCTCGAGCTCGTCGAGTGTTTCCGCATCGGCATGGAAGTTTCCCTCGCCGTGCGCGATCGGCATCCGCAGAAGTTCTCCTTCCTCGAGTGCGGCGGTGAAAGGTAGATCGGCTCGCTCGACCCGAAGGATGACCTCGCGGCAGACGAATCGGAGATGCTCGTTCCGCATCAGCGCCCCGGGAAGGAGACCGACCTCCGTCAGCACCTGAAATCCGTTGCAGATTCCCAGCACGAGTCCCCCGCCGGCCGCATGGTCACGAATCGCGCTCATGATCGGAGCAAACTTCGCCAGCGCCCCCGCTCTGAGATAGTCGCCGTAGGCGAAGCCGCCGGGAATGATGACGCAGTCGGCGCCCTTGAGGCCCGTGTCCTTGTGCCACAGAATCTCCGTGTCGGCACCGAGCACCGAATGGGCGACGTGAAATGCATCGTGATCACAGTTCGATCCCGGAAGCACGACGACACCGAATTTCATCCGATCCCCCTGTTCGCTGGGCAACATTCGAAGGCGAAGGGAATTCCCACGAATCCAGCCGCGGAGGCCGTCGGAGAGCGAGCTCGAGCAGCATCGATGAACGGTTCCTCTCGACGACGGGACAGGAATCGGCTATATCTGCACGATCCGGAACGAGCGGCCATCAGGTGGCGGCACCGTCACCCTCTTCGCCGAACGGAAAAACGACGCGCAGGAGACCCCGAATGACGGAGCAGATTCCTCCCGCCACGCTCGATGCCCTTCTCGAAGAGAACCGAGCATTCCCCCCGTCCGATGAGTTCAAGGCGCTGGCAAACGTCAACGATCCGGCCATCTACGCGAAGGCGCTCGGTGACCGCGAGGCATTCTGGGCATCGTGGGCGGAGCAGCTCGACTGGGAGACGAAGTGGGACAAGGTGCTCGAGTGGGAGCCCCCCTACGCGAAGTGGTTCGTCGGCGGGAGGATCAACGCGTCCTACAACTGTCTCGATCGTCATCTCGAGAAGCGTGGAGGAAAGAGGGCGATCGTCTGGGAAGGAGAGCCGGGCGACACCAGATCGTACACCTACGGCGAGCTTCACTCCGAAGTCTCGCGGTTTGCGAATTCCCTCAAGAAGCTGGGAGTCGTCGCCGGCGACCGCGTGGCGATCTACATGCCGCTGGTCCCCGAAGCGATCGTGGCGATGCTCGCCTGCGCCCGAATCGGAGCGGTTCATTCGGTGATCTTCGGCGGATTCTCATCCGAAGCCCTGCGCGACCGGATCAACGATGCGGCGGCGAAAGTGCTCATCACCGCGACCTCCGGCTACCGCCGCGGCAGTCTCATCCCCCTCAAGGCGCTCGCCGACGAGGCCGTTGCACAGTGTCCATCGATCGAGTCGGTGGTGATCGTGATGCGCCGCACTGCGTCGGAAGAGGCGGATGAGACGATCAAGGTGAGCGCGGGGCGCGATCACTGGTATCACGAGCTGATCAGTAATGCCTCCGGCGAATGTCCCCCCACATGGGTCGACTCCGAGCACATGCTCTACACCCTCTACACGTCGGGCACCACGGGAAAACCGAAGGGAATCGTCCATACCACCGGCGGGTACATGACCGGCGTTTACGCCACGACGCAATGGGTGTTCGACCTGAAGGACGACGATGTCTACTGGTGTACGGCGGACATCGGCTGGGTCACCGGACATTCGTACGTCGTCTATGGCCCTCTGGCCAACGGGGCCACGGTCTTCATCTATGAAGGCGCACCCGACTGGCCGCAACGTGACCGCCTCTGGCAACTCGTCGAGAAGCACAAGGTGACGATCTTCTACACGGCACCGACGGCGATCCGCGCCTTCATGAAGTGGGGCCACGCGCATCCGCAGGGGCGCGATCTCTCCTCACTGCGATTGCTCGGCACCGTAGGCGAGCCGATCAATCCGGAAGCATGGATCTGGTATCGCACCTACATCGGCGGAGATCGATGCCCGATCGTCGATACGTGGTGGCAGACGGAGACGGGAATGATCATGATCACGCCGCTTCCGGGAATCGTGGCCACCAAGCCGGGATCGGCGACACGCGCATTTCCCGGAATCGAGGCGGAGGTCCTCGACGAAGCGGGAGAGCGAATCGACGTTGGAGGCGGATACCTCGCGATCACGAGCCCATGGCCGGCAATGCTCCGAGGAATCTTCAACGATCCCGAGCGCTACGAAAAACAATACTGGTCGAAGTGGAACGGGATCTATTTCACCGGAGACGGCGCGAAGAGAGACGAGGAGGGATACTTCTGGTTGCTCGGCCGCGTGGACGACGTGATCAATGTCGCGGGTCACCGCATCGGCACGATGGAGGTCGAATCGGCGCTCGTCGATCATCATTCGGTCGCCGAAGCGGCGGTCGTCGGCATTTCTCACGAGATCAAGGGAACCGGAATCGCGGCCTTCGTGATCATCAAGGAGTCGCGCAAGGAGCACATCACCGATCTCGACGCATTCGAGAGAGAGCTGAAGGATCACGTCGTGCGGAAGATCGGCGCGATCGCACGCCCGGAACGGATCCTCTTCTCGGCCGACCTCCCGAAGACACGCAGCGGAAAGATCATGCGGCGTCTCCTGCGCGACATCGCCGAAGGGCGCGCGCTCGGCGACGTCACGACGCTGGCCGATCCCGCGGTCGTGGCCGCCCTCAAGAGCCGTTACGAGGAAGACGAGACGTAGCCCGCCCTCGGGTGTTGGCGCTTCGCGCTCGCAACTGCTGCCATTCGCACGACTTCGGGTTTGTGGATCGATGAGGTCCCGTGGGTGAATGGTGTTTTGAGCTCGGCGCGCAAGAGTGGGTTGAAAACCCGCTCTCCTCGGTAGAATGGTGCCGCTGATGCCTTCTGAGTCAGAAATCGAAAGCACCACACGGACCGCTTTGGTCACCGGAGGCTCGCGCGGCATCGGGCGAGCCGTCGCCCTTCGTCTTCTCGCCGATGGCTACGCGGTCGCAATCACCCATCGCCAGCCGGGCGACGACGCCGCCGCGTTGTCTCGCGAAGCGAGCACTCTAGCTCCTGACGCCCCACCGCTGCTGACCATACGGTCCGACGTCCGCGATCGCTCCTCGTGCAGCGAGACCGTCGCTCTCGTGCTCGGGCGCTTCGGCTCCCTCGACGCGCTGATCAACAACGCAGGCGTGCGAAGCGACGCCCTCGCCTACGACATGGATCCCGGCCAGTGGAGCGAGGTGATCGATACGAACCTCAACGGAGCGTTCGCAATGACGCAGGCGGTGCTTCCGGTGATGATGCGGCAGCGTCATGGAGCGATCGTCAACATCGCATCTCTCTCCGCGCTGCACGGCGTGGCTGGACAGACCAACTACGCGGCGTCCAAGGGCGGCCTGATCGCGATGAGCCGCGCCCTTGCGCGCGAAACAGCCCGAAGCGGCATTCGTGTCAACTGCGTCGCGCCCGGGCTCGTGGAGACCGGCATGATCGAAGGTCTCGACCCGGAGCGCCGGAAGGAAATGGTGCGGAACATTCCGATGCGGCGCGTCCTCCGGCCCGACGAAGTCGCCTCGGTCGTCGCCTTTCTGCTGTCGAGCGACGCGAGCGGAATCACCGGCCAGGTGATCTGCGTTGACGGGGGAACGTCCGCCTGAGGCTGACATGACCTCTCACACATCGATGGACGACGCAAGCGACGAGGCACCCCCCTATTTTTCCATCGTCATCCCCACCCACAATCGGATCGACACGCTGCTGCGTGTGCTCGGATCGCTCGATCAGCAGGCGAATGCTCCTTCGTTCGAAGTGATCGTCGTGAATGACGGATCGACCGACGCAACGGCAGAGGTGATCGATCGCGCCCTTCGGCTCGGCACCTTTCGATTTCACCTCGTCTTCATAACACAGCCGAACAGCGGTCCGGGGCGTGCGCGGAATCGCGGCGTCGAATCTGCAAAAGGACGCTTCGTCGTCTTCATCGGCGACGACACCGTTCCCGAGCCGCTGTTCCTTTCCGAACATGCCAGGGTGCACGAGCAAAGCGGCAATGATCCGTTCCTCGCCTGCCTCGGCTACACCGGCTGGCCCGATGGGGAGACCGTGACGCCGTTCATGGACCACATCAACGACTTCGGACTCCAGTTCGGCTACAAGCTGATCCGCAGCCGTACCGTCGTGCCGTTCAACTTCTTCTACACGTCGAACATCTCGCTCGATCGCTCTCTGCTCGCTTCCAATCCGTTCGATACGAGCTTTCCCTCCGCCGCCTGGGAAGACATCGAGCTCGCCTACCGTCTCGATGGTTTCGGGCTTCGAATCCATTACAACCAGGAGGCCATCACGCGCCATTACCATCCGATGACCGTCGATTCGTTCGCACAACGCCAGTATGCGGTCGGCAGATCAGGATCGATCTTCTTCCACAAGCATCCCGAGCTCGGACATTTTCTCGGCGTTCACGAGCTCCAACAGAGGCCGCTCGCGGACGAGGGCGAGCTTCGCCGGCTGCGCCTGCTGGCCCGACTCGGGGAGCGGTTCCGCATTCTCGCCAGGCCGTCCGTCTTCGAACGCCTCATGCGCGAGCATTACCTTCGCGGCTTGCGCGACGGGCTGCGGGAAATCGACGCCGGTCAGGTAGAATGACGCGCCGATGACCCGCTTCTTTCTCACCGTCGAAGGCGTCGAAGGCTCCGGCAAGACGACCCAGGCGCTTCGCCTCGCGGAAAAGCTCCGCTCTTCAGGCGTTCAGCACGTGCTCACGAAGGAGCCCGGGGGCACGCCGCTGGCCGATCGCATCCGCTCCATTCTTCTCGACCCCCACGAAGAAGGGATGGACGCAATGACGGAGCTCTTCCTTTACGCGGCTTCACGACGGCAACACGTGACTGAGATCATCAGACCCTCGCTGGAAACAGGGGTGATGGTCCTCAGCGATCGCTTCACCGATGCGACGCTCGCCTACCAGGGGTTCGGACGGCTTCTCGAGCTCGACCGGCTTCGTACGATCAACGATTGGGCGACGGACGGCATTCGACCCGATCTGACTCTTCTCTACGACCTTCCCGAGACGACGGGACTGGAACGAGCACGTGCTCGCAACAGCGCGTCGGAGCAGCTGATGACCGAGAGCCGTCTGGAAGGAGAAGACCTCCTCTTTCACCGCCGTGTTCGCGAGGGGTATCTGTCCCTGGCGGAGGCGGAGCCCGAGCGCTTCGCGGTGATCGACGCCTCCGGATCGATCGACGAGGTCTTCCGGCGAACGACGGAGGAGATCGCGCGCCGTGCCCCGGCGATCCGGCTCGACGGCGATTCTGCGGGATGAGAGCGATCCACGAACTTCTCGAAGAGACTGCCGCCCGCGGTGAGCTGCACCATGCGATCATTCTTCACGGCCCGTCCCACGAGGTGATGCAACGGCTGGCCGTCCGTCTTGCCCAGCGTCTGATCTGCCCCCTCGCCTGTCCCGACGCATCGTGTCTTTCCTGCAGCAGAGTCGCGCGCGAGATTCATCCCGACTTTCATCGCGTCGCGGTCGGCGCCGAACGGAAACTCATCGCCATCGAACAGATCCGCGAGCTCGTCAGCGAGGCGACCCTTCGACCCTACGAGGGTCGATCGAAGGTGTTTCTGATCGAGGCCGCCGAAACGATGAGCCTCGGGGCGTCCAACGCTCTGCTCAAAACACTCGAGGAACCGGTGCCCGACACGTCATTCATCCTTCTGGCCCGCTCGGCCGGTCTCCTTCTCCCGACCATCCGCTCGCGCTGTCAGGCTCTCTACATCGGTCCGGAACGAAGCGAGCCGGCACCCGCCGAATCGCTCCAGCAGGATCGTCTCCTTCGAGACGCCCCCCTCTTCGGAGAGGCGAGCGCGGACGTCGAGCCGCTGTCGCTGGAGATCATCGGCGCACTGCATGACTTCGCCAGGCAGGGCGAGACGAGTGCCCTTCTCGCGCTCGCCGCGCGTCTGGCGGAAGGGGAGAATGGGGGGGATCAAGCCGCTCTGCTCGCCACCATCCTCCGCGACTTCGCCTCGCTAACCCCGGAGGACAGCATCGACCCTGAAGCCAGCCGCATCGTGCGGAACAAGATCGGGCGAGCAGTCCTCCTCGACTCGGCTCGCGACGCCATCGCCGCCTCGAAACGCCTCGCCGTGAATGCCGATCCTCGCATGCTCTTCGAGCAGATCCTTCTCGGCCTCGCCCCTCCGCGACGAGACTGAAAGGTGCAGGAAGTATCCCGCGAGCGAGTCGAAGGAAAACGAACGTTCGTAACGAAGGAAAGCCCCGGCGTTTCCGCCGGGGCCCTGGGATTAATACTGGATGGGTTGTGGAAACGCTCAGGGAGGGGCTGTATTTCTGGTGAGCTTGACTGCTGCAGATTCGAGAGTGATTTTCATCACGTTATGGCAGGAGAAACTTCTGGGAAGCCGATTCCGCCTGCCCATCCAGTAAACCGGTTTCATCACGTTTGAAGCATTATACGCGACCTTGTGAAACTTTTCTCAATGTAACAGGAATTTAACACAACCCCCGCTTTTCCATCGAGATCCGCGTGATGTGCCAACATTCCTTTTAGACGTGGTCACCCGATCAACGTTTCACTGCGTCACCTGATGGTAACAGCGGGCGGTCGATCGCCACATGCCCGGCGAGAGTCGCCACCGGTTGCCCGTTGACCAGAATGCGCACACGCCGGATCTCGAAATTGGCGCTCAGCGTATGGACCAGAGAGTAGGCAGCCATCAGCTCCGTATGGCTGCCGGTGTTCCATCCATCCGTCAGCGTCTGACCTCCGAGATCGACGACCGCATTCCCTTCGGGCAGCAGATAGGCCCCTCGAACGACTGTATCTTCCGGAAAGAGCCGCGGGACGGCAGTGTTGGCCGAGCCTTTCAGCAGCTCGGCGACCACCTGACTGAGCGCTGCAGCCTGGTTCGCCGGCAGCGAAAGCAACCGCGTCTCCGGAACGAGCAGGAGATCCGGCGATTCGAAGAACAGTTGAATCGTCCGGCTCTCGACCTTATTGGCGAGCGCCACGACATCGCTGACGGCCCGCTCCTTCCGGCAGGCGGAGATCGCAGCGATGCAGGCGAGCATGGCTGCCACGAGTGCGCGCGTCGACGGCAATGCTATCTCCCGGATGTCCGCTCCGGCTCTGCTGCCGCGGGGTCCCCCGCGCCTGCCGGCGCCGGCGCGGCGACACGTGCTCCGCCGACGCCCATTCTCACATCGTATTCGGTCTTGTACCGTTCGATCGCCGAGGCGAGAGTCGACGCAATGGTCCCCTGGAAGCCCTCGTCGAGCAGCTTCGCTTCTTCATCGGGATTCGTGATGAATCCGACCTCGACGAGTGCGGCCGGCATCGTCGCCCCGATGAGAACCTTGAAAGGAGCCTGCTTGACGCCTCGATTCTCGATTCCGAGAGCTCGGTTCATCTCCTCCTGAACGATCTCGGCGAAGCGGCTCGATTCCTTGAGATACTCCTGCTGTGCGAGCTCCCACAGGATGAGATTCAGATCCGACCCCGCGCGGCTGCGCGACCCCGACGGGGTGAGGTTCTCACGCTCGGCGGCGCTACGCGCGAGCTCATCCGATGCCTCGACCGACAAAAAGTACGTCTCCGCACCTCGGGCTCCCTTCATCACGGCCGCATTGAGGTGAACCGACAGAAAGAGATCGGCCTTGTAGTGGTTCGCCAGCGCGGTTCGCTGCTCGAGTGTGATCGCCTCGTCCTCATTGCGCGTGAGAATGACTCGCAGGCCGAGGCGGCTCGAGAGAACCGCGGCGAGTTTTCTACAGATTGCAAGGGTGGCGTCCTTCTCCATCAGCCCATTCGGACCGATGGCTCCGACTTCCTTCCCCCCGTGTCCGGGATCGAGCACGATCGTGCGCACTCCGGGGAGCGTCTGCTGAAAGCGCGGCTCGGTTCGAAGTTGCGGACGGTATGCAGGACTCCCCTCCGGCGCCTCCTTCAGGTCGAGAACGATGCGGAAGGGATTCTGCAGCTCGTACGCATCGCCTGCGACGGCGGCTCCCCGCAGATGAATCCCGATCTCGCCGTCGCGAAAGGTGATTCGCGACACGCGAGGATTATCGTATGCCTGTTCCGCGAACGGCGCTCGAACAGTATTTCTGAGCTGAATCAGATAGGACGTGCCTGTTCTGGTGATCGTGTGCTCGGCGGCACCGGAAAACTGGATCACGATCTTCGTCGTCCCCTGAAGATCGACCACCGAGACCTGGGCCGACAGAACCTCACGCGTTCGAGGGCGTGCCAGGAGCAGACGACTCGCCGGATCCCAGGTGACATCGAGTCCGGACGCACGCGGGATGAGCTCGCGGAAAAATCCGGACGGCAGGAAGGCTCTCCCTTCGATCACCACAGGCTCCTGCGCCATCTCGATCAGGTCGTCTCGGACGACCGCAAAGCGACTGTCCGGCCCGAAGATCGCTTCCATTGCTCCCAGCGCAATCCGAAACCCCTCGCCTTCGGCAGTGATGCGACCTCCGAATGCCGCAATCGTTTCATCCGCGGCAAGGAGTGTCTCTCCCCGCTGCTGGATGGTCATCACTTCGCGATCGCCGTTCGGGGTCCGCACGGTGGCGCGCCCGATCCCCTGCGCCAGAACCAGAGTTGCAACTGCGAGCAGTACGAGTAGGACCACCAAAACCCGTTTCATAGCACCCACCCCCGGGACTCCCATCCTGATGCTGCGGCCTGATTATCCTCGGAAAGAAGAATCGCAGCAACGAGGCGCCTGCCGCTCAGGATGACGGGCATGCACTGACACCGATTTCCGGACATCTGTACTAAGATCATTCAGGGAAGCCGTCAACGGCGGTCGCGTGAACACGCGTCATCCCGGCGGTCAGCGTGAAGCGCCACCGCCGGGCCAGGATACCAATTGAGTAGTGGAAAGATCCTCACCGATCCGCTCCTTCTCGCTCTCACACTGACCCTCCTCTTCTCCGCCATCGCGTTGAGGCGCAGCGGACCCGATCGCAGGAACCGGCAGGCGCTTCTGGCCATCCTGGGACTCACCTGCAGCCTCTGGCTTTTCTCCACGCCAATCGCCGCGGAGCTGCTGGAGCGAGCCGCGACCGTCTCGACCGCCGGCATCGACACCGAGCCTGATCTGATCGTCGTGCCCGGCGGAGGTTTCGCATTCCCCCTCGAAGGAATCGATGATCCCCTTTCGTACGACAGCACGCGGCGCGTGCTCACCGCTGCCGAGCTGTGGAAACGATATCCTTCTGCACGCCTCGTGATGTCGGGACGCAGCGGAGGCGTGCGAGCCGCAGAGCATCGACCCGACGAAATGGCTTCCCAAATGGCCCGGCTGGCCGAGGGTGCAGGAGTTCCGGCCGATCGAATTCTCCTCGAGATCACCTCGACCAATACCCGAGAGCATCCCGCCGGACTGCTTCGGATGCCGGGCATCGATCGCATGACCTCGATCGTCGTGGTCACCAACGGATGGCACATGCGGCGCGCGCTCGGCGAGTTTCACCGGCATTTCAGAGAGGCTCGCGGCCATGCGGTCCCCCCTCCGCCCGCAAAACGGCGTCGCTGGTCTGATTTCGTGCCGGGCGCGAGTGCTCTACAACACGCCTCGAAGATGTGGAGCGAATGGCTCGGGACCGTCTGGTACGAGATCCTCGCGATCTCGAACCGATGAGCGACGTACAATGACTCCCTGATGAATCGCCCAATCGTCATCGCCCTCATCTCGATCGCGACCCTCTCGCTCCTCGCCTGCGGCGGCTCGGAGAGCCGCCAGCAGTTCGTCCGCGATCCGGTCAGCGTCCGCGGCTGGATCGGCGAGATCACCTCGCCTGGCATCTACCCGGTCGCCGACCCGACGCGCCAGCACGCGCAAAGACTCGCCCTGCTGCAACAGACGACCGTGTCCGTCGTGGATGTCGAGTTCGCATCGGGGGGCGTCGCCGAAACGGGAGCATTCATCATTCTCGATGTTCCTCCCGGCAACTCGGTCATCGAATTCAACGCTCCAGGGATTCCCGAATCGCGACTCGTGCTCGAGCGAATCCCGCCCAGCGCCGATCTTTTCATCCCTGCAATCGCGGTAAAGCCCGAAGGAGTCGAGCTTCTTCAGCCGGAGCAGGTCAGAATTCGTATTCCGGGGAACGTGACGGAAGCGACGAAAACCGCCGCCACCGCATCGATCAACGGGTTCGAGTTTCCGGTTCACGAGGTTCCGCTCAGAGATCTCGTCGACCGGCGCGATTACCCCGACGTCCCGCTCCGCGGCATGACTCCGACGCTGCGCTGATCCTCACTTCCCTTCAGATCCTTGTCCGCTTCACGCGTCCGTCATCCTGAGCGAGGTCGAGGGGTGGGCGTGCGCGAAGGATGACGGACACATGGACACGACTTGCGAGGAGCTGGGCCGAAGGTGTCAGCAGGCGCCGATCAGGCTCGCGAACTTCTTCAGATCGATGTTGCCACCGGAGACGACCGCGACCACGGGACCTTCCGTGATCCGCCCGCTGAGCGCCGCCGCCACAGGAAGCGCTCCCGCTCCCTCGGAGATCACCCGCGCCTGCTCGGCCATCAGTCGCATCGCATCCTTCGTCTGCTCGAGCGAGACGACGATCGAGCCGTCGACGGTCTCGCGCAGACGTTCCCACATTCGCGGAAAGATGCTCTTGCCACCGGCACCGTCGACGAAGGATGGCGTCCATTCCTCGAACACTTCCGGAGAACCGGCGGCAAACGATCGGGCTCCCGGAGCCGCCGTTTCCGGCTCCGCACCGAGAACCACGACCTCCGGCGCGAGCGCGCGCATTGCGCTGCCGATTCCGGCGATCAGGCCCCCTCCGCCGATCGCTGCGACTACAGTGCGCAGCGAAGGGAGATCCTCGAGAATCTCGAGCGCAACCGTGCCATTGCCGGCGATGAAATCCTCGTCGTCGAAGGGATGGATGAACGTTCCGTCGACACCGGGAAACTCGCGATCCTCCATCGCCTGCCAGCAGGCGTCGAACGGAGCCTTCACCAGGCTCGCTCCGAGCCGGCGCATCCTCTCGACTTTCGTCTCGGCTGCCGTGTCGATGACGACGACCGTGCAGGGGACTCCGGCGGCCAGCGCTGCGTAGGCGACGCCCTGCCCTGCATTGCCGGCACTGATGGTCCAGACGCCGCGCCCGCGTTGGTCATCGCTCAGCCTGGCGACGGCGTTCGCCGCGCCGCGCAGCTTGAACGCATTGATCGGCTGGAGATTCTCGAGCTTGAGGAAAAGAGGGGGGGCACTCGTGCCATGCCGGAGCTCGACCAGCGGCGTCCGCGTGATGATCCCCTCGATACGCTCGCGCGCTGCACGAATCTCCTCGATGGTGATCGGACGGACCGGCGGCGGCTCGTTTCGCATTGGGAACGGATTGTATCGCACAGGCAGAAGAGGGGCAGATGGCAGAAGGCAGATGGCAGATGGCAGATAGCAAATTATAGCAAATAGCAGATAGCAGAAGGCGGAAGGCAGAAGGCAGAGGGCGGAAGGCAGAGGGCAGAAGGCAGAGGTAGATAGGCCGTTGCCATGTCCACCCTCTGCAATCTGCGATCTGCGATTCGCCTTCCGCCTTCTTCTGCCTTCTGCCTTCTGCCTTCTGCCTTCCGCCTTCTGCCTTCCGCCTTCTGCCCTCTGCCTTCTGCCTTCTGCCCTCTGCCTTCTGCCTTCTACTTCGTTGACACCCGCGCCGCGCGACCCTATTCTCTCTTCTTTCCTGATGGCGTTCGCGGCAAACGGCCGCGGAACTTGTGAAGTCCGGTTTACGCTGAGCGATCGAATGGAACGAGAACGGGCGGCCGCATACTGGCGGGCGAACAAGATTCTGATCGCCATCCTCCTGCTCGTCTGGGGCGCAGTCTCGTTCGGGCTCAGCATTCTCTTCGCCCGCCCGCTCTACCACCTCGCTGCCGGCCGGCTTCCGATGAGCTTCTGGTGGGCACAACAGGGATCGATGTTCGTCTTCGTCATTTTGATTTTCGTCTACGCCTTCGCCATGGACCGTCTCGACCGGAAGTATGACGTCCATGAGGAAGAGGAGATCCCGTCGCATCCACCTCTTCACGATCACGTTTCGCACGGAGACGAGCGGTGACCGTCGAGACCTGGACCTATGTCCTGGTCGGCGTCACCTTCGCCGCCTATCTCTACATCGGCTATCTGAACCGCGTACGCGACACGCGGGGGTTCTACGTCGCCGGACGAGGCGTCCCGGCGATCTTCAACGGCGCCGCGACGGCGGCCGACTGGATGTCGGCCGCGTCGTTCATCTCCATGGCCGGCCTGATCTCGTTCATGGGATTCGACGGCACCGTCTACCTGATGGGATGGACCGGCGGATACGTTCTTCTGGCGCTGCTTCTCGCTCCCTATCTCCGCAAGTACGGCAAGTACACCGTCCCCGACTTCGTCGGCGACCGCTACGAGTCGAGCGTCGCGCGGGTCGTCGCCGCCATCGCCGCAATCTTCGTGTCGCTGACCTACGTGGCCGGTCAGATGCGCGGCGTCGGAATCGTCTTCAGCCGTTTTCTGGAGGTCGACATCTGGCTTGGCGTCGTCATCGGAATGGCGGTGGTGTCGTTCTTCGCCGTTCTCGGCGGAATGAAGGGGATCACCTGGACGCAGGTTGCGCAATATGCGGTTCTCATCCTCGCCTATCTGATTCCCTCGGCCGCGATCGCGCGGGCGCTGACCGGCAACCCCATTCCCCAGCTCTCCTTCACCTTCAGCGACATCGTGCCGCGCCTCAATCAGCTTCAGGTCGATCTCGGATTCTCCGAATACACGGCGCCGTTCGCGTCGAAGCCGATGCTCGATGTCTTCTGCATCACGCTCGCTCTGATGGCGGGCACCGCAGGGCTTCCCCACATCATCGTTCGCTTCTACACTGTCCCGAACGTTCGCTCGGCCCGCTACTCGGCCGGGTGGGCACTGCTGTTCATCGCGCTGCTCTACACGACCGCTCCCGCGCTCGCCGCATTCGCCCGCTACAACCTGATTCAGGAGCTGCATGGAAAATCGCTCGGCGAGATCCGCGCGCTGGGCTGGGTGACGAAGTGGGAGACGACGGGGCTGCTGGCGTTCGACGACAAGGACGGCGACGGCATCGTCGAGCTGAGCCCATCCGCCGCGACCAGCGAGATCACCATCGACCGCGACATCATCGTCCTCTCCACCCCGGAGGTCGCCGGTCTGGCGCCGTGGGTGGTCGCCCTGGTCGCCGCCGGAGGACTCGCCGCCGCGCTCTCGACCGCCGCCGGGCTGCTGCTGGTGATCTCGAGCTCGATCGCGCACGACATCTACGCGCGACTGATCAACCCCGCCGCAACCGAGGCGAGGCGCCTGGTCGTGGGAAGAGTCATGATCTTCGTCGCGATTCTCGTCGCTGGCTGGTTCGGCATCAACCCTCCCGGCTTCGTCGCCCAAGTCGTCGCATTCGCCTTTGGCTTCGCCGCCGCCAGCTTCTTTCCCGTCATCCTCCTCGGGATCTTCGACCGTCGCACCAACGGTCCCGGGGCGATCGCCGGGATGGTCATCGGGCTCGGCTTCACCGCCTTCTACGTGATCGGGAACAAGTTCTTCGGGATGCCGCCCTTCATCGCCGGAATCAGCGCCGAGGGAATCGGAACCATCGGCATGCTCCTGAACCTCGTGGTGACCTTCGGCGTGTCGCGAATGACGGCGCCGCCAAGCGAAGAAATTCAGACCTTCGTCGACGCGGTACGAATCCCGCGCGCAGCGAGGAACGCCATCCATTGACAGCCCATACAAGGGCCGAAGATTCCGATCTTCCGCCCGGCGACCGGCGACACCGTGAGCGATGGGCCCAATTCTCGCGCGCCTCACGGGCTGGACATTGGAAATATCCAGCCACTCTGAGTGGCCGAAGATTCCGATCTTCGGCCCGGTGACCGGCGATGATGTGAGCCATGGGCAAGGATCGCCATCCGCCTCACTGGCTGGACATCGGAATATCCAGCCACGCTATCCGGCCGCGCTACCAGATGTCCGCCCGCTGGGCGGCGGGCCGGACCATCGGGTCCCCTTCCTTGCAGCCGAAGGCCTTTGCGAACTCCGGCATGTTCTCCAGGGGTCCGTTCGTCCGGAACATGGAGGGTGAGTGCGGATCGGAGTTGACCCGCAGGCGGATCGCCTCCGGGCGAAAGTTCCCACGCCACGACTGCGCCCAGGAGAGAAAGAAGCGCTGCTCCGGCGTGAACCCGTCGATTTCCTTCCGCTCTTTTCCCTTCAGAGCCGACTGGAGAGCGTAGTAGCTCATCGTAATTCCGGCGAGGTCGCCGATGTTCTCGCCGAGGGTCAGCTTTCCGTTCACGTGGAGATCGCCCACCGCGACATATGCATCGTACTGTTCGACGAGCTTGTGGGCTCGCTCCTCGAAACGTTTGCGATCGCCATCGGTCCACCAGCTCTTCATGTTGCCCTTGGCGTCGAAACGGCTCCCCTGATCATCGAATCCATGCATGAACTCGTGACCGATCACCCCGCCCATCGCCCCGTAGTTCACGGCATCGTCCATCGTGCCGTCGAAGAAGGGTGGCTGCATGATCGCGGCGGGGAAGACGATCTCGTTCATGAGCGGGTGGTAGTAGGCGTTGACCGTCTGAGGCGCCATCGCCCATTCGCCCCGGTCGATCGGCTGCCCGATCTTCCTGGTGATCCGTCGCACTTCGAATGCGTTTGCCGCGCGGACATTCGCCAGATAGCTCGCACGGCCGATCTCGAGTGACGAATAATCGCGCCACGTGCCGGGATATCCGATCTTCGAGACGAACGTTCCGAGCTTCTCGAGCGCCTTCTTCTTCGTCTCGTCTCCCATCCATTCCAGATTCGAGATCCTGCCGTGGATGGCTCCGCGAAGGTCGGCGATCATCGCGTCGGCACGAGCCTTCGTTTCCGGCGTGAACGCCCGCTCGACATACACCTCTCCCAGCGCTTCTCCCAGACTGTCGCTCGTCTGGTCGATCACACGCTTCCAGCGCGGCCGCATCTCCTTCGTTCCGCGCAGTGTTCGCCCGTAGAAGTCGAAGTTTTCCTCGACGAATCGCTCCGCGAGATACGGCGCCGAGCCCCGGAGCACATTCCAGCGGAGATAGGCTTTCCAGGTCTCCAGGGGAACGTCGTCGAGCGCGCGGTCCATCTCGGCGAAAAACTTCGGGTGGGCGTAGGAGAAGCTCTCGAGCTTCGCGAGCCCGAGATGAGCGAGCCAGCCGCTCCACGAAAAGCGAGGAGTCATCTCGTCCGCTTTGGCAACCGTCTGAATGTTGTAATAGTTGTCGAGATCACGCAGCTCGACCCTCGTCAGCGAAGCGTTCGCCAGCCGCGTCTCGAGCGCCACGATGGCGTGCGCGGAAGCGTCCGCCGCTTCCTTCGAATCGCCGAGGAGCCGGAGCATTGCGGCGATATGCGCACGGTACTTCTCGCGCAGCGCCACCGAGTCAGCATCCTCGCGGGTGTAGTAATCGCGGTCCGGAAGCCCGAGACCCCCCTGAACCGCGTAGACGATGTACCTGTCGCTGTTGCGCAGGTCCGGCTGGATGTCGAAGCCGAAGAGCGTCGAAAGACCTTCGCGATGATGATCGCGGAGAATCGCCTGCACATCGGCGTTCGCCTTCGCCCTGGCGATCCGTTCGAGGTCGGTGGCAATCGGCTTCAGGCCGTCTTTCTCGGAGCTCGGAGCCGACGCTCCATCCACTCTGATCCGGCGGAATCGGATTGCGATCGAGCCAGCCGCCGTTGGCGAAACGGTAGAAGTCGCTGCATGGGGAAACCGACGGATCGAGGTTGCGACGGTCGAGGCCCCGCGCGTTGGTCGTGTACGCCGGTTCTGCGGCCTGGATCATTCCATTCCCAGCGACGATCGCGAGCAGGCTC
>DATKDP010000022.1:0-2498 GCA_035546335.1 Thermoanaerobaculia bacterium | reverse complement strand
TGCCTCCGGCTTGATCTTCGCGTAGATCTCGCCGCGCGCTTCGTCCACGAAGAAGAGGGTGCCGCGCTCGACGCCGAGCTCGCGCCGGACGATCTCGAGAATGGAGTCGTACAGCGCCCGCCCGTCGAGCGACGAGTTCATGAGCTTGCTCGACTCGACCAGAATCTCGAGACGGCGGATCTCCTCGAGCGCTTTTTGAAGGTCACTGTGTTCCGGGTTGGCGGCCATGGCGTCGCCTCGCAGGTCTCGTCACACGACGGTGTCGTCGACTATGTGAACGAAGAACAAGGTAGCACACCCCTCGATGCTGCTCGCCACCGACCGAACTTGTGGGCGAAGTTTGTCCGCTTCGGCCACACGCCGCCGGACGGCATGACTTCTCGCACGCCGAAGCGGACAACTTCGGCCTGCCCCGAATCGCCGACGACAGGCTGCGCCGAGAGCAAGGCCATGCCTGCCCGTCACAGACCGAACTTGTCACGGATGCGGTGTCAGACCATCGCCAGCCCCCCTCGTTGAAAACGAGATAGATCACCGTCAGCACACCGTCGAGCCGCTCGCGCATCGCGCGCGCCTCCGGAACGCGATAGGGAATGCGGGCATCACGGATCTTCCGTTTCGCGCGCACGAGACGCTGCGCCATCGTCGATGTCGGAACCAGAAACGCGCGCGCGATCTCGTCCGTCTCGAGCCCCGCAAGCGTCCGCAGCGTCAGGGCAACCTGCACCTCGAGCGCGAGTGCCGGATGGCAGCAGGTGAAGATCAGCCGGAGCCGCTCGTCCGGAATCTCGTCGCCGCCGTACTCCGGCTCCACGAAGCCCGGGGTGAGCCCGGAGGCGGTGTACGAAGCGATCTTCTCTTCGAATCGCGCCCGCCTGCGGAGGCGATCGATTGCCTTGTGTCGCGCTGTCTGGATGATCCATGCGCGCGGATACTCGGGAACGCCCGCGGTCTCCCAATGTCGCACGGCTGCCGCGAACGCATCCTGCACCGATTCCTCCGCCACGTCGAAATCGCCGACCAGACGGATCACCGTCGCGAGGATCCTCCCCCAATCGGAACGATAGAGCTGTTCGACGGCAGTGGCGGCGCCGGTAGCCATGGCGTCGATAGTACAGATTTTTTTCGAGGGGATGTCGATTCTGCTGCTTGTCGTTCGACTCAGGTGAAACGGAGGTACAAATGAAATACATGTTGCTGATCTATCACGACGAGAAGGGGTGGGACAAACTGAGCGAAAGCGAGCGGATGGAGATCTACGCCGAGTACGGAAAGTTCGGGCAGCAGATCACGGCCGGCGGAAATTACGTGTCGGGCTCGGAGCTGCAGCCGACGACGACGGCGACGAGCGTTCGCGTTCGGGACGGGAAGCGGCTGGTGACCGACGGCCCCTTCGCCGAAACGCGCGAACAGCTCGGCGGCTACTATCTCGTCGAGGCGAAGGATCTCGACGAAGCCATCGATCTGGCCTCCCGCATCCCGTCGGCGCTCACGGGAACGATCGAAGTGCGACCGCTGGCCGAGGGGCCGGAGCCGGCGTAGGGCGGGTCCCGCGCCCGCCTGGCGTGCAACACGATCCTCGGGAGAGCGGGCGTCCCGCGCCCGCCCCGGGTGGCGGGCGTGTGTGAGCGAGGCGCATCCTATAATGGTGGTGAAATGGCCTCCGAACTGGCCGAGATCGAGAGCTGGTCACGCGGACGATGCTCCGGATCGCCCGGCGCCATGAATTGAAGACGGAGTATCGATGAAAGTGATTGCAGAGTTCAGAGAGTTCGCGGTCAAGGGGAACGCTCTCGACATGGCGATCGGCATCATCATCGGTGCCGCCTTCAACAAGATCGTCAATTCGCTCGTCAACGACATCGTGATGCCGCCGCTCGGGCTCATCATCGGCGGCGTCGAGTTCAAGGATCTGCAGTTCGTGCTGCGGAAGGCGGTCGAGATTCCGGGCGGTGAAGATCTGCCGGAGGTCGCGATTCGCTTTGGACTATTCGTCAACACGATCATCGAGTTTCTCATCGTCGGCTTCTCCGCTTTCGTCATCGTCAAGGCGATGAACCGTGTGATCCGCCGGCGCGAAGCGATCCAGGGCGAGTGACCAGCGGCGCTGGCAGACACCTCGACTTCAACAGAAGCTCCGTCCCCGCATCACGCTCGGTTCGACACCGAATCGCGCCGCCCTCCGGGCCGCAACGCCGGCGGTTCGGCGGAGCGCTTCGTCGCCGAGCTCGCGTATGATCCCCGCCGGGGCTCGTGTCGTACTATCCTGGTTATGAAAGTAAGAACACACATCAGTCATGATTCAACGAACTGGAGGCTCGGCATGAGAACTCGCCTGCGACTGTGGATGGCTCCTCTGGTAGTTCTTCTGCTTGCAGCCCCTGTAGAGGCAAGCGGCTTCGATCTCTTCCGCAGCGAGGAAGCGACGATCGGCGACATCCACGCGGCGTTCAAAGCGAAGACGTTGACATGTCGCGAACTGGTCCAGATGTACCTCG
>DATKDP010000021.1:0-5677 GCA_035546335.1 Thermoanaerobaculia bacterium | reverse complement strand
GCCATCTGGGCCTCGAGGCGCCAGTCGGCGTAGTTGTCGTATCCGAGGAGGCCGACACGCTCTTTGCGGAGCGCGAGGATCTCGGGAATCAGCGCGTTGTTGTCGTACTCGTCGCCGTTGTCTCCGCGGGCGTAGTAGGTGCGCCACACCTGTTCGCGCAGTCCGCGCTCGTCGGAGAGGGTGAGGAAGGGATCCATGGACGAGCGCGTGTTGGTGATGGCGTACATGCCCTCCCGATCACGCTGTGTGGCGGCCGCGGCAGCCGATCGGACGAATGCCTCCGGAAGGCCGGAAAGCTGGGCCTCGGAGATATAGGTGACGTAGCTCTCCTCGTCGTTCAGGACATTGTTCGCGAAGCGGGTCGTCAGCTCGGCGAGGCGCTTGTTGATCTCGGCGTAACGCTGCTTCGCTTCGCCCGTGAGGGTCGCGCCACCTCGCGCGAATCCGTCGTAGGTCAGCCAGGTCATCCGCTGCTGATCGGGCCGCAGCGTCTTGTATTCGGAACCTTCGTAGACGGCCTTGATTCGAGCGAAGAGATCACTGTTCTGGGAGATCTTCGATCTGTAATCGGAGAGCTTCGGGATCATCGCAGTCTGGATTTCGCGGAACTCCGGAGAGTTCATGTTCGCCGACCAGATCCCGTAATAGGTGAAGACCCGATCGAGCTGCTTGCCGGTTCTGTCCATCTCGACGATCGTGTTCTCGAACGTGGGTGGCTCCGGGTTGGCGGCGATCGCGTCGACCTCGGCCAGAGATTTCTCCATTCCTGCTTCGAGCGCCGACTTCAGGTCCTTCAGTAGCATGCGATCGAAGGCAGGCAGTCCGTTGTAGGGTCCCGTCCATTCGGCGAGCAGCAGGTTCGGTTCAGAAGCGGCGGTGACATTCTCCTGAGCGGGCAGTTTGTCGGACGCAGAGTCCTGGATCACGGGAGAGGTCGTTTTGCATCCGAGTACCATGACGAGGACGATCATCCCGATCGAGCTGGCGGCGTTTCTCATACGTGATTTCCTCATGTGTGCGGGTGCAGTTTGCATCGGAGCGTGAGGTGCGGGAGCTCTCGATGGGGGTGTGTCGAACGAGGTGGTCCAGCGGGAGTGCTGGTTCCACCCTGAACGGTAGGCGAAATGAGCGGTTGAGACAAGCCCCGGCGCCGCGAGAGTGCTGACGGCGGCTGGTTCCGATTCGTCATTCCGACCGGGGCAAAAGGCGCTCCCGGGCCGCCACTCAGACAATCCGCTACTCCCGATCGGAGGGACGGCGCGTGCGTTCCACCATGGCGATGAAGCGGGGATCGCTCCGCAGACTCGTTAGGCGAACATCGGCATTCATGCCTGTGACCATTCCGCTCCCCGATTCGACTGACCGGACAAGGGCATCGATCGCCTTGTCCCGGTCGCCCAGCGCAAGGTAGACGATTGCGAGGTAATAGGGAGCGATCTCCCCGCGCATCACGCGGCTTTCGAGCTTTTGAAAAATCTCCTGCGCGGGCTCTCGCTGTCTCGCGTCTGCATAAGCCGCAGCGAGATATGCCGTCTGTTGGGCAGTTCCGCCTGACAGCTCCACAGCCCGCAGGGATGTTGCGATTGCTTCCGGATGACGACCACGTTGCGAGTGGAGCGTGCTCAGAACGCGGAGCATCTGTGGAAAATTCGGGTCGATGTCCATGTACTTCTCTGCTGTCTCGAGCGCTTCGTCATCGCGGCCCATCAACATCAGGACTTCGACGACATTCGCGCCGATGACCATCGACAGCGGATCGAGACGCTGGGCCACCAGGATTTGCTCATACGACTCGTCAAGCCTGCCGCGGTAGCGCAGCATGCGGCTGTACCAGTGACGGGCGGTCGGGTAGTCGGCGTTCAGCTCGATTGCGCGGCGGTACTCGGCCTCGGACTTGTCCCAGTCTCTGCGGTTCCCGAGGATCATCCCGAGCGACGCATGGGCTTCGGCAATCCCCTCGTTCAGGGCGAGGGCACGCCTGATCGAGACTTCCGCTTTGTCTGTGACTTCGGGGGAGGGGCGGTCGGAGTATTCTTCCATCAGCAGAAAGCTGTCCGCCACTCCGACGTGTGCCAGTGCGAAGTCCGGCTCGGTCGCCACGGCCTGCTGAAAGAAGCCGAGGGCCTTTTCGATCGATTCCGCCGTGCGCTTGTTCCAGTGGTGGCGGCCTTTGAGATAGAGCTGGTACGCCTCGGCGTTATCGGTCATCGACGATGCTGCCGTCCTCCCGTCACCGGACGTACCGGCCGGCCGCAGCCGGGCCGAGATCTCATTCGAGATCTCCTTCTGCAGCGCCAGCGCGTCGGTGAGCTTCCGCTCGTAGCGCGCGCCCCAGATCTGGGCGTTCGTCTTCGTGTCGATCAGCTCCGCCTGCACATTCAGCACATCTCCGCGCTGCAGCACGCGACCCGAAACGATCGCGCGCACGTCGAGATCGCTCGCGATCTCTGCAAGGGCAGTGTCCTTTCCTTTGTAGCCGAACACCGTGCTGCGCGGGATGACTCGAAGCGAGGAGATGCCGGCGAGGTTGTTGATGATGCTTTCCGAGATTCCGTCGCTGAGGTATTCGGTCTCGGGATCGTTCGCGACGTTCACGAACGGCATCACGGCGATCGAGTCGATGGTGTCCATCGCCGCAGATCCGGTTCGCGAGCCCTTCAACAGGACTGCTGCCGTGATGGCCAGTGCCAGGACGCCGGCGAGCGCAGCTCCCACGAAGACCGTCTTTCGTATCGCAGTCTTCGGCCTCGCCGGTTTTGCGATCTCACCGGAGCTGGAGTCGCGCTTGAGGTTCTTGAGGTCGACGAACAGGTCGCGTGCCGACTGATATCTGCGGGCCGGATCCTTTTCGAGGAGCTTCCGGACGATCCGCTCGAGCTCGGGAGGCGCCGAATAGTTGAAGCGGGCGATCGGATCCGGTTGGGAGCTCGTGATCTTCTGGATCGTCTCGGTCGTCGTCGCCCCTTCGAACGGCAATCGTCCGGCAATCAGCTCGTAGAGAACGATCCCGAGGCTGAAAAGATCACTGCGATGGTCGAGAACGCGCCCCAGCGCCTGTTCGGGACTCATGTAGTTCGGCGTTCCGACGATGAGACCCGGACTCGTTTTGATCCGCGTATCCTCGTCCTGCACGTCCACATCGGCCGCGAGTTTTGCGAGTCCGAAATCGAGCACTTTCACGTGGCCGCGCGGGGTGACCATGATGTTGCCCGATTTGATGTCCCGATGAACGATGCCGCGGGAGTGCGCCTCGTCGAGTGCGTCGGCGGCCTGGATCGCGATGTCGATCACTTCATCGATCTCGCACGTTCTTCCTTCGCGAAGCTGCGAGAGGGTCTTTCCCTCGATGAGCTCCATCGCGATGAAGATCGTGCCGTCCGCTTCGCCGACTTCGTAGATCGTGGAGACGTTGGGATGGCTGAGCACCGAAGCCGCATGTGCCTCGTGAAGAAAGCGGAGTCTTCGCTGCGGATCATCCGCCACGCCGGCAGGCAGAACCTTCAGCGCTACCGGCCGGTGCAGTTTCAGATCCTCGGCGAGGTAGACGTCTCCCATGCCGCCCGAACCGAGCTTCTGCTTGATCCGGTAGTGACCGATGTCATCAGGCGTTGAATGGTCTCGAGGAGTGATGGTCACATGGTACCCCGAAGTGGACGAAAGCCGGCTCCATCAGCAGCAACCAACCTCACTCCAGCCAGAGAACCGACAGATCGAGCTCGATCGCATCGAATGGCACAGCCCGCACAATCTCGTCTCCGCCGTGAGCCGACTCGAGCTTCCAGGAACCATCGTGCAGCACGAAAGACTCGAGTGTCTTCGCGACAGGGTCGACGATCCACAGGAACAGATCTCCGT
Source organism: Thermoanaerobaculia bacterium (assembly GCA_035546335.1). GTDB lineage: Bacteria > Acidobacteriota > Thermoanaerobaculia > Gp7-AA8 > Gp7-AA8 > DATKDP01. The sequence continues at coordinate 1,822 of DATKDP010000021.1, read as the reverse complement.
CGACGATCTCTCCCACGACGTGTTCGGGCAGATCGAGAAGATCGCCACACTGCGGCGCCGTCTCCTTGATCTTGTCGGACATCCTATTGATGATACCTCGGTCGATCGTCGAGACGTAGGGCGGTTCAATCCGTCGCCGGATAGAGTTTCTCGAATTCCGGATCTCCGAGAAGGAGCGCCAGGTTCCGATCCCGGCGTGTCCAGTTCGAGTCGCGGTAACCGGACTCCCATGCCCTTTTGATGGCGATGAGCGCATCCTTCTTATTGTTCATCGTGCAGAAGACGCATGCGGTGTTGTAGAAGATCATTGAATCGTCCGGCCGCAGGATCATCGCGAGGTCGGCCTCTCGCTTTGCGTCGTCGAAGCGCCCGAGCTCCGCGTACATGATCGCGAGCAGAACGCGGGCGCGCGCATCCTCCGGATTCTTGCGCAGGCTCGTTTGGTATATCTCGACTTCACGGTGAATGAAGTTGTTCAGCGCTTCTTTCTTTCCGAGGGAGCCGAGTGCGTTGTGAATCGGCACGGTGACGTTGTAATTTTCTCCCGCGTGCGCCAGCGCTTCCTCCGTCATGTCGACGACTTCCTGATAACGGCCTGAGGCGAAAAGAGAGCGTCCCAGCAGGTAGTAACCTCCGTCGAGATCGGGCTTGCGCTTCAATGCGCCGCGGATCTTCTCGATCGCCTCGTCGTAGCGCCCCTCCACGAACGACAGGCCTGCCTCTGCAGCATGGATCTCGGGCTCGTTCGAGCCTGTGGCAGTGGCCTTTCTCGTCGCTGCGATGGCCCGGTCGATCCACTTCTCCTGGCGCTCGAAGTAGTAGTAATACTGCGCACAGACCAGCGCCAGGCCGGCATGAGCGAGGGCAAACCCTGGGTCGAGTGCCACGGCGTTCTCATACATCTGCAGTGCGAACAGCATGTCCTGCCGGCCCACGCGCCGCGCATAGTCGCGGCCTCGGAGAAAGAGATCGTATGCCTGCAGGTTCTCGGTCGGTTTGGCCGAAAGCGCCTGCTGCTCCTGAGGAGAGAGGGTGATTCGCAGCGCTGCCGCGATCTTCTGCGCAATCTCGTCCTGCACCTCGAAGATATCCTTCATCTCGCGGTCGTATCGTTCGGTCCAAAGAGGGAAATCGGTCGTCGCGTCGACGAGCTGCGCGTTGATCCGCAGCCTGGTGCCCGCACGCCTCAGGCTGCCTGAGAGAACGTAGGCTGCTCCGAGGTCCTTGCCGATCTGACCCGCCGTGACGGGCTTATCGCGATAGGCGAGAACCATGGCGCGCGAGAAGGTCTTCAGTCCCTTGATCTTCGATAGCTCCGTGGTGATGTCTTCCGTGATTCCGTCGCGCAGGTATTCGTCCTCCGAAACTCCGCTGAGGTTCTCGAAGTACATGACTGCGATCGGCTGCGCATCGGTGGTGGCTCCCGCTGCGGAGCGGCTTCCACTCGACTGCGATGCACGCGGACCGGAATCGAGGTCTCGCTGCAGGCGTTTGAGAGCAGTCTTCAGATCGGTTGCCGTCTGATAGCGAAGATCGCGATCCTTCTCGAGCGCCTGAGAAAGAATGCGGTTGAGCTCCGGAGGAAGTGCCGGGTTGTGCTGCGTGACCGGAACGGGGTCGCGATTGAGGATCGCATCGAACACAACCGCCGAGGTTTCGCCGGTAAAGGGGAGGGCCCCCGCTGCCATCTGATAGAGCACGGTCCCGAGGGAAAAGATGTCCGTGCGCGTGTCAGTGACCTGACCGCGGGCCTGCTCGGGCGACATGTAGGACACCGTGCCGAGAGTCGTGCCCGCAGCGGTCAGCTCGTCTCTGTGCACTG
>DATKDP010000020.1:0-26866 GCA_035546335.1 Thermoanaerobaculia bacterium | reverse complement strand
GAGTCAGCCACCGAGAACACATCTTTCGCAAGACGCTCGTCGGTGTAATCGCTCGCGGCCTTGCCGGAATCTCCGTGACCGCGCAGGTCCATGGTCACCGTCCGAAGGCCGGTGAGATCGAGATGTTCGAGCGTTTCTCTGAAGTAATCCCCGGTTCCGCTCCAGCCGTGCATAAAGACGACCGTGAGAGGGCCTTCTCCGCGCGTCTCATACCAGATGTTGACCGAGTCATCGGTCTGCACGATCGTCATGGGCGATTCCTCCGGCTTTCCGTTGTACTATAACCTCTCGCCGGCAAATGAACATCGCTCCAGGTGCCCAGCTGGGACCGTATAACCTTCTTTCTCTCCTCGGTGCGGGAGGAATGGGAGAGGTATACAGTGCGCGAGATACCCGCCTGGACCGGGACGTGGCGATCAAGGTGCTGTCTGTGAGTCTGTCCGGCGACGAGCAGGCTCGCAGGCGTTTCGAACGAGAGGCAAAAGCCGTAGCTGCGCTCTCGCATCCCAACATTCTTGCAGTCCACGATTTCTCGGCGCAGGAAGACGTTTGGTATCTCGTGACAGAGCTTCTGGTTGGCGAGACGCTTCGCGACCGGCTTCAGCTGGGCGCGATCCCATGGCGAAGAGCGCTGGAAATCGCGGTGCTGATCGCAGAAGGACTGGCGGCCGCACACGAGAAAGGTGTCATTCATCGCGACCTGAAACCGGAGAACGTGTTTCTCACTTCGGATGGACAGGTGAAGATTCTCGACTTTGGATTGGCCCTGCGACAGGAGGTGTTGCGGGCCGAGACCGCCACTGAAGCCTATCTCACCGCTCCCGGAATGATCGTCGGCACGACGTTCTACATGTCACCCGAGCAGTTGCGCGGCGAGTCGGTCGATCCTTCAACCGACATCTTTTCGTTCGGTTGCCTGCTCTACGAGATGATCGGCGGCCTGCGGCCGTTCTCCGGAGCGCATCTCCCGGAGGTCATCGCCGCGATCCTCTACGGCGAGCCGCCGGACCTGGCCCCGGAGCTCCCGGCTGATCTGCGATCGCTCATTCGTCATTGCCTTCAGAAAGATCGAACGCAGCGATTCGGCTCGGCGCGCGATCTCGCCATCGTGTTGCGCTCCACCGGCAGTCATTCGTATCCACAGATCTCTGCGCAACCGGACTCCACGCGCGATTCGATCGGCATCGTTCCGTTGCGCGTGAGTCAGATGGATGAGGATCTCGAATACCTGAGCGACGGCGTGACCGAGTCGGTCGTGAACGCACTGACGCAGATTCGCAGTCTGCGCGTGGTGCCGAACAGCACGATGTCACGCTACAAGGGGCGTGATGCCGATATGCGCACGATCGCGGCACAGATGTCCATCCGGACGATACTGACAGGCCGGATCAGCCGGATTGGAAGCACGATCATCCTGGCGGTCGAGCTCATCGACGCTGCGCGCGATACCCGGATGTGGGGGGAGCGATATCAGCGCGACGGAAACGATCTACTCAATCTTCCCGAGACCCTCGCTGCCGCGATCGTCGATCGTCTCCGGGCGGAGTTGACTACAGATGAGCAAAGAGCCCTCTCGAAACGAACGACCGAAAGCCGTGAAGCCTACGAGGCGTATCTGCGCGGACGCTTTCATTTCAACAGGAGAAATGAGGCGGCGGTCAATACCGCGATCGGCTTCTTTCACAGCGCCATCGAAAAGGATCCGACGTATGCCCACGCATACTCCGGGCTCGCAGATGCCTACCTCCTCCTCGGCTCCTACGGAGTGGCGCCGCGCGATTGCGTTCCGAAGGCAAAGGCGGCCGCTACGGAAGCATTGCGGATCGACGAAGAGATCGCCGAAGCCCATGCATCACTGGGGTTCGCCACATCGTTCTACGAGTGGAGGTGGCGCGAAGGAGAGCGTCACTTTGCCCGCGCCATCGAGATCAATCCGAGCTACGGACTGGCCCGTCATTGGTTCGGGGTTCAACTGACCGCGCGAAAACGCTTCGAAGAAGGACAGCGTGAGCTCAACAGCGCGCATCAACTGGATCCTCTCAGCCTGATATTCAACACCGGAGTGGGCGCGGGATATCGGTGGAACCGGCAGTATGCTCGCGCGGTCGACGAATACAGGAAGGTCCTGGAGCTCGACCCGCAGTTTCTTCCAGCGCTTCTGCAGTTGGCAGATGCTTACATTCACCTCTCGTTGCCCGATGAGGCAGCGGTGGTGGCTGAAAAGGCTTTGCGACTCGAGCCGGAGAATACCGCGGCGATGGCGGCGAGAGCGCGTGTGCATCACTTGTCAGGAGCTCGTGATCACGCTCTCAGATTACAGCGGGCAATGACAGAACTGGCAACCCGCAGGTACGTCTCATCCGTCGACCTTGCCAGCATCGAAACGGCCCTCGGAAATCATGATCACTCGATTTCCCTGCTCGAGTGCGCGCTCGAGGAAGGAGCGTGGTCGCTTGCATTCATCGGCGTCGATGCTCAGTGGGACGTGCTCCGGAGTAATCCGCGGTTCGTGAGACTCCTTCGTGAAACAGGGCTCTGTTAGGCTAAAGGCGCGGGCCAGCGCCGGACATCGTTGTGGCCCTCCAGGAGTAGATCGCGCGAAGGACTACCATTTTTTCACACGCTCTCAGGATGACGTGAAGGGCTCACCGCCGCACGCTTCGGCGCCTCGGCTTGACGATCGCTTCCTTCTGCTCCGGCATCTGCAGCTCTTCCCCCTGGATCACGATCTGTCGCGCATGATGGCGGCGCGTCCCACTCGCATCCGTTCCGCTGAGGAGGAAGGAGATCGTGATCGTGTCCACGCCGGTCTTGCCGTCATGGTCGCGCAGATCGAGGTTGGGAAAGTCCTGCGCCAGGCGGTCCGCGTCGTAGCGATAGATGAGCGACTCGCTTGCCATTTCTTCGAGAATGAACCCGGGCATCGTCGTCGTGGTGTGAAGCTCGATATTGGTCAGGCCGGACGGCGGGGAGATGGTGAACGTGACTACGCCGTCGGCGGGTCTGACGAAGCGCGCTCCGGCCGGTGAGGTGGTCTCCATGGGATGAAATGCCGACACATCGAGGGGAGCCGCGGTGGGCTCGACGACGTAGAACCAGAATTCGCCATCGCGCGAGCCGAGAACATCGCCCGTCGGGAACGGCTCGGTGAGCTGACCTCCCGAGGTGCGGCCGTCGAACGTCACGCGGACGCGCGCCTTCCAGACGCCGGCCTCCGTTGCCGATCGCAGGCTCTGCCGAGGATCGGAGAAGTGACCGATCCGGTTCGCCGTTCCCTCGATCGTCTGAACAGTCCCTGACGGCGAGGTGATCGTGGCTTCGACCTTCCCGGGAACCGTGGGCGCGATGTGGCCGGCGAGCGTGATGCGGTCTCCGCGCTCGAGGATCGTTCCCGCGCGCAGGGCTGTTGGATGAAAGAAGAGATCGATGGGACGTCCTTTGAGCGTGAACAGCGGGCCGCCGTCCGGGCCGCCGCCATTCCCCTGGAATGGAGGCGTGACCCGCGTCCCGAGCTCATCGTCTTTGTCGACGATCACATGCAGCGAACCATAGATGGCGTACTGCGGTGAGGGGAGTGCCGTGCCCCGAGCCACGAAGCCGCCAAACTGAAATTTGAAGTCGTTCGTTCGGTCTCCGTTCGCCCCGTTCCCGGGTTGCAGCCCGTAGAGATCCTGCAGGCGCCAGTACGTGAACGGTCCGGGCTCCTCGACCACCGCCTCACGAATTCTCACCAGCGGCCGTTCGACGAATCGATATCCATACGACCAGTAATCCACCTGGGCCGGGTCGACGTGGGCGTCGAGCGTCGTCGACGAAAGCGAGAAGACGGGTCCTTCGCCGATCTCGAGAGAGTGATCGACGAACCGCGGGAATGCGTTCGGCTGTTTCGCGTAGATGCTGCGGAGTGTTGGGGCAACGAGCTCCTGCGGATCCTGAAACGTGACCGCGGTGATGCCCGACTCCTGGGTTTCGTCCGTCAGCCACACGACGTCGCGGTCATGAAACGGGAAAAAGGTATGGCCGGCATCGATCGATGCTCCCAATTGTTTGCGAAAGAACCACTGCGGCCGGGGCTCGGGAAGATTGTCGATGCCACGCCGCCCGTGCACGATGATCGACTGATCCCTCGGCGCGACGACATTCCCCCAGCTCATTCGTCCGGAGCTCATCCGGCCGTTTTCGGCTCGTGAGGCGGCAATGTCGATCCGATACTCGCCCGGCTCGGTGAGCGGGATGAATGGCCCGGCTCCGTGCCCGAACCGATTCGTGCGGAAGAAGTGGGTCTCGTCGCGCCGGGGGCCGGAAGCTCCCTCGAATCGGAAGCGCACGCGGACATCGGCGGCCACGGGCGGATACAACGTGACCTCCAGCGGGAGGTGGTCACCGACCTCGAACGGAGTCCCGGGAACCAGACCGGGATCGATCACCAGCGAATCGGCGACTTCGATCTCGAAGGTTCCCTTCGACGTCCAGACGTTCCCCCAGACGTCTTCGACGACCAGATCGAGTGTCGCGGTATACAGCCCATCCGTCTCGAAGACGACGTTGAACGCCGGGTCCAGCGTGGAAAGGCGAAGCGTGGTCGAGAGACTGGGGCCATTCTCCAGCGGACTCCCGCGCCGCGACAGCGGCTCGATGACGCTCTGTTTGAGCGGCGCCGGACCGATGAGTCGTTCGCTGCCGTCGGGCGCGCGCAGGCGGATCGACAACGATCCCGAGGGGAAGCGGAAGGGAATGCGCGGCGCCGTGAGCGGCTCGGAGCGATCGGAAACTGCGAGCGAAGGGATGTACGGCTCGAGCGAGTAAGTGATCGATGAACCGGTGATCGCGTCGCGTCGCGGAACGACGATCCGCTCGGCCGGCATGGCAATGCGAGGGGCGAGGGAGAACCGCCCTCGCGATTCAACGGAATCAACGCCGCGCGCTCCGGCGTGGAACGAATTGAGAAGAAGCGTCGACTCGAAACTGGCCGGCGCGGGCTCGCCGATCTTCAGGATCGGCAGAAACGCGGCCATCTCAAACCCGCGCTTCTGTGAAATCTGCAGGGTCATCTTCACCATCTCCGCCGGAATCGGCTGGAGATCCGCATGGCGAACGACAATGACGGGCCGATAGTGTCCCGGCGGGAATATCGCCGGAATGGGCAGGACCACGTTGACTGGCGCCGCGAGATCATCGCCGCTGGGTGAAAGGGAAAGGGGAAAGACTGCAACGCCGCCGCTGAACAGCGAACCGAAGCGTTCGATCGGAAAACCGGTGGGCGTCATCACCGAGGACGCGAACACCGCCTGATCGATGGCCGCTGTTCCGTCAGCACGCGCGAGCGCGATCCATCCCGCTTCGAGGCTCACCTTCGCGTTCGGCGACGTAGCAGCGGCGCCGAGGAGACGGAAGGTTCCTTCGATGCGCACGCTTCCGGCCGGCCGCAAGTCCGCGTCCCGTACGAATCCCTCGGCATAGTAGATAGGAAGCGGGAACGTCGGACCGGACACCGCGAAGGGAATTCCGTTTCCGCTGCGATGCGGAAGATGGAGCATCGCACCCCAGATGGAGGGCGCGCGCTGATAGTGATGCTTGAGCAACGGCAGATCGTTCTCGACCTGCGCGATCGCCTCTCCTGTTGGATCGGTCTTGATCTCCAGTGTTCCGCCAGGCGTGGCAAAGAGACTCATCGAGAACGAACCGTCCGCGGCTGCCTGGGTGATGTTGTAGTGACCGGTGTCGACGTGAATGGCGATCACCTTCGCCGAAGCGGGCACCGCGCCCGCCATTCCGCTGAGAGTGGTCTGCAGCGTATCGGATGGAAGGGAAGCGGTGATCCTGTCGAGCCTGGGAGCGGGCTGACCATTCGCGAGGAACGCGCCGGCCGCGAGACAGAGGATGGTGCCGCAGCGAAACACGGACATGAGAGCCTCCCTGCCGCAGCAGGGCGCGAAGAGTGCCCGCCATCTCGCGGGTTGCACCAGCGCCATGCTGCCGACGCGCATGTTGTGAAGGCCCTCATGGTAAGCGCTCGGTTTGAGGCTGTCAAAGAGCTGCTCGGTGCCGGTTCTCGTCGTTCGCGGCGAGTACGACTGGATCAATGAGCGAGAAAGACGCGACGGCAATCGCCACGGCCGCAAATCGGTCGGCACCGGGGAAGGCGACTGTCCTGACGCGTCCGCGGATGACACGTCGAGCCGGCAGGGCTTTCCGAAATGCAGGAGACGGAGATAGAATTCGCCGCATCACAGGAGTGGCCGATGAGAACCTCACGCGCGCTTTGCATTTTCACTGTGATGGCGTCCGCTGCCCTGGAGAGCCCGTGCGCCGCTGACATCACCGCCGCGGCGGTCTGCGCGCCTTCGAAAGTCGGTGAATTGCTGTTCACCGGCCAACCCACGGATATAGCCATGACCGGCAACTTCGTCTACACAGCCGGCGGACTGCAACGGTTGGGCGACGTCACCGTCGACTTCCTCGTCGTCGATATTACCAATCGGGCGGCGCCGGCGATCGTCGGGTTTAATACATTTGCAGGCCGTGGATCTCCCTCGTCGATTCGGGTTGGCGGCGACTTCGTGTATGCCACCACATCGCGGGGCCTGAGCATCTTTGACATCGTGAATCGGACCAGCCCAGTGAGCCGGAGCGACATCGCACTGGCGGGAATCAACTCCAGCCAGGTGCGCGTCTCGAACGGCCGCGCGTACGTGGTCGGTTCCGGATTCCCCGGACCGAGTCGCCTCTACGTGGTGGACGTTACCAACGCCGCCGAGCCGAAAGTGCTCGGGTCGTACGCCGAATCATCGAACTTCTATGATCTCGAAGTAGCCGGCAACACCGTGTACGTGGCGACCCACCTTCCGGCCGGGAATCTCCTGATCATCGATGTCACCAACCCCGCGGCGCCGGTCAAGGTGGGAACATTCACCGAGGCGGGCATCAACCGCATCAGCAATGTTGCCCTGCGTGGAGACGCGCTGATCGCCATCGGCGAGACAGCCGATTTCAACGATCACCTTCTGATCGTCGACGTCACGAACCGCGTTGCTCCCCGGCGTCTGGCCACCATCGACCTGGCCAGCGGCGGAGCCCAGGACATCGCCGTGACCGGTCATCGGGCGATCATCCTCGACGCCAGCCGCGGCAGGCTGCTCTTCTTCGACGTTTCCAAACCCGAACAAACCAAGTCGGTTGGCGAGTTCGCCATCAACTCGCCGTTTCAATTTGCGGCGGAGGCGACAACGGCTGCGGTGCTCCAGTTCTCCACGACGTCCCTTGGTCTCTTCGACATCGCGAATTGTCTGGCATCCACGCCCCGCAGACGCGCAGTTGCGCGGAGGTGACGTAGGCGGTCGACCCTCTCGTTTGAGTAGTTGCCGGCCACGCCGACGAAGGCCACGGACATCGCCGAGCCGCCGACGGCCATCAGCTTCTTCAGGTCGGTCTCCAGACCGATCAGAAAGAGCAGAAGGATGACGCCGAGCTCGGATAAGAGATGAATGACCTCCTCATGAGGATCGACCAGCCGAAGGCCGGAGACGCCGATGATGACGCCGCCGATCAGCTCACCGAGGACCGCCGGCTGGCCGAAGCGCTCGGCAATCTCTCCAAACAGTTTCGCCGCCACGAAGATGGCGATCAGGGCCAGCAGGAGATGCGCAATGTCCATGCGGGATGTGGGCGCGCATGATACATGAGGCAGTTTACGGTTGGCGGTTGGCGGTTGGCGGTTGGCGCGCCTCCGGCGCGCTGGCGGTGGAGACCGCGTTGGAGCCGTTCCAGCGTCAACCGCCAACTGCCAACCGCCAGCGCGGCGCAGCCGCGCGAACCGCTACAGCGCCTCCCTCACCCTCCGCAGCCTCTGGGCGAACCGGGCGGGATCGAAGGCCTCGCGGTCGCGCAGTTCCTCGAACAGCGAGTCGATCGAGCGGATCATCGGTCCGCGCAGAAGACGGGAGTCGCGCCGCGTCTGTGCACTGGCCAGGCTCTGCAGGGCGAGTGCGGCCTGCTCGGCTGCATGAACATCGGCGTTGCGAAGAAGACCGGCATCCTCGGTGATGGCGATCATCATGGATCGGATGTCGGCCTCGCTCCATCGAGCGGCGTTGATGCGCGGCACGAGCTCGTGGACGATGTCGCGTGCCCGGCCGGCATTCGTGGCCACCCCGGCGGGATCGTGCATCCGGGCCACACCGCGGGCGATCTGCATCACGATCGGATCGAGCTCGTCGCGACTCTGTGATGACACGCGGCCGATGATCAGGCGAAGCACACTCCAGTGCTGCGGACTCCATGACGGCAGTCCGGCGCGGTCCGGCCAGCCCCGCTCCTGCCGCGCCTCACTCTGCTTCAGGGAGTGATGGCAGTTGTAACAGCTCATGTCGGAGAACTCCGGCCACTCGCCACCCTGTGCGTGACGGGCGAGGTTCGCCAGCGAGTCGCGGAACTTCATCGCCTGCCCCACCGCCCAGGCGCGCACGCCGTCCGTTGAATCCGGTTTCCAGTGCGGCGGCATCGACGCGGCATAGTTGTCCAGCTCGAACACCAGGATGGGATGACCCGAGGCGATCAGCTCGTGATCGACTTCCTGCCTGGCGTTGCCGACGTGACAGCGATGGCAGAGATGGGCACGGGTGGGAAGATGGCGAAGATCGATCATTCCGCGGGCGATGGACTGCTCGTGCGTCCACCCCTGCTCGGCATGCTCGGCTCTCCATCCCGAGGCCGGGCCGTGGCAGGCCTCGCACTGCACACCATCCTCGAGATCGATCTGTCCGGCAACCTGCTCCGCGGCCACGCGGGTGGAGTGGCAGTCGAGGCAGAGCGGCTCTTCGTATGCCCGCTTCTTCAAACGCATGTTGCGCACGATCCGCGCGGAACGAGCGTCGAACAGAACGTTGTAGGCCTGCGCATGGCGATCGTCGCTTAGCCAGGTGAAATATTCGTTCTGCAGGACCAGCGTGGCACTCAGCGGTTCGGTACTGCCGTGACAGCCGGAATTCACGCAGCTTGCCACGCCGACGTATCTGCCTTCGCCCTGCGGCGTGTCCGCCGGGGGAGCCGGAGCAGGTGCCTGCTGCGTTGCCGCGGCGGCGGCGAGGGCGAGGATGGCGAACGCGATGCCCTTCATGGCTTGACCTCCGGAGGATCGTCGCTGACCGTGTAGATCGCGTCGTCGCGAAGATAGAGACGCTGCATCTCGCGGAGATTCATCGGCCGCGCCCCGATGCGATTGAAGATCGATACCTGCTGACCGCTCTCGTCCGCGGCTCGATCGCGATCCAGTCCCCTGGAGATGGCCAGAGCCGGACCGTACGTATGGCGCTTCGCGATCAGCCTTGGTGCCGGACGGGGACTGAATCCCGCATACCCCGGCGTCCACTCGGGTGATGTGAGCTGGAAGATCTTCAATCCGTGCTTTCCATCCGCGACGTAGGCGAAGATGCTGGCGTTCGTCGCGGCGACTTTCACGTCATTCACGTCGTGCAGATCGTCGCGAAGCACCTGATCGACGAACGGCTTCTCCGGGCGCTCGATGTCGGCGATGACCACTCCGTTCGGCCCCGCCGCGATGTATGCGTAGGTCCGCGCCAGATAGAGATTCCTCGCGCCCGCGAGGGGAAGCGTCGCCGCCAGACGCGGGCGGATCGGGTCGGTGATGTCGATGGTGCGCAGTCCCTTCGCATCGGTCACGAAGGCGTAGCGGAACTGCACCGCCACCGCCGTCGGACTCTCGATCTCCGGCAGCGTGGAGAGGATCTTCGGTGTGAGCGGCTCACCGACATCGACGATCACCAGCCCGGCGTCACTGCCGACGAGCACCCATCGTCCGGCGACGGTAATGGAGCTCGCACCGTTGAGGACCCCGCCGGGGTTGAACGTCAGGGCGCGGGTGAGGAAATTGTTCGCCGGATCGCCGTCGGTGAGGGTGGTCACGTCGACGAGGATCAGTCCCTCTTCCCGATCGGCGACGTACGCGTAGCGGTAGAGCGGGTGGAGAGGCTGCTCCTGATTCTCGGGGATGAACTGCGTGACGCGGGTGGGATCCACCGGCATCGTCGTCGGCAGCGCCACAGCGCTGGCGAATTTCGTCTTCACGTACGTCCGCTGTCCGAGCGGTGACACCGGCGCGGAGACGATGCGCTCGGAAAAATCCTTGTTGTCGACGTTGGCCACGTCGTACACCTCGAGTCCTCCCTCCCCGTTCGCCACGAATAGATACTCACCACGCAACTGAAGACTCCGCGCGTCGTGCGCGTGATGGTGATACCCCTCGGCCAGTTCCTTCTCCCGCTTCAGATGCGCGGCGTGGAAGTCGGGATAGACGATCCGGTGCAGCGAGGAGCCGATGACGGCCTGCGGCTCGTCCCACTCCGTCACCGCCACCGCTTCGAATCCCTTTTCTCCCGTTGCCACCCAGGCGAATCTCCCGATGAAGTTCACCACGCCCGTCCCCTGCAGGAGGAGCTGCGCCATCCAGGCGTTGTTGTCATTCGCCTCCGTCAGATGGCAGCTCGAGCATCGCTGCGTCTCCTTCGTGCGCACCGTGTGCGGGACATGGGGATTGAACGCCTGGCTGCTGTAGCCGGGCGCGGAGATTGGCGGCTGCTGGATGTAGATCCGCTGCCGGAGCTGGTTCGTGGAGCTGATGACCAGAGCGCTCGACGACCGCACGGGAGTGATGCGCCCCCCCTTCACCGAGCCGCTGATGCCGATCATGAAGGCGTCGGTGCGGATTACCTGCGGGTTGTACGACGCGTAGTTGCGCGTCTCGGTCCCCTCGTAATGCTGCATCTCGCTCCGGACGTTCTGTTCCTGCGGCAGATGACATCCCGAGCACGAGGTCATCCACGAGGTGTGACAGGCGTGGCAGGTCATTTTCTGGTCGGCATGGGCCACGCTGCCCGCGGAGTTGCGGACCGTCTTCGCGTAGTGCGATTGCGGGTTGAAGCGGGCGTGACCGGGCGTCACCGTGTCTCGGACCTGAACGACCTCCCACTCCATCCCGCGGTTCACCATCGAGCGCTGAAACAGTTTCCCCGCCACCCAGGCGAAGCGCCGCTGCCCGAACGGCGTCGTTCCCATCCGCAGATCGGTCCCGCCCCGGGGCGCGGCCGGTCCGGAGGTCTTGAGATTGGTGTGCGCCGAGGCCGTCCCGTGACAGTCGTGACATTCGATCTCGATGGCACTTCCGTACTCGCCATACATCTGCCCGTCGCCGTGGCTGTCACGGGAGAAGTGACAGTCGACGCAGTGCATGCCCCGCTCGAGATGGATGTCCTTGAGGTGAACTGCCTTCCGGAACTTCTCCGGGTCGTCGAATGGCACCACCCGATCCCCGGCATCGAGAAGATTCCCCTTCCGGTCGCGTTTGAACACGGCCATGAAGTTCCACCCGTGACCGTGATAGTCGGCGAACTGGGTGTGTTTCGCGCGCGGGTTCAGCTCGCTCACCTTCTCCAGGAAGTCGGCGTTCGTCCAGAGGCCGCGTGGCGCCGCTCCCTCCGGATTGTGCTCGAGGCTCGCCCGTTTCTCCGCCTCGGTCGGATAGCGCTGCTCCTTCGGCCAGAGCAGCTCCGCATCGGTTTCGTAGTCCCACATCGTGTAGCCGAGATAGGTGTTCACGAAGGAGTTGGGCTGGTGCATGTGACAGCTCATGCACTGGCTCGTGGGAACGCCGCGGGTGAACTGATGGCGGATCGGATGTCCTTTCTCGTTCCTGGGAATCGTCCGATCGGATGTCTGTGTGAGTCCCGTGTTCCCGGCGGAGGCATGGGGCCCGGAATGGAGCGGATCGCGGTCGTTCGCATAGACGACGTGACAAGCCGTGCAGCCGGAGGAGCGGTAATCGCCGGGATGGTCATTCGTTCCGAGGAACGAAAGATGCGGATCGTTGAGCCGCGTCTTGTGCAGGTTGATCAGTCCGGGAGAGACGCGCGAGCCGGTGCCGCGGCCCCGGTTACTCAGACGGATATCGGGGCGCCCCGCCTCGTCGAACACATTCGGATTGCCGATCTCCGGCGGGAACGTATTGGCAACGAGGCCTCCTCTTTCGAACGCGCGGAAGTATTCGCCCGGTTGCATGATCTCCCATCGCGGCAAGGGGACCAGGCTGGGCAGCGCGCCGGCGTCAAGCTGGCGTGGAGTGGGAGGCTCGGCCGGCAGGAGGATCTGTGGGTTTCCCTCGCGGTTGTAGCTCTCGCCGAGGAATGCGCGCTTCTGTCCGAGGATGCCGTTCGCGTATCCGACCGCGGCCCAGAAGACGGCGCTGGTGGTCATGCTGCTGCGAGGAACAGCGGCAACCTGTGCAGCATGACATTCGCCGCAGGACTCACGGGCGACGCGGAGATCGCCGGGATTGATGAATCGCACGAACTCGGGGGATTCGAGGAGAAGCGCGGTATACGTCCGTTCCGGATTCGACGACGAAGGCCGGCCGTCGCGAATCCAGAGCTCCGGATGACGCGGCTGGATGTGCGCCCGCCGCTTCGCATCGTCATCATCGATCGCTCTGGCCACCACACGAGCATCGCCGCCGTGGCAGTCGGTACAACCGAGCTTGACGGCCGGTGAGACGTGCATCGGCTCGACGCCTTCGTGGCAGGAGAGACAGCCCTGCGACTTGACCGCCGCCTGCGCTTCGGTCTGACCGCGGCGTGACGGCGCCTTCGGCGGGTCATCCTGCCCTGTGGCGAAGAAAGCGATGAGAAGGATGGCGAGCGACAGCGAGGCAACGAGTAGCCGTGTCATCCTGCGCACCTCAGCCCCTCACCCGGCGCTTCGCGCCACCCTCTCCCCGCTTCGCGGGGCGAGGGGCTCTCGCTGTGTGGGCGATTCGAGAGCCCTTCTCCCCCGCGCGCGGGGGAGAAGGTGGCGAAGGCGGATGAGGGGGTGTCGATTTCTTCACAGCCTCCGAGCGATCGGGATAGCGGTGTCATCCTGAGCCGCGAAGACGGCGAAGGATCTTCCCTCGTGGCTCGCAGGAAGATCCTTCGCGGCGCCTCGCCGCTGACGCGGCTCCGCCGGCTCAGGATGACACTGCCTCGACCATGCCGGTATTCCCGCATTCTTTTTTGATCCCTCAGAACTGCAGGATTACATTCGTAAACAGGTGATACAGCGGATCACCCGATTCGTAGATGTCGCGAAACCCGCGGCCGGGAATGAACGCCGCGAGGCCCCCGACAACGATCCAATTGTTGCTGATGAAGGGCCGGTATCGAACTCCGGCGCTGAGATCGGTTCCAAGCTCCTTCCGGATCTTCTGGAAGAGCAGCGCCTCCACGGATTCCGTGGCGTCGAGTCGGATGTAGTTGCCGGTGAAGATGGCCTTGAGGCGCGGCGTGACTTCGACGTCGAGGCCGATGGTGGCCAGTTGAATGCCGGGATTCACATAGTTGGGCTGCCCCTCGTCCTTGCTGCTCCGCAGTGAGGGAAGAAGGCTGCCGCGCTCGACGAGCGCCACGCCGGTGGACGCCAGGCGGATGCCGAGCCGGTTGAAGAAGGAAAAGCCGCCGCCGGCGAAGAGCGCCGTATCGAAGATGGAGTCGAATCCGCGCGCGGTGCGGTCGCGCGGATTGTGGTCGCCGGTGGCGTAGAAGAAACCGATGCGCGGCCGCAACCAGTCGCGATCGTACGAGAGCTCGAGCGCCGCCATCCCCGCGGCGATGCTGACGCTGTCGCCGCGGCGAAGAAGCGGGTCGGGCCCGGCGATGGGGTTCAGGCTGTCACGCCCGAAGACAAAGTAGACGGCGTGGTCGACATTGATCCGGCCGAAGTGTCCGAGCCCGGCCGCGCCGACGTACGTCGCGTGAATGTCATGCGGCGCAGCGGCACCGGCCGGCGCGGGACGCACGAGGACGCCGTTGCGGTCGTAGTGCGTCGACGCATCGTCGCGCATGTGGTGAATGGAGAACTGCTGCGTGTAGCCCCTGCGGATGAAGTCCTGCCAGTAGAAGTTCGCCACCACCACGCGCTGGCCGCGACGCTCGTGGATGATGTTCAACCCGCTGTTGGTGTCCTTCTCCAGCCGCTCGAAGTACGCCAGGTTGTACTGGTAGCGGTTCGATGCGTAGTTTCCGAACAGGCGGACTCCGAGGTTCGTATCGGAGAAGACGAACCCACGAAAGTCGCTGACGAAGGGCTGCACGCCGGCGCGCACGGAGAGGAAATCGTAGTTCGGCGTGAGGTCGCGCAGCTTCCGCTCATAGAAGAGCTCCTGCAGCGCCAGGAATCCGTCCGTCCTCCGCGTGCCTCGACGGACGTCGGGCTTCACAACCGCCGTCTCGTCGACGCGCAGGTGGTTCAGATTGGCGATGACGGTGGCCTTCACCCGCTGCCGGGCCGGCTGGAACGTCGTGTCCCCCTGATAGAGATCGGCCGACAGGATGAGATTCTGCAGAAAGAAATTCTGATCCTCGCTGCCGAAGAAGCGAAAGCTTCCGGGACGGGCCGTACTGACACCGGACGGCACCGGGACGGTGCGCGATTCGGCGAGCGTATCGGAAATCCCGGTGAGCACGAGGAACGTGTCGTTTCCACGAATCGGATAGTCGCCCTTGAGGAGATTCCTGTTGTAAGGGTCGAGCGTGGCGCCGCGCGCTCCGATTCTCCCGGCCCGCGGCTGTTCGTCCAGTTCGTACGGCGGCGGCACGATGCGCCAGCGATCGGTCACCTCCTCCAGCGACGGTTCCGTCACCGGCCGGATCTCGGCGTAGCGCGGCGTCCGTGCGATCCCCGATTGCCGGGGAAGGATGCCGCGGAGCTGCACCCGGAGCGGATGCGTCACCGACTCCCCTGCTGCCTCGATCCGAATGTCGTGGGCGCCCGTCTCGAGCGGCGCGGTCCATACAGCGCGCCATTCGCCCGCCTCCCCCACCGTCGTCTGGATGGCGACTTCACCGATGACGATCCGAACGGGCGTTCCGGCCGGAGCGTCGATCGTCCCGGAGATGGTGAAGGGGATGGCGTCGGTATAGAGGACGGGCGCATCGTGGACGATGATCGTCTGCCCGTTCGTGCCCCGTGCCATCAGAAGCAGCGCCGCGAGCAGTGCGCTTCGCGCCGTCATTCGTCGACGCCCTCGGGGTGACGCGGAAACTTGAACATCGGCAGGCGTACGCCGTCGATGCGGATGCGGTCGGCCCAGATCTGCTGCGGCGGCAGAAACGCTCCGGCCGCGTGATAGCTCACGTAATCGTCCTGTTCGATTCCATCGCCGCTCACTCCAAGGCCCCCGACGAGCTGGCCGTTGCGGTAGAGAGGCGTGGAGCCGGCGAAGAAGCCGATCCCGTTCTGATTGGCATTCGCGCTCTGATCGCCCTGCGAACAGGGATTGGCGAGATCGCGCACGAAAAGTGACCGGTACCACGGCCCTTCGCGCGGATCGAACGCCTTCGAATCGATGCCCGGCGGGAAGAAGGGCTGGCCGCCGAAGCCGATGGTCCGGTTCGTGACGGCCGTGCCGGCCGGCACGCCAGGCAGCCCGTTCTCGCTGAACCAGACCACGTTGCGTGCTTTCGCGACGGCGACGTCGGCGGAGAAGACCGTGGCGTCGGGCATCCGGTGCAGCGCCAGAATCGATCCGTCGACATCGGCCACGGCGATCACCATCCGGGCAAAGCTGTTCAGCGGAAGGCGGATCAACCCTCTCGTGCGCCTCGCCGTCTCGGTGGCCCGCTGGACGACGCCCGCGACTTCGTCTCTCGTCATCCTCGATCCCGCACGCGGGCCGGAGAGATCGCCGTTCGGCGCGCATCCGCCGTTGCGCGGAACGATGATGAACGTCCCGTCATCGGTTCCGCCGCTCGTGCCGGCGAGCCGGCGGACGCCGGTGGGAAGCCCGTCGTCGTTGAACTCGAGGCGCAGATCGGGTCCCAGAAACGGCAGCCGGATTCCATCGACGAACACGTTGCCGGGATGGGGAAGCGGGTATGAAGGAACGGGAATGATGGGACCGGCGGGCGACCCGATCGCGGCGAAGGCCGCACTGGCGGCGGCGAACTCCGCTCGCTGTGGATCTCCCGGGACTCCGACCACTCCGATGGCACCGATGAGCTGACCGTTCGACACCTTCCCTTCGCCGGCCTGCGCCAGGCCCGGCGGAACGATGCGGTAGAGCGGGATGCCCCCCGCCTCGACGCTCGACGGGTCCTCGTCTCGAGGCTGTCGTTTCCCGGTGACGATTCCGGGTCCGCAACCGCTGCTGGTGGTCGAGTCGCAACTTCCGCCTGCGACGGACCGCGCCGGAGGAAGGCACTTCCCTTCATTGAACTCCACATTCAGGGCGCACCCTCGATTCGTGTTCTCGATTCCGTAGAGGGCTGCACTCGGCGTGTTCGTAATGCCGGGAGGAAAATGAATGCCGCTGATGAAGCGGACGGTTCTCGACGAGAGCGGGGCCATGTTATGACTGAAGAAGGCCGCGGTGCGAGCCACGCCTACGGCCGGATCGTCGTTTTCAGGCGGAGCCGCCGGCTTGCGGAAGAGAGCCAGAGGCCGGCCGGCACGGTCGACGACGGCGATGGTCATCGTCGTGACGTCGAGTGCCTTCGCCGCAGCGCGGACGATGATCTCCGCCTCTCCCGCGCGCAGCGGCTCGTATGCGCTGCCTCCCTCCGAACAGACTGGCGCCACGATGTCGCAGCCGGCCGCATCACGGGGAAGCGAGGTGCGCCTGACGGAGCGCGTCCGCGCCAGGCCGTCCGCGGCGAGCGCGCCGACGAGCGCTGCAATCATGATCGTTCGCATACAGCTCAAATCTGATAGAGAATCGTAGCTGCGTCCTCGCCGAGAATCAGCTCGTCTCCTCGTTTCAACTGGACCTCGGTGATCCTTTGTCCCGGCGCCGAAGCGAGATACGTCCCGTTCGTCGATTCCTGATCCACGGCCCACACCTTTCCGTCGCGAGGAACGATGCGAACGTGGCGCTTCGAGATCCGCGTGTCGGGAATCACGATCGTGGACAGCGCCGGGTCACGACCGATGTAGAGGCCTTCCTCTTCGATGATGAACCGCTTCCCCTCCAGCACGCCGCTGGTCACGTGCAGCATGCCGTACCACTGCACCATCTCCGTTCCGGCGGGAGTGCTTTCTCCCTCCGGCCTGGATGCCGGCGCCGGTGCCGGTGCAGGCGCCGGCGCTGAGGCCACGGCCGGAGCAGGTGGAGGGGCAGGCTCCGCAAGTGGCGGAGGTGGTGTCGTCAGAGGCGGAGGCGGCCGGCGGGGAGCGCGGCCTGCCGGCGGAAGAGGCTGCCTGCTCCGGTCCGTACGAAGTCTCTGGAACAGCGCAGCTCCGACCGGCACGAGCACAACCAGCAACAGCACAACGATCACCGCCAGCAGGATCTCCTGCAGCATTCGCCTCCCCCTCGTTCAGAGCCTCACTCTTCGCTTCCGCCGCCGTGAGTGGCCCCATGATACTCGTGGCACGTGAGACAGGAGCTGGCGGTCTGTTCTCTTGCTACGTTGCGGCCGTGACATCCGGCGCATTGCTCGCGCTGCGGCATGAGCACGTCACTCGTGTTCGAGCTGGTGCGCACGGACTGGTGGCACGTCTCACAGGCAATGGTCAGATGCCGTTCGTGTGTGAAGGCAGCGGCGGTGAGCCACTCCCGGCGGATGTGCGGAGGCACGACGGCCAGTCGTCCGTCTCGTTCCACGATCTCGTGACACAAGCGGCACTTGGTCTTGACCACCTGTTCGGCGGCGAGGACGCTCCTGGCGTCGGTGCGAACGCTCTTCCGCTCGCTGAGAATGCGCCGAACCTCCGATGCCGGCCTGCCGGTCAGATCGCGATCCCCCGAATATGCCGCCGCGATGAAGCCATAGACCACTCCCGGTTCAGCCCCATGGGGAACTTCGGCCGACGGAAGGCGCGGGTCGAACGAGAGGCGGTGGCAGGACTGGCAGTGAGCGGCGAAATTGATCGCCACCGGATCGGTGCTGCCGCTGACCGTCTCCATCTCGTGACAACCGTCGCACCGCAGAACCTCGCGGCGACCGGAAGCGTTGGGAATTCCCTGCGGCACGAGGTGACGAGCATGGTTGAACCGCAGCGTGTTGGCATCCGAGGGATAAACGAACTGCGGATGCATCCCGCCGAAAGTGTCGATGCGGGCGATTTCTTGGAAGGAGTAACGACCGTCGCCGAAGCGAAGGGAGGCGAGCTGCGACGGCGGACGGTTCACGACGGCGTGCAGGTCCTGATGGCACCCGGTGCACTCCCGGTCGCCCATGGCCGAGAGCTTCGTCGCTCCACGATGCTCCGCGTGGCAGGAGAAGCAGGAAAGATTGGTCGAAACGAGCAGCGCATGAGGACCTTCTTCGTGGCACTGCCGGCACTTCGCATCGGTCACACTGCGCCAGGGAACATGGCAGGCGTCGCATCGATCGGCGATCGACCGTCCCTGCGCGTCGCGCGCCCGGCCGTGCGCGGACGAGATCTCGCCGGGACGGAACATGTGCTGGCCCTCGGGACGCACAGCTTCGCCGATGACGGCGAAAGCAACGATCAGAAGCATGGCCGTGATTGAGAGCTTGCTCAGATACGTCCGCCGCAGCCGGTACGCCGCGGCATAGTCGACCTTCACCGGGCGCAACACCTCGGCGCCGGGCGCCGCGGCGAGATCGTCACTCGCATTCTCCGCCTCGTCGAATACCACACCGGCCACTGATCTCGCGGAGCTGACTCGAAGGAACAGCGGTTTCGACGGGTCGGCGAGCTGCACATCGATCCGAAGATCGCCGATCTCGATGCGATCGCCCTTGCTCAGACGGGCGGACTCGACCGGCTTCCCGTTGACATACGTTCCGGTGATACTTCCCCGGTCGCGAATGGCGTAGCCCGCAGCGTCCTGCTCGATCACTGCGTGCTCGAGGGCCACTGCCGGATTCTCGGAGCGCAGTTCCTGATTCGTGCCCCGGCCGATGCGCAGCACCTCAGCGGAGATCTGCGTCAGTGTCAGACCGCGTCCGGCGTCTCGCTGCACCAGAAAGCTCATCGGGCCCTCACCACGGCATCCTCCCGTAATAGAACACCGCTGCGATGTGGACGATGGAGAACAGGAGAAGGGCGACGGTGAACGGAACGTGGATGTAGAGCCAGAACTCCAGTACGTTCCGGTAGCGCTGCTGATAGGTGAGGCGCAGCAGCAGCTCCTTGCGTTGCCGCGAGATCACCAGGAGCTGGCGGAGCTCCTCCTGCTCCTCCGCCGGCGCCAGCGTCAGCAGCCGGGTCCAGTCCGCCGGCTCTTTCGGCCGCCGCCGCTTCAGTCGGGACACGAGCAGCCCCCAACCGGCGAAGCTGGCGGGAAGCGTCAGGCGTATCAGCTCGCCATAGATCTTCTGGAATGCGGCCGAGCGTCCCGAGGCCAGACGGGCCATCGTGCGGCCGAGTTGATTGAGCTGCTCGGAGATCTCTTCGACCGTGAGATCGCTCTCCACCTCCGTGAGCAGTCGCGGCACGGTGACGTAGAGGATGGAGCCGGCGATTCCGCTGATCACGACCACTCCGAGAAGAATGAGAGTGATGACCGCGATGCGGTCATTGAAACGGCCGCCGGTGTGAAGCAGAAGGACCACCAGCACCAGCAGACCGAGATAGATGTGCGCCTGCAGCCACTGCTCGAGCGTCCCGAGTCTCGAGCGGTACCACCGCTTGCGAATGCCGAAGAACGACAGCAGAAGAATCAGCAGGAATCCGGACGTGCCGTAGATCAATCCGATGGTGGAGCCGCCGTGGGGAAACTCCCCACGCGAAAACCAGAACCAGAACCCGATCACGGCGGCGAGAAGGACGACGAAGATCCGCCGCCAGGCCGGACCGCTGCGCGGAACGCTCATCCGCCCCTCTGAGAGGCTGTGAAGAAAACCAGAGCGGCCCGCGTTGCGGGCGCGACGAGGCCAGATGCGAGGCGCGCCGTCCCGCTGGACATCATCGCTCTCCCCGGCTTACGACCAGCTCTTCCAGAGTCTCGCGATACTCCTCGGGTGTGAGCCGGATGGCCGCGCCCGTCGGGCAGCTTCGCACGCAGGCCGGCCCGCCGGCGATGTCGCGGCAGAGATCGCACTTGACCGCGACGGTCTGCTCCACTGCTGCGTCATCCTTCTTCCCGAAAAGGGATGTCACCCATGAGAAGAGCGACTGCCTGGGCTCCTTGTGCACCATGAAGATGTTCCCGTACGGGCAGTTCTTCTCGCAGTTGCCGCAGCCGATGCAGTTGCTCTTGATGTAGACCTCGCCGCGGGGATCACGGGCGATGGCGTCGGGAGGGCAATCGAGCATGCAGAGCGGGTTCTCACACTGCCAGCAGGAGTTCGGCGCGAGCAGGTTGTAGAACTTGATTCCGGTCAGGGATAAACGAGCCTGCCCGTCATCGTGCACTCCCTCGCAGGCATTCACGCAGTTGCCGCAACGGATACAGCGATGCTCGTCGATGAGCAGCGTCTGCGTGCCCATCACTACTTCCTCACGTATGAGATCGCCGAGGATGCTTCCCGAGCCGGGCGTGGCCTCGGCAATGAGTCCGGCAATGCGCCGCTCCTCGAGCTTGCGCAGCGGAGCCTCGCGCAGGTCGGGGTGAGCGGCGAGGAAGCTGTCGAAATCGCTCTTCGACAGCTTGATCAGATCGGAGGGGAAGATGGTCATGACGGTGGCAGTCCGGCTGGCTTCAGAGACCAGGGCGGCCTCGCCGAAGAAGTTTCCAGCCACGAGATAGGAGAGCACGACCTCGTTGTCTCCCGAGCGCTTGGAAATCTTCACCATCCCGTTGCGAATGAGGTAGAAGGCCCCGGCGGGATCGCCCTCGCGGAAGACGACGGCGTCCTTGCCCAGGCTCTCCACCACGGCCTTGTCCACGAGCTCACCGAGCAGCGCTTCGTTGAGGCCGGGGAAGAGATAGCCTCCGAACGCCCGCAGAAGGAACGCCTGATCGACCAGCGCCCGGGCCCGCGGAGCCGAGGCGAGCATCTTCAGAATGGCCTTGCGCGGAATCTCGATGATGCGAGTCGGTCCAGATGCACGCGCGGTCGCGGTACGGCGGCGGCCGGAGATCAGACTCATCTCTCCGAAAAAGTTTCCGGCCGTCAGCTCGGCCACGGGAACTTCCCGGTCGCCATTCTCCGGCCGCCGCGTCAGCGCGACGCGCCCGGAGGCGACGATGAGGAAGTCGTTCGTATAGTCGTTCTGGCGAATGATGGTCTCTCCGGACGCATACTCCCGGACGCGGGCGGCGAGAAACGTATCCCTCAACTGCTGCTCGTCCGACGCGGCCAGCAGCGGTACACGGGAGCGCAAGGCGGCGATGCGCTCGCGCACGCTTCCCTCCCAATATGGGAGGCGCTCGCGCAGCACAGCCTCATCCGCCGGCTCGACCTGCCGGCCCATCAGGTGCTCCACGACCTCCCAACCCTGATTGATGCCGAATTTGATCAGATCGCGGCCGCTGGCCGCGCCGATGAGAAAGAGTCCGGGAACCGTCGATTCATGCACCGGACTGAGGATCGGCCGGGCGTCCTTCCCCTGACTCCCGAAGCGGATGCCGATCGATTCGAAAAACTTCCGCGGAGGATCCGCCCCCAGTTTCAGGAAGAGCAGATCCGGAGGGATGCGCACCATGTCGCCGAGCACGAGGAGATCGGCGTAGCCGTCGAACACTTCCTTCACCGTCGTACCGTAGTGAATCGTCAGGGCTCCGGAGGCCTGCCGGGAGAGCACCTCGCGGGTGAGGATCTCGTTGGCTCGGGTGATTTCCGAACCACGCACGACCAGCCCGACGCGGTTCTCGTCGCTGAGGGCGATGGCGATCTCCAGCGCCGAGTCGCCGGCGCCGATGACCAGAATGTCCTGTTCACGATGCTCGGATGGATCGACCAGCCGGTAGCGAACGTGCGGCATCTGTTCGCCCGGCGCGCCGAGCTTGCGTGGATTGCCCTGAGTCCCCATCGCCAGCACGACGCGGCCGGCGTCGTATTCGGCACCGGCCGCCGTCTGCAGGCGGAATCGCTCGCCGTCCCGTCGCAGCGATTTCACCTCGGCATTGAAGTGAATGTTCAGCCTGCGCTCGGCGGCATGACTGCTCCACGCCTCCAGGATCGACTCGCGGGAGCCGGCTTCGAACGGAAGCTCGCCGCGCGACGGAATCAGCACCGGCTCCGACATCACGAACTTGCGCGCCTGATAGGCGTCGACCGTATCCGCCAGGTGATCGGTTCTCTCCAGCAGGACATACGAGAGACCGTTCGCCTGCGCGTGGGAAGCGGTGGAAAGACCGGCCGGCCCCGAGCCGACGATGGCGAGATCGTATTTCATGGACGAGGTGTTCCGGCCTCGCCTCCCGGAGCCGTGTGGGCGATGGCCACTGACTCCTGGGCGATATTGAACGTGAGAATGACCTTTCCGATGCGGATGAGATCCCCATCACTGAGCGTTCGCCGATCCGCTACCCTCTCGCCGTTCACGAACGTCCCGTTCCGACTCTGCAGGTCTTCGATCACGAATCCCCCTTCGGTCCGAACGATCCGGGCGTGCCTGGAGGAGACGCTCCCGTCATTGAGTGTGATGCTGTTCCCCTCGAGCCTTCCGATCGTATGCTCCGGATCGAGGAGGGGAAACACGTCTCTGGAGGTTCCGTCGGGAGTGAGCGAGCCGATGACGGTCCGCTTCCGTTGAGGAAGCGGGGTCTTCTGCGTCGTTTCCGGCTCCGACGACTCGACTGACTCCTGGGGTTGAAGCAATCCGAGCTGCTCGAGCCGCTTCAACCTCTCACCGAGGACCTTCTTCGCCTCATTGGTTTCGCTCAGGAGCTCATTGAACGTTCGGGGCACCGACAGTCGGAACAGGAGCTTGAGATCATCGCCGGTCAGACTGACCTGATGGGGCATGGCCGGCTGGTCGACCACCCGAAAGAGCGCATCGTCGGAGTAGAGCAATGCTTCAGCGGCACGACGCTTCGCTTCCTCGATCAGCGGGGCCAGCTCGATCGCCAGCGCGTCGCGGCCCTGGGGCAGGCCGGCCTCGTCGCTCAGAGTGAACATTCCCGAGGTCCACTCCATGACGTCGAGGACGATCTCCGCGGCATGCCGATCACGGTTCGACTCCGCCCAGCGGATCCGGTCTCCCCCAGTGACAATGCGCGTTCGAACCGAGGCTTTCTCGAGATCGAGTGTTCCGCTGAGGCCGAGCCGCCCGAGAAACGTCAGCAGCTCGGAAACAGGGAAGTGTCGGATGCTTCCCCGAAGGATCTCCGGCATCTTGATTTAGTGTAGCCGAGAATGAGCACCAGCCAATGAAGGATAGGAATTTTCATTTTCGCGAACACCACCTCGACCTGAAAAACAGCATCACGTACGCCGAAGTCTACCTCTTGGGACGTTCGGATGAAAGTGGACTGGCCTGTGATCTCTGCGCCTCCGCGGAAAGTGGGACGATGGCGGTGCTTTACTGAATCAGAATGACTTTCCTCTCGGTGATCAAGGCGATGATCTTCATCGCTGCGCCGCCACGGGAGCAGATCAGCGGATCGGTCTCGTAGACGTGGCGGATCAGATCCGCCCATGGTTTTCGGGCCGCCTTTCGCTCCGGCGAATCCGGCTCGCTCGCCGCCGCAGCCGCCGCAGCGGGTGATGGTGCGTCCCGGGCGCCGGCCGCTTCACGTGCGCGCTTGGCCCGGGCGGCATTCGCGTAGTGTCCATCACTGTGGATCAAGTGTTTCCGTGGCTCGGGGATCTGCGCCAGATGCGCGCCACCGCCTCGTCCGGATCGAGCGTCTCGCTCTCCTCGGCGGTGGCCGCATCGTCCGCGCCACTCTTCGCTCGCACTCTGACTTCCGTCGTTTCCTCATCGATCTCCAGCCGCTGCTGGCTGACGGGCGCGCGCATCAGGTAGCGCACCAGCCGCTCGGCCCCGGCTGCATCTTCCGGCGCGACAGTCACGCTGTTGTGGACCGAGAATCCCGTGTGCTTCCACGAGAACAGCAGCGAGATTCTCTCTTCGTCGATCAGTCCCGCGTTCCGCAGGAGGGAGAGAACCTCGTGCCGGAACAACAACTCCGCCGCGTGCGGGTCGACCCACGGCACCGCAACCCAGGTTCCGCTTCTTGTCCAACCGCCGCGGCTGACGATCGCATGCACGTGCGGATGGAAGTTGATGGTCCTCGGAAACTATCGCCTGAACCTCGGCGACGGATATGCCGCTGCATGGAACGCAGCAGACGAGTCAGCTCGGGCCGTCGGTGTCTCACGGTTGCATTCGGCTCGGCGACCAGGACATCGCGAGTCTCTACCGGATCGCGAACGTCGGTGACGAGGGCGTATGATGCGCACGGAAAAGGCTTTGGATTTCCTATCCTTGGGAGGGAACGATGGGGATGTTTCGCCGGCTATTCGGGCCCCGCCCGCAACCTCAGCCGGCTGCGGAGCCGGAGACGCCCGAACAGATCGCCGACCGCCTCACCGCCACCGCTGCCAACGATTTTCGCGCCTGCGAATATCGCGTCAACGCGGTGCGGGAGATCGCCTCGCTCCGTCCCCCGGATGCGCTCGCACGGCTGATCGCCGTCCATCGCGAAGGCTCGCATCCATTCGATCTCAGCAGGGCACTCGAGGAGTCGATTACCGCGCTCGACCCGCGGGCGCTGCAGGAGCATCGCAAGCGCAGCTCGGAGCTGGCCTCCGCCGAGCGCGAGCTGCTCGAGGAAATCCGTCGTTGCGGTGACACCGATGTCCTCAACCGCGACGCCCTCCTGGAACAGACCGGACAGCGAATCCGGGCCGCCGGCGGCAAAGGGACCTTCACCCTGACCCTTCACATCGAAGAGCTAATCCCGCGTCGCAGCAATGCGATACTGGCTGCGCTCTATCTCGCGCGCCATGCCGAACCGACCTACGATCTCGGCCTTACGCTGCGGTCGCTTCGCTACACGGCGCAGCACAAGTCTGGGAGATTTCCCGGCCCCAGTGCCGAGATCGTCGCCGGGGACCGTTACGGCTGGTCCGACGTGACCTATCGACGCGTCCGCGAGCTAGTGGAAGAGGCGCTTCGGGCGGGACAGGAGCCCGGTTAGATAGATAGCGGCCCATCGATCACCGTCCGCGCGTCATGTGCATCTCGATCTTGTGGCCGCGTTTCTTCGCCCACGCGCGTGCCGCGGCGTCCGTGTCGGAGTTGTTGCAGTTCAGCATGTAGTGCGCGAGCTCGACGTCGCCGAACTTGTCGAGCGCGGCGATCAGGAGCGCGTTCGTCTCGGGCTGGCGAAGCTTGCAGTAATGCCTGACCCCACCGGCGATGGTCGCGAGGTCCTTCGTCTCGATCGCGGCCTTCAGTGCCTCGCGTGCTCGCTCGTGATCGATCCCCGCGAGCGCACGCGCAGCATCACGGCGCTGCGTCGCCTTCGTGTTCCCGAGGACCTGCACGAGCACGTCGATCGCGGGCTCACCATACGCCGCGAGTGCGTTGCTGATGACCTCGCGCACGTATTGATCGCGCTCCGTCTGCATCTGGCGCACGAGCGGATCGATCGCCGAGGGATCGCGGATGCGGCCAAGTGCTTCGATAGCATACCGCTGCAGATTTCCGTCGCCGACGGCATACTTCACCAGCACCGGAACCGCACGTGGGTCCTTGATCGCCGCGACGACCGCGAGACGCACATTTGGATCTGCATCCTCGAGCATCGCCAGGAAGGCGTCGCGCGTATCGACCGTGGTTTGGCTCAGTGCGGTAACGGCCGCGGCACGCACGCGCGGCTCCTTGTCGGCCAAAAGCTTCATCATTGGATCGAACGCTCGCGGATCTTTGATCCGTGCCAGCGCATGAGTAGCTCCGATACGGATGCGCGCGTCTGCGTCCTGCATCGCCTCGAGGAGCGGCTCGACGGCAACGGAGCCTGTCGCTTCGAGCAGCAAGACGATCCCGAACTGCTTGCCGAAATCGTCATCCGCCAACATCGGAATGACGGCACGTGCGACGCGCACGTCCTGCTTCGCACCGAGCGACACGCCTGCCATGCTGCTGACCCCGGAATCCTTGTCACGTAGCAGCGGCAACAGGAGGTCAATGATCACGGGATCGTCGAGATACCCGAGCGTCATCACCGCGAGCTTACGAGTCTTCGCATCGGTGTCGTTCAGCAGTTG
Organism: Thermoanaerobaculia bacterium; assembly: GCA_035546335.1. GTDB lineage: Bacteria > Acidobacteriota > Thermoanaerobaculia > Gp7-AA8 > Gp7-AA8 > DATKDP01. The sequence continues at coordinate 749 of DATKDP010000020.1, read as the reverse complement.
CTTCAGCGGCTCGATCGAATGCTTGCCGAGACGCCTCAGCGCGTCGGGCACATGATCGTGGTCGAGCATCGGGACGAGCGCGAAAGCCGCGCGCGGATCGTTCGACGAGCCCAATCGCTCGATCGCGGAGCGCTGCGTCTTCGGATCAAGGAGCTTCGCGATCTCTGCCTCGACATCGACCGGCGCAGCATCGGGTGCGGCATCGCGGGGTAAAACGATCGGCGGCGCCGGCGGTGGTTTCTCGAAGGCGCGCTCTGTTCCACCAGCCGACTGCTCATCCGATTTGCTGCAAGCCGCGACCCCAATCAGCGATGCTGCGAGCAATATGGTGGCCAAACCGGACATAGGGATAGGAATTTTCATTTTCGCGAACACCACCTCGACCTGAAAAACAGCATCACGTACGCGGAAGCCTACCTCTTTGGGCCGTTCGGATGGAAGTGGACGGGCCTCTGATCCCTGTGCCTCCGCGGAAAACGGGACGATGCCGGTGCTTTGCTGAAATCAGGAAGTGTATGCAAACGTAGCTCGACCAGAGCGATCGTCAGCGCGATCGTCTCTTACTCCCCGTCGGCCACGGCCGGGCGAGCGGAGGGCGGGGGGTGGCGCGAGCCGGCCGTGGCCGATGGGGAGTCGCGCCGCGAAGCCAGAATGGCCCGAATCACTTTCCTCTCGGTGATCAAGGCGATGATCTTCATCGCTGCGCCGCAACGGGAGCAGATCAGCGGATCGGTCTCGTAGACGTGGCG
>DATKDP010000019.1:0-6880 GCA_035546335.1 Thermoanaerobaculia bacterium | reverse complement strand
GCTCCGGCGCTTCGACCCCGCCGATCCCGTCCGTTTCGACTACGCCATCTGCCGTCTCGGAGTGCTCGACCAGTGCAGCCGCAAACAGCGTCGCGAGCAGTGCGAGGTGTGTCTGCTCAACGACGTCTGCCGGTTGCGTGTGGTGTAGAGGCGAGGGGCGAGAACTATACAGGCTTCGTGAGGGTCGGACGTCCTCGCGCGCACCAGGCTTGACAGGATCAGGGGCCAATCGTAGTTTGTCGGCACTGACTTTTTCGGAGAACGGGTTCCATGACCAGTGCAGCTGTTGCGCGTGACGTTCCGCATTCATCTGTGGCCGGGCGATACGACCGTGTGTTTTATAGCGGGATGGCCATCGTCCTCGCGCTTACCGTCATCATGGGCTTCGCCCCGACCTACTACCTGCGACTGTTCGGCGAGGCGCCGATGACGACACTGAGTGGGCGGCCTATGAGCCCCCTGGTTCACATCCATGGCGCGCTGTTCACCGGATGGCTGCTTGTGTTCTTCGTGCAGACGGTGCTGGTGGCGGCTCACCGTGTCAGACTCCACCAGCGGCTGGGGATCGGGGGAGCGGTACTGGCGGCGGCCATGTTCGCGGTAGGCGTGAAAACGGCCGTTGCCGGCGCGGCGGCGGGATCGGCGCCTCCGGGGGTGGATCCTCTGGCATTCATGGCGATTCCCCTGTTCGACATGCTGCTGTTCGGCGGGTTCGTCACCGCGGCGTTGCTGCTGCGCCGAAACAAGGAAGCGCACAAGCGGCTCATGCTCCTGGCGTACATCAGCATCATCGTGGCGGCAGTGGCGCGCCTCCCCGGCGTGCTGTCACTCGGACCGCCGGCGTTCTTCGGACTGAGCTTCATCTTCGTGGCATTCGGTATCCTTTACGATCTCTTCTCGCGAAGACGCGTCCACAAGGCTTACATCTGGGGGGGCGCGCTGCTGATCCTTTCGGTACCGCTGCGTCTTGTGATCTCCGGGACGGGAGCGTGGCATAGCTTTGCGGAGTTTCTCGTGAGCTGAAAGATCTCAGTTCCAGCGGAAGATCCTGAGCGCGACGACGAAGCTGAGCACGCACCACAGTGCCAGGATTCCGATCTCGGCGGCGACCGCCATCAGACCACTCCCCTCGATCATCACCGCCCGCAGCGCATCGTTGAGCGCCGTCAGGGGCAGCGCCTTGATGAATGGCTGCATCGTGTCGGGAAAGCGCTCGGAGGAGAAGAAGACTCCCGAGAGAATCCACATCGGCACCATCACGAGATTCATCAGCCCGCTGACTCCTTCGATCGTCTGCGCTCTCGACGCGGTGAGAAGACCGAGTCCGCAAAATGTGAACGCTCCGATCAGTGACACAACCGTGAGAAGGAGAATCGAGCCCCGCACCGCCACGTCGAAGACGATCCAGCCGAACGCCACGATCACGACGACCTCGAGAAAGAGAAAGAGAAGGCGCGAGAGCATGTGCGAGAGAAAGTAGTCACTCTTGCGCATCGGTGTCGCCGCGAGCCGTTTGAGCAGCTTCTGCATCCTCGATGTCGCGACCGAGAATCCGACGCCCCACATCCCGGTCCCCATCAGATTCATCCCCAGGAGACCGGGGATCAGGAAATCGATGTAGCGGGAACCCGGCTCGCGGGACTCGCGATTCTCGACCGGAACGAGATCCTTCCGGCCGGCTGCACGCTGCAGCGCGTCGTCCGTTTCCAGCCGCGCGGTTCTCGACTCGGGGCGGGTGGGATCGAAGACGAAGACGATCGCCTCGTCGCGATCGATCAGGAGCGAGATCTTCCCCGTCCGCAGTGCTTCCCGCCCAGCCGATTCCGGGTAGATCCGCGGAGTCAGCGCCGGAGACTGCTCGAGCGCGACGAGCAGATCCTCGGTCACCCCCTCGATCACTCCGACGGGGATCCGCTCCGGCGCCCTGTCCCGGAACGCGAAGCCGAGCGCGATGGCAAGGATCAGCGGGAAGGCGAATACCCAGAACAGCGCCTCGGGCTGGCGTATGAATTCACGGAACCGGACGAGCGTCAGCTCGAGAAGCGGCGGCCAGGTGTGTCGCTGCTCCGCCATCAGCTCTCCCTCAGCTCGCGACCCGTCAGAGAGACGAACAGATCTTCGAGCGTCGCGTTGTGCGTCGTGAGATACACGAGTCGCACGCGCTGCTGCTCGATCATCCTCAACACGGCGGGAACCGTGTCGACGAGCGAGTCGACATTGAGAGACCAGTTTGGTCCCCGGCGGTGGATCCCGCTGACTCCCGCCACTCCCGTGAGTAGGCCGGATTCGAGCTCGGGTTCGGTCGCCAGCTCGATGACTTTCGAAGCCTCGAGCGATCCGATCAGCTCCTGTGGTGTTCCGAGCGCGATGATCCGGCCGTGATCGACGATCGCGACGCGATCACACAACCGCTCCGCCTCGTCCATGTAGTGCGTCGTGATCAGCACCGTCCCTCCGGTTTCGCGGAAGCGCCGGATCTGCTCCCACAGCTCGAGGCGACTCTGCGGATCGAGCCCCGTCGTCGGCTCGTCGAGAAAGAGCACCTGCGGCTCGCCCACCAGAGCCGTCGCGACCGCCAGCCGCTGCTTCTGGCCTCCGGAAAGCTTCCCAACCCGCGCGTTGCGTTTCTCGTCGAGGGCCAGAGAGCTCAGCACCGCATCCGGATCCCGCCCCCGGCTGTAGAAGGAACGGAACATCCGGATCGTTTCATACACGGTCAGCTTGTCGTTGAGCTGAGTCTCCTGAAGGGAGAGTCCGATCTTCTGCCGGATCTCGGCTGCGTCGTGACGCCACGATCTCCCGAGGACTTCGATCTCTCCCTCGTCCGGTCGCGTCAGCCCCTCCAGCATCTCGATCGTGGTGGTCTTGCCCGCGCCGTTCGGGCCGAGCAGGCCGAAGCACTCGCCCGAGCCGACCTCGAGGTCGAGGTGATCGACGGCCACCACACCGGGATACGTCTTCCGCAGTCCGCGGGCACGGATGGCGAAGCCGGCAGAGACATCAGTTGCAGCGACAGCAGTCATGATGCGATGCAGGATAAACGACCAGGGCCTCACCCGTCAGGTTCCACGGACATTTTCTTTACGGGGTTGTAACCGGGGCAGCGCGGTAATCGGCCATGGGTCGGGGCGGGCCGCCCCGGGACCAGCGGACGGGCCGTCCGCACCCCACGACGCCGTCGGGCGATCTACTTGATCTCTTTCAGCTCGCCGACGACTTCCTGGAGCGCTTTTTTCGCGTCCATGAAGAGCATCATCGTCTTCTCGTGCTCGAAGAGGGGGTTCTTGATTCCCGCGAAGCCAGGACTGAGAGACCGCTTGACCACGATCACCGAGCGGGCGTCGAGCACGGGAATGATCGGCATCCCCGCGATCGGGCTCGTCGGATCGTTGTCGGCCGCGGGATTGACGACGTCGTTGGCTCCGAGCACGAGTGCGACGTCGATGTTCTTCATCTCCGGATTTGCGCGCTCCATCTCGAGCAGATGCTCGTACGGAATGTCGGCTTCGGCGAGGAGCACGTTCATGTGCCCCGGCATGCGGCCGGCGACCGGATGGATCGCGTAATCCACCACGATCCCGCGCTGCTCCAGGATATCGGCCATCTCCTTGACGATGTGCTGCGCCTGAGCAACCGCGAGGCCGTATCCCGGGATCACCATCACACGCTCGGCTGCATCGAGAAGCATCGCCGCCTCCTCGGGGCCACCCGAACGGACTGGCCCGTAGTCGCGGGAGGCGCCGGCCGCAGCACCTTCAGGCACTGCTCCGAAGCCACCGAAGATGACGTTCGCAAGCGAACGGTTCATCGCCCTGCACATGATCATCGTGAGAATGAGCCCTGAGGCGCCGACCAGCGCGCCCGCGATGATCAGCATCGAGTTCGAGATCACGAATCCGGTAGCCGCCGCGGCGATTCCGGAGTAGGAGTTCAGCAGCGAGATCACGACCGGCATGTCCGCGCCACCGATCGGGAGAACGAGCATCACACCGAGCACCAGAGCGAGAACGAGAACGAGCACGCACGCGACCGCCACCTCGAAATCGCCCGCGCCGATGAACGCGAACCAGTAACCCATGCCGAGAGCCGCGAGCAGGAGAATGGCATTGATCACGTGACGGCCGGGCAGGAGAATCGGATCACCGATCTTTCGGGGAGTTCCGCGCAGCTTCAGAAAGGCGATGATGCTTCCGCTGAAGGTCACACCGCCGATGAGCACCGACAGCGATATCGTCATCGCTGAGGCGCCTCCCAGTACCGCGGCGGCGGTCAGCGGCGAGCCGGTCTCGATCACCGCGAGCCAGAGCGTCGACATCGCCACCAGCGCCGAGGCTGCACCACCGCAGCCGTTGAACAGCGCGACCATCTCGGGCATCTCTGTCATCTGGACCTTGAGAGCCGCGAAAAGTCCGATCGAAGAACCGATGACGAGGCCGATCAGGATGTAGCGGTAATCGACGAGGCCGATCTCGAGGACGGTCGCGATGATCGCGATCAGCATCGCGAGAGACGCGAGCCCGTTTCCGCGCCGGGCGGAACGGATCTTCGTCAGTCCCTTCAGCGCGAGGATGAACAGAGCGGCGGAAATGAGATACAGAAGCGCGCTCAGACCGGACATGCCTGTTGATTCGACCATTTACTTCTTCTTTCCGAACATCCGCAGCATGCGGTCGGTGACGAGAAAGCCTCCGACGACGTTGATCGAAGCGAAGGCGATCGCCACGGTCCCGAGGATGCGGCTCGTCGCGATGGAACCACCCTGTGCGGCCACCAGCGCTCCGACGATCGTGATCCCGGAGATCGCGTTGGCCCCCGACATCAGCGGCGTGTGCAGTGTCGGAGGGATCTTCGTGATGATTTCGAATCCGACGAACATCGCCAGCACGAAAAGATAGATTCCTATGAGAAGCGCACCCATCAGGAGCCCCCCGCCATCAGTTGTTTCGTCGGTTCATGCCGCACTGCTCCCTCGTGTACCAGCAGGGATTCGGCGATGACCTCATTCTCGAGATCGATTCTGATCTGTCCCTCGCTGAGGACTTCCATCATCAGAGCCTGGAGATTCCGCGCGTACATCGTGCTGGCGTCCTGTGCGACGGTCGCCGGCAGATTCGAGTAGCCGAGGATGTGAACCCCGTACTTCTCGACCTCACGGTCCGGCTCGGAGATCTCGCAGTTCCCGCCGGAATCGACGGCGAGATCGATGATCACCGCGCCTCGCTTCATTCTCTTCACCATCTCTTCGGTGATGAGCGTCGGCGCCTTCTTGCCGGGAATCTGCGCCGTCGTGATCACCACGTCTGCCGCCGCTACGCGCTCGGCCACGATCTCCCGCTGGCGACGGAGGAAGTCTTCCCCCATCTCCTTCGCATAGCCGCCCGCACCTTCTCCGCTTTCTTCGAGCGGCAGTTCGATGAACTTGCCGCCGAGCGATTCGACCTGCTCCTTGACCGCAGGACGGATGTCGGATACCTCGACGAGCGCGCCGAGACGCTTGGCGGTCGCTACTGCCTGCAGTCCCGCGACACCCGCACCCATGATCACCACGCGCGCCGGCTTGATCGTTCCCGCAGCCGTCATCAGCAGCGGAAAGTATTTCGCGAGCCGGCTCGCCGCGACCAGCACCGCCTTGTATCCGGCGATGCTCGCCTGCGAAGAGAGGACGTCCATCGTCTGCGCTCTCGTGATGCGGGGCATCAGTTCCATCGCGATGCTGTGGACGCCGCGGTCCGCCAGAGCACGGACGAGATCGAGATTCCGGTGAGGGTAGACGAGCGAGACAAGCAGAGCCCCGCTCTTCATGAGCCGGATGTCTTCCGCGGAGGGAGGGTTCACCGAAAGAACCACGTCCGCCTCGGTCCATCCCTTCTGCCGGTCCACCGCGGTCGCGCCCGCCTCGACGTACATCGAGTCGTCGTAGTTGGCGCGGGTGCCCGCATCCGGCTCGACGAGCACCGAGAGGCCCTCTTTCACGTAACGGCGGACGGTGTCGGGTGTGGCAGCGACCCGCGCCTCACCAGCAGATGTTTCCCTCGGGATGAAAAGTACCGGCATCGGCGCGCATTGTACCGTGCCCGGACCTCTTCTGTGTGCGGTGGAGCACAGGACCGTGTGATTTGTGTCCTCGCGAAGCCGGCGTGATCGCGATTACACGCGCGGGATCGCGATTACACGCGCGGGATCGCGATACTCGCTCGGGATCGCGTCGCCTTTCCTTGCGAGTGGATTTACAATTCGCAGCGATGATTCGCCTGCAGATCGCTCTCTGTCTGATGCTTCTGATACTCACAGGGTGCGGCTCCGACGGAGTCGCACCACCGTCGCCCGAGACCCGCTCCGACGGGCGCCAGCGCTATCTCGCCCTCGGCGACTCCTACACGATCGGTGAGGCCGTCGTGCCGCGGCTGCGGTTTCCCGTGCAGCTCGCGAATCTTCTGGCCACCCGCGGGAAACCCGTCGATGATCCGGTGATCATCGCCCGCACCGGATGGACCACGTCAGAGCTCATTGCTGCAGTGGAGGCCGACCCGCCGGAAGGAGAGTTCGCTCTCGTCACACTGCTCATCGGCGTCAACGATCAGTATCGCGGCCGGGACGCCGAAGAGTACCGCGAGGATTTCCGCGAGATGCTGCAGAAAGCGATCTCCTTCGCGTCGGGCTCGCCCGCGCGTGTCGTCGTCGTGTCGATTCCGGACTGGGGCCTGATGCCGTACGCCGAGGGGAGGGATCGCGGGGCGATCGCGGCGGAGATCGACCGGTTCAATCAGGTGGCGCGGGAAGAGGCGGAGCGAGCCGGAGCCCGCTGGGTCGACATCACGACCTTCTCCCGAAGCGTCTCGCACCACGAACCGATGATCGCCTCCGACGGCCTCCACCCGTC